>SMWD01000121.1 GCA_004357495.1 Gammaproteobacteria bacterium
CGCAGGTGTTTGAGCTGCGCCTCGAATTGCTCAACGCGGATACTGGTGGACGGATAGCGGTCTTCACCGAAACGGTGATACATCAGAATGACCGCGCTGTCAGCAGCCGTCACCGGCATGGCCGGCAAATACGCCAGAGCAATGATGACGTAGAACAGGAAATATCGATACGGCATGGGCGCTATTTTGACATGTTTTTCTCCGCCATATTCAGAGCCACTCGCGGATGCCTATATAGCGGAAAAGGTGTCAGACACCATTGATACATCGACAATATTTCAGCCCGCGAGAAGATCCGCTACCGTCAGGATCTGCGCCTGCGCTATGACACGACGCCGGAGCAGCTCCGACATATCCTCGAAGGTATTCGCGAGTTACTGGATTCGCATCAGCGGGTCTTGCCGGACAGTCGCCGCGTACGTTGCAAAGAGTTTGGCGACGACGTATTGAAAATCGAAGTCAATGCCTATCTGAGCACCACGGACTGGGGCGTCTACCTCGAATTGGCCGAGGAACTCAACATCCGCATCCTTGCGACTGTAGCCGCGGCGGGTACCAGCCTGGTGCTGCCCGCCCGGGTGTTGCACATGGATACAGAGTGCAACCGGTAGCCCGGTTGCGTAATCCGGACGGTGACAGGTGGATCGGCGTGCCTGGCCGGCAGGCGGGAGGTGTTGTCCGTGTCGCCACCAAGTAATCGAACAGAGGTGTTGCTAAAACAGCTCACATAGGTATTATCTGCGGTATGCGATTGAGTGAGGCTTGTGCGTACTTGCTCAAATTGTAGTTTTTTCGCAACAGGAGACTGTGCCATGACACGCGAGATCACTTCGTCCGTTACACAGCCATTTTTTTGCCGTACCACTCTGCTACTCATTCTGGTTTTAATTGTGGCCGGATTTTCGTTCAGTCCGGTAAGTGCTCAGGACGGCGCCAGGGAAGAACTCATCACGCTGGGTAGTCGTGGCTCGAAACAAAGGTCGGCCGTCGATTCGGCGGTGCCGGTGGATGTGTTCGATGCCACCACGCTACGCAACTTCGGTCAGACCGAAACCAGCCGGATGCTGCAGTATGCGGCGCCCTCCTTCAACTTCTCGACCTCGACCATCAGTGACGGTACGGACATCGTTCGCCCGGCCACGTTGCGCGGCATGCAGCCTGACCAGACGCTGGTGCTGGTCAACGGCAAGCGTCGCCATAGCACGGCGCTGATGCATGTCAACGGTTCGATCGGCCGCGGCACGGCCGGCGTCGATCTGAACGCGATCCCGGCCAGTTCCATTGCGCGCATCGAAGTGCTGCGTGACGGCGCGGCGGCGCAGTATGGTTCCGACGCGATCGCCGGCGTCATCAACATTGTGCTCAAGGATCAGACCGAGACGATCGATCCGTTCATACAATGGGGGCAGACCTACGAAGACGATGGCGACCAGTTCATTGCCAGCGTCAATGCGGGCTTCCCGGTGTTGGGCGGCTTCATCAACCTGACCGGCGAGTATCGCGACCGTGACCGCACCAACCGCGCCGGCCCGGACCCCCGACAGCTGTTCACCTTTGATGAGCAGGTGCTCGGCCAGGCGCAGCTTGGGGCCAATGATTGCGGCGGTCCCTGCACGCTGGATTCGCGCGAAGAAACGTTCGACCGTCTGAATCACCGCTACGGCGACCCGGACTCGGAGAATATTTACTTCGCGTGGAATGCCGGCATTCCGATCATGGGCGATTCATTAGAGTTCTATACATTTGGTACCTATGCGAGCCGTGAAGGTGAATCCGGCGGTTTTTACCGGCGCGACAACGACGCGCGGTCGAACCCGTTGATTCACTTTGAATCGATCGGCGACGGCAGCGACGGCACCGGTTTTCTGCCGCTGATCAACACCGAGGTCGATGATATTTCCTTCGGGCTCGGTTTTGAGGGCGAGATCGGCAGCTTCAGCTACGATGCCAGCTTCGTGTACGGCGAAAACGAGTTCGAGTTCATCATCACCAATTCGAACAACGTCGCGCTCGGTCTGGCCAGCCCGACCAGCGCGAGCGCCGGCATGCTGACTTCGGATCTGATCGTGTTCAATCTGGATTTTTCCAATGCGTTCGAGATTGCCGATGGCGCGGCGCTCAGTTATGGTTTTGAGTATCGTCAGGACGGTTACGAGCTCGAAGCGGGAGAGTTTGCATCTTTTGCCGGTCCGACAACCATTGGTGATCCGGATACCGGAATTGTAGCCAACGAACCGAACCAGTTCGGCGGTACGCCGGCGGCCGGCATCCAGGTTTTTCCGGGTTTCCAGCCGGTGAACGAAGTGGACGAGGACCGTGATGCGTTTGCCGTCTACGTCGACTTTGAAGTCGATGTGAACGAACGCTGGTTGGTGGACGTCGCGGTCCGCTACGAGGACTATGACGACTTCGGCGATACGACCAACTTCAAGATCGCGACCCGCTACTTCGTGGTCGATAATGTTGCGCTGCGCGCTTCGGCCAGCACGGGGTTCCGCGCGCCGTCGTTGCAGCAGCAGTTCTTCAACAACACGAGCACGCAGTTTGTGACCGTCAATGGTGTGCCGAACGTGCCGACGGAAGTCGGTACGTTCCGTAACGACAGCGACGTCGTGCGCAACGGTTTTGGTATCGGGGAGCTGGAGGAAGAGGACTCCACCAACCTCAGTGTCGGCTTTACCTGGACGCCGACCGATGCGTTCTCGCTGACGGCCGATGCATACTATATCGAGGTGGATGATCGTGTCGTCTTGTCCGGGCGCTTCACTGCCGAGGACGATACGGGTGGCGCATGTGCTGTAGCGGGTTCCTGTCCGATCAGGGAGATTCTGCAGCCGTTTGGCGTCAATTCCGCACAGTTTTTCTCCAATTCGATCGACACGGAAACCTCCGGTATCGACCTGATTCTCGACTATAACTTCGAATGGGCCGGCGGCCAGTTCGGCATGAACGCGGGTTTCAACTGGACGAATACGAGCGTCGATGAAATCCGCGTGCCGGATTCGCTGATCGATTCGCCCGGGGCGGAGAACACCTTGTTCAGCCGGCAGGAAGTCATCTGGCTGGAGTCCGGCCAGCCGAAAAATCACTACATTCTGACCGGCACGTACGCACGTGGTCCTTTCTCGTTTTTGACGCGCGCCAATTGGTTCGGCGATGTTAAATCCACCGAGTCTTCGGGTACGGCCTGTGAGGCGACGCAGACTTGCCTGGATCAGACCTTCACTGGCAAGTGGCTGGTCGATATCCGCGGCAGTTGGGCGTTTACCGACAGCATCGAGCTGACGGTGGGTGTCGACAATGTCTTCGATACGACACCGGATCAGCAGCGGGCGGATACCAGCTTCAATGGTATCTTCCCGTTCAGCCGGCGCACGACGCCGTTCGGGTTCAACGGCGGCTTCTACTACGCGTCGCTGAATATGAGCTTCGGCACAGGATTGTAAGCGTCACTATCAGGACCGGGGTGGTGCCAGACACCGTGCGTCTTGCGCCGCAGGGCCGCGAAGTGTTTCGGCTGGGTTTCGGTCAGTCGCCGTTTCCGGTTCCCGGCTGTGTGGTCGAGGCGTTGCGGCGTCATGCCGGCTGACAGAGCCGCAAAGCGAAGAACACCCGCAGATCACCCTCGATGACCGGCCACCGGACCGGCGCGCAGCTTACGGCGCGACGCAATGTACCCGACCCGCTTTCTGCAACCCGTCCCGAACTGAAAGATCGCAGCTTTTGTAGGAGCGGCTTCAGCCGCGATTCCCAACTCACCCCACCCCGCACTCCGCCAGGATGAAATCAGCAATCGCCGGCAGATCGGCACGGTCGAGCACCGGCACCGGCAGCCCGTCCAGGGGCACATCGCAGACCACCGCACGGATCGACCCGGAGGTGCCGGCCAGGAGCGGCGTATCGACACCGCTACGCCGGATCTCCAGTTTCGGATGATCGCCATGCTTGTAGCCTTCGACAAGCACCAGGTCGACGTCGCCGAAATGCCTCAGCAACTCGTCCAATGAAGGTTCCGGGGTATCGGCCAGCTCTTTGATATGCGCCCAGCGACGCGCCGACGCCACGATGACCTCGGTTGCGCCGGCCTCGCGATGCAGATAGCTGTCCTTGCCCGGATGATCGATGTCGAATTCGTGGTGCGCGTGCTTTACGGTTGCGACCCGCAGGCCGCGCGCGGTCAGTTCCTGCACCAGTTCCACGACCAGCGTTGTCTTCCCGGCATTCTTGTAACCGGCAATGCCGAAGACATGCATCGATGGCTCCGGGCGATCAGGCTTTGGCGACCCAGACGCTGCACCAGCCCGCGGCGGCTACGACCTTGCCCGGGAAGATGCCGCACGGCCGCCACGCGTCGCCGTCGTTGCCCTGGATCTGGGCGCAATTGTCGCAGGTCTGGCCGACTTCGAACCGGGCCGCCGCCGGATTCGCGGTATCGACATCCGCGGCATCGTGTACATACATCAGCGCCTTGGCGGTTGGGTCGCTGGGGTCGAGTTGCGGCAGATCCGCTGCCTGCGCCGTGTTTTGCAACGCGACGGTACCGGCCGGCAGCGCGACTGCCAGCGTCTGGAAAAAAGTTCTGCGGGAAAAGTTCTTGTCCGCCATCATCGGTCCCTCGTGGTGTAACTTGAAATCGGTAGTAAATCGAAGTTGCGCGGCATACTACCATCGTCAACCGCAGCAGCGAATATGTATAAGCCCGTAATAAACTGAGTCGGAAAAATCCGGCTCGGCAGTCATTCCGCGGCAGCGGCAGATTCCGCAGCACCGACCCCGGCGAGCACCCCCTCCGCAGCGCGCGCATCGATCAAGCTGCCAACTTGTTCGAGCGTCGCTGCGGCGGGCTTCAGCACGAGACCGGTCGCGTGGTCGCGACGAGCTTCTGCCACCCGCCCCAAACCAAGCAGCGCCAGCGCGCGATTGTTATAGATGTGCCAATTGTTCCGGCTGATTTTGAGTGCGGCATCGCAGGCCTCGATGGCCTTGTCGTACTGATGCGCGCCGACATAGCCCGCGCACAGATTACTGAACCCACTGGCACGATTTCGCGGGCTCGGAGCGTGCTTCAGGCCCAGCAGCGTCAGGCGGATGCCCGTCTCGAAATCGCCCAGCCGCAGTGCCGTAGCGCCCGCAGACAGGTCCGGGTCGGTGCCGAATACCGCCACGCTGGCCGACTCCGGCGGACCGCCGGCACAGACCGGCAGGATGGCCAGCCAACCGATCAGACACAGGCAAAAACGCAGGAAATTCATGACATCACCCGATGCCACGCATTGTACGCCGATCCACCGCACCCGGCCGGATGCCGATGCGCCGGTGACCGGCACATCGGTACCGACGCGCAGGGTGTTACAAAAAGTTACAACCCCCCCCGGCTGGAGGATATCCAGCTTAATCATTGATCCGGCTGACATTTCTTCACATCGATTTCGAACCCGGCAGCGGCGCCCGAGTGCGGCCGGTAGCAATGCCGCAGGGCTTGCGGCTAAGGTATCGCCTCGATATATATGCGCCCCATATCTGTCGATCTGAATTTCAAAAAACCCTATATGCGATATTAATCCTATGGATATCAAGACGCTCTGCCTTGGTCTGCTCTGCGACGGCGACGCCAGCGGTTACGACCTGAAAAAGCAATTCGAGTCGACCTTCAAGCACTTCTACCCGGCCGGTTACGGCTCGATTTACCCGAGTCTCGCCGTGCTGGCCGACCAGGGCCTCGTGCAATGCCATGCGATGCCCCAGGATAAAAAACCCGATCGCAAGGTCTATCGCATTACCGAGGCCGGCAGGCAGGTGTTCGAGACCTCACTGGCCGACGCCAGCCCCGAACACAAACTGCGCTCGGAGTATCTGGTGGCCATGTACTTCGCCGACTATCTGGAACCCGAGCAACTCGAGCAAATGCTGACCAACTGGAATCAGACCCTGAGTGACGGCGTGGCCCGACTCGACCTGATCGAGCAGGAATTCGGCCCCGACGTGCCGCCCGGCACGCGCTTCGTGCTCGGTTTCGGCAAGGCGCTGGCGACGGCAATGGCCAGTTATGTCGAAGAGAACCGTTCGCTGCTGCTGCCGGCAACGAGCACCCGTAACAAACGCGTGGATGCACGGATTGAATCCAGTTCGACGGCGCAGACCACTAATTTAGAGAACCGAGTATGAGTATCAGCAAGCAAATCGCCGAACGACCGTGGATCCTCGCCGTTGGGGTGTCCCTGATCGTCGTCATCTGGATGGCATCAGGGTCAATCGGCTCGTCCGGGCACGTGGCAAGCACCACGCTGATCGTCGGCTCCACCGCAGGGCCGACCCGGGTGCAAATCAGTGCGCAGCGTGCTGAACGGATTATTCGCTACATAAACGTGTATGGCCAGACCGCGCCGGCACGCACGGTGGAGATCAGTTCTGAAACCGAGGGCCGCGTCGTGTCCGTCGACGCCGTACGCGGGCGACCGCTGAAGAAAGGCGCCGTGATCCTGCGGCTGGACCTGCGCGACCGCAAAGCGCGCCTCGCCCAGGCCGAAGCAAGCGTCGCGGAAGCGCGCACAAGTTACGAGGCCCAGTTAAAGTTGCAGTCTGACGGCTATGTCTCGGCAACCCAGATCGCAGAAACAATGTCGCGCCTCGAGTCCGCGCGTACCGAACTCATCCGCGCGAAACTCGACCTCGAGTACATGGTTGTGCGCGCGCCATTCGATGGCGTACTGCAGGAACGCGAAGTCGAGATCGGTGATTTCGTCCGGGCCGGCGACAACGTGGCAAATTTTATCGATAACACGAGCATCATCGTCACGGGCACGATCGCGGAACGGGATGCACAGTTCGTGCAGGTCGGCGAAATCGGGCGCGCAAAGCTCGCCACCGGTCAGGAGATCACGGGCCGCATCCGCTATATTTCGGTCGTCGCCGATCAGGCAACCCGCACTTTCACAGTCGAACTCGAAGTGCCCAATCCGGACGGCCGCCTGCCGGCGGGCGTGACGGCACAAATGGAACTGCCGGGTGGCGAGGCGCTGGCGCATAAAATTTCTCCGTCTCTGCTGACGCTCGATGCGGACGGCGTCGTGGGCATCAAGATCGTCGATGATTTCGATCGCGTCGAATTCTTCCCGGTCGAAATGGCCGTGTCGAACCAGGCCGGTGTCTGGGTCACCGGTCTGCCCGAATCAGCCAGGATCATCACGCTGGGACAAGGTTACGTCGCCGTCGGCCAGACGGTCGAGTCGGTATACGACCAGTCCGATACGGCGCTCGCCAATTCCGAGGCTGGCACGGAGCAGTTGCAGTGAAGTCAGTCGTCGACATCGCCATCGACCGCACGCGAACGGTCATGCTGGCCTTCGTCATGATCGTCGTGGCGGGCATCGTGTCGTACCAGAATATGCCCAAGGAGGCCGAACCCGACGTCGCGTTCCCGTTTGTCAATGTCGCGATGCGCCTGGAAGGCGTATCGCCGGAAGACGCCGAGCGGCTGCTCGTGCGGCCGATGGAACAGGAATTGCGCACCATCAGCGGCATCAAGGAAATGGTGGCGTCGGCATCCGAAGGTCGTGCGACGATCAATCTCGAATTCCAGCCGGAGGTCGATATCGCCCAGGCCTTGCAGGACGTGCGCGAGCGCGTCGACTTTGCCAAAGCCGAGTTACCGGCCGATGCCGACGAGCCGCGAGTCAGCGAGATCAAGTTCTCGCGCTTCGACCCGATGCTCGTGCTGACGCTGACCGGCGATGCGCCGGAGCGCGCGCTGTATACCATTGCGAACCAGTTGAAGGAGCAGATCGAAGGCGTATCCGGCGTACTCGAGGTCAACCTGGTGGGCACGCGCGAGGAACTGCTCGAGGTCACGATCA
>SMWD01000122.1 GCA_004357495.1 Gammaproteobacteria bacterium
GGCACTGGTTCCACAAGACGTTGGAGCTGATCTTGGCGATTTCCAGATAACGCGGACTCATGCACAGCAGTTCATCGGCCCATTGGGTGACTTCGTCTTCCAGCTGGTCGGCCGGCACCACCGCGTTGATCAGGCCGAGCTCCAGCGCTTTTTCCGCCGGATAACGGCGGCACATGAACGCAATTTCCTTGGCGCGCTTCTCACCGACGGACATCGCCAGGAAATTCGTGCCTCCCAGTACCGGCGCACTGCCGATCTTGACTCCGGTCTGGCCGAAGGTGGCATGCTCCGCCGCGATCGCGAGATCACAGCAGATGACCAGTTCGTTGCCGCCGCCGGCGGCGGCGCCGTTGACGGCCGCGATGACCGGGCGCGGGCTGGTGCGGATGGCTTCGTACAGACGCAGCGAGCCGTAAAACATGCTGCGCAACTCGGCCGGATCCGGATCGCTCAGGTTGGCAAGGTAACCCCCGGCGCAAAAGGCTCTGCCGGTGCCGGTGATCACGATTACGCCGCTGTCGACGGCGGCTTCTATGGCTTCGATGAGGGCCTGCGCCATCTTCGCATCGTAGGCGTTCATGCGCTCCGGCCGGTTCAGCCGAATCCAGGCAACTTCACCTCGTCGTTCTGTGTTGATGTCAGACATTTCTACCTCGGTTCGGCAAGCGGGCCAGGATCCCCATCACCTAGAGCGTTGTTCATCCCTGTACCGCAAGGGTCGGGTGACGGCCCGGAACTTGACAAGTTGACATATTCTGTGGAAACTTTGAATAAAATTCAAGTTTGCAGGGGCGTTGCGGAGGCAACGGCTGCAATGTTGTGTATGTCAAGCTGTCCAAATGGGGGGATAAGGTGATGAATTCAACGCAGGGCTGGGGTTATCGGAGTGCGGCCATCGCGGTCGCCGCAATTGTGGGCTTGTCAACACCGGTCATGGTGGTTGCGCAGGACGCGAATGTTCTTGAAGAAATAACGGTCACCGCCCGCAAACGGGTGGAAAACCTTCAGGATGTCGCCTTGTCGGTCAGCGCGATGAGTCAGCAGGACATCAAGGCCAATTTCGCCACGGATGTTCGCGATCTTATCTACATCTCACCGAATACGTTGCTTGATGACACCAACCAGGGACCCGGCGGTGTCGCCGCAGTTTACATCCGGGGTATCGGGGTTTCCGAGGTCGAGAAAAACTTTGACCCGGCCGTTGGCGTGGTGGTGGACGGCGTTTTCCTGGGCACCATGACGGGGAGCATCACCCGGGCCATCGACCTTGAAAGCCTGGAGGTGCTTCGCGGTCCCCAGGGAACACTGTTCGGACGAAATACCATCGGCGGTGTCATCAAGATGACACGTTCCAAGCCCACCATGACGTTAGGCGGCAAGGTACGGGCCCAGTACGGTGACTACGACACGACTGTGCTGGATGGTATTGTGAACTTCGGCAACGGTGACACCTTCGGTGTCAAATTGAGTGGCGCCTATCGCAACCAGGACGAAGGGTACTTCACCAACACGGTGACAGGCAGAGACGACGGCCAGTACGAATACACGTCCGCTGGTGTCAACTTCCTTTGGGTCCCGACGGACGGGGTGGAACTGGAATGGACCAGCGTCATCGAGCGAACGGATCAGGACAGCAGTACCCTGCTGAATGTGGGGCAGCCCGGTCAGCTGTTCTGTGATGGCTTCGGCGCCTGCGCTCCGGACACCAGAACACCGATTTCGGGTGATCGTTATGCCGTCGACCAATCCTTTGAAAACCTGAATCTGGCAGACGGAACCCCTATCCCGGATTTCGATCACTCCGGGAAGTCTCCCTTTGATTCGACCTTCGATGCGGACACCCATCAGCTGGAAGTGCGCTGGGATATCAATGATGACTACCGGCTGGACTACATCGGCGCCTCCTGGGAAACTGACGAAACCGTCATCACCGATTGGGACGGCCACGTCGACCTGTTCTTCCATACGGACCGTCCGGCCGATTACGAACAACTCACCAACGAACTGCGCCTGACCTACGACGCCGGCGGAAAACTGGTCTACACGGTGGGCGCCTACCTGTGGGATTCCGAATACGAGATCTCGCTGATCAGCTGGATCGGTTTCGCGGGGCCGGCCCTACTGCTCGAGCTTCCCCAGGTCAGCAAGCAGGAAAGCGATTCCTGGGCCCTGTTCTTCGAGGGGGACTACGATTTCACGGACAAGTGGACCCTGACTCTGGGCGGGCGCTTTACCGACGATGAGAAGAAAACGGAGCAGCGGGGCGTCGTGCCCTGCGGACAGCCGGTGTTGCCACCAGAGTTTGTAGCGCCCTGTGCGGCGGACTTTTTTACGCCAATAACGGCCGAAGAAGACTGGAGTGAATTCACGCCCAAGGTCGCGTTGAGGTATACGATCAACGAAGACTCCATGGTTTACGGACTGTACTCCCGGGGCTACCGGGCCGGGGGGTTCAACGGCCGTGTCGATGCCATTCCAGCGGCCGTAGACGCCTACGACCCGGAAACCGTGGATAACTTCGAGTTGGGATATCGCTCAACCTGGCTTGGTGACACCCTGGTCTTCAATGCGACGGCTTTTTATATGGATTACCAGGACAAACAGGAGGAGATCCAGCAGCCCTCGGCGACCAGCGGTACCGGCCAGGTAACCCGGGTGTTCAACGCATCCGATGCCACCATCATAGGCGCCGAGTTTGAGGTCGCCTGGCTTGCTACCGAAGGCCTGACCATCCGCAGTAGCCTGGGACTGCTGGATGCCGATTATGACAACTTCCTCGTGAATACGGGTCCTGACGAAGGCCCCCCCGTTTTGACGGACTTCTCACACCTCGATTTCCGCCGGGCCCCCGAAATCACCTTTGGCCTGTCGGGGGACTATCGCTGGGCATGGGGTCCGGGATCTGCCCGGCTTTGGGCTAACCTGCGTTACCTGGACGAGCACGAGGTGGATTTCGCTAATAAGCCGGAATTAACCAACAGTTCCCAGTCCCTGATTGACGCCTCGTTCACCTATGAATTGAACCAGTGGTACGGCAGCGTATTCGGCCGCAACCTCACCGACGAAGACGGATACCAGATCGGCTTCGACGTGGCGAACCTTTGGTCCTATGCGGCACCCCGGGCACCCAGGACCTGGGGCGTGGAAATCGGTATGCGATTCGGTGAGCAGTAGCGCGGTGTAAAAAACCTGGCAGGAGCTGCAGACGCCGGACCGTGACACTGTGATATATGCAGACGGCAGGCAACCATCGGGTTGCCTGCCATGATTTAGAATAGCCCCGGAACCTTTTCCGAGGGGCGAGAAATAAGTCAGTCGGGAACATTGCCTCTGGGCAGTAGACATCCAATACCTCTGGAAAATAAGGAGTGGCACACATGTCCGACGCCCCGAAACCTAAATTTGATCCGGTCAAGCTGGAACAGCTTAACGTGGCCAAGGATTACCCGATGGAGCCGGATGAGTATGAAAAGCTGTTTCATCACAACTGTTACTGCGAGATGGCCCACGTCAACGCAAAGGGCTTCCCGATCGTAACGCCGATGTTTTATGTGGTTATCGATGACATTCTGCATATGAGCAGCATCAAGAAATACCGCCATAAAGTGCACCACCTGGAGCAGAATCCGAAAATCTCGGTCAGCATTCACAACGACGGAGCTAACGTTCGCCACCAAAAGGCGATTCTGATCATTGGCAAAGCGGAAATCTCCGATGACGAGGATCTGATGGTGAAAGTGCACTGGGATATTATTTATAAGTATTTCTCAGACCTGAAAACTCAGGAAGAACGAGAGGCGGTTTTCCCGGCTATACATACGCCGCTTCGAACCATCATCAAAGTGATACCCGACAAAATCATCAACTGGGACTTCGGCAAGATGCTTGAAGCCCACGATCCCGGCGTCTGGTTCGGCGAGGCCTACGATATGGTCAAGGATCTCTGACAATCTGCGCCGGTTAAAATCATAAAAAGTCAGACTGCGTTCATCGTCTGGAGGAAATGGTTATGGGCCAATGGGACGATAAATTCGAACGGCATGAAAAGAAATGGGCGTCCTGGAAAATGCAGGACTACGCCCAGCATGATCGCGTGCTTAGCCACATCATCGAAGACAAGGCCAGGCAGAATCCCGATCACGTCGTGTTTCAGTTTGCGGATGACCCGCTGACGCTCGGCGACTTCAACGAACGCATCAACAAGGCGGCCAATGGTTTCCTGAAGCTGGGTGTGCAGCACGGCGACAAGGTGGCGCTCATGTTGCCGAACTGCCCCGAATTTCTTTATGCCTGGTTCGGGCTCAACAAGATCGGCGCCGTGGAGGTGCCGATCAACGTGGCGCTGAAGGGGGCCGGCCTGACCTACCAGATCGATCAATCCGATTGCGTGGTGCTGATAGCCGATACGCAGTACCGGGACCGGCTGGAAGAGATTTCGGGCGACCTCAAAAAACTCAACCATGCAGTATTTCTGACCACCGGGGACACGGATCCGTCCGTGCCCAAGTGGCAAGGCGTCGAAGGCTTGCAGTTCGACGAACTGATGGATCATTCGTCCGCCGCGCCGGACGTCAGCGTGCACTACAGCGACCTGGCGACCATCCTGTATACGTCGGGCACGACCGGCGTGTCCAAGGGCGTGATGTTCAGCCACTACTATTGGTATGACATCTGGGCGGAGTCCGTGAAGTATTCGCGGTACACCGAGGATGATGTGCTCTATACCGGGCTGCCGTTTTTCCACGGCAATGCCCAGGGCATCACCATCGGGCCGGCCATCCTCGCCGATGCGAAGGCCGTCATCGTGGAGCGGTTTTCGGCCAGTCGCTTATGGGATGACTGCCGGCGCTGGGAATGCACCGAGGCCAATTACATCGGTGGGATCATTCCGATCCTGCTCAAGCAGGATGTCCGGGAGAACGACGCCGACAACCCGGTGCGATTGATGGTGGGCGCTGCGGCGCCCGAAGACGAGTGGAACGCCTTCCAGGATCGCTTCAACACGAAGATCCTGGAGGTCTACGGCATGACCGAGTGCTATTGCTGCCTGGTCAGCCCCTACGACGAGCCCCGGGCGGGCGCCTGCGGCCAGCCCAATACCGGCTGGGACGTCAGAATTGTCGACGACGACGACAACGAGTGCGAGCCGGGAGCCCTCGGCGAATTCATCGCCCGCTCGAACAAGATGCATGTGGGCACGACGGGCTATTACGACAAGCCCGAGGCGACGCTGGATTTATTCAAGAATGGCTGGATTCATACCGGCGACCTCGGTCGGATGGACAAGGACGGCTACTTCTTCTTCGTCGACCGGAAGAAGCAGGCCATACGTCGCCGGGGTGAGAATATATCGTCGTTCGAGGTGGAAGCTGTCATCAGTTCTCACCCGGGCGTGCTGGAGTCCTGCGTCGTCGGCGTGCCTGCGGATATCGGCGAAGAGGACGTCAAGGCGGTCATTGTTCTGAAAGAAGGGCAGGCGGTGACGGAGGAGGAGCTGATTCGCTGGTGTGAGACGCGCATGGCTTATTTTGCCGTGCCCCGTTACATCGCCATCCGTGACAGCATGCCGAGGACCCCCAGCGAGCGGGTAGAGAAATTCAAGCTCAAGGCCGAGGGCATTACCGACGATTGCTGGGACCGGGAGAAAGCCGGCATCGTACTGCAGCGTTAATAAAAGCGGCAACCGCAGAAGTTACAGAGTGAGCAGAAAGCCGGAGGCCGTAACACGGAGGCAGCTGATCGCGGGCGCGGGTGCGGCAACGGCCTCGCTGGGCGTCATGGCACTGAGCTCATGCGATGCCCGCACCGGCCACCCGTGGGATCACGAAACGGATATCGTGGTCGTGGGCAGCGGGGTTGGTGCCGCGACGGCCGCGCTGGCGGCACATGAAAACGGCGATGCGGTCCTGCTCGTCGAGAAAGCCCCGACCGTCGGCGGCACCTCGGCGAAATCCGCGGGCGTGTTATGGATTCCCGATAATTTCACGCTCAGGGCAAAGGGCATCGAGGATCGCAAGGCAGATTGCCTCGAGTACATGGCGCGATTTGCCTATCCGGAGCGCTACAGTGCGCGCGGCCCGAACCTGGGCCTGAGCGCGGGCGAATTCGATCTGCTCGAGGCCTTCTATGACAACGCGGCTGATGCGGTCGATCTGCTGCGCGCGACCGGCGCGCTGAACCTGGCCGAGTGGCGCATGTTCCAACTGGACCGCTCGGCCACCGATTACCTGGACCATGTGCCGGAAAACAAGGTTCCAGCCGGTCGTGCGCTCGGCCCCGTCACCGCGGACGGCGGCATCGGGCTGGGCGTGCATATGATGGAACAGCTACACAGCGCACTGCAGGCTCGCGGCCTGCCGGTTTTTCTGGAGCACCGCGTGGTCCGGCTGGTGCTGGACGCCGCGGGCCGGGCCGTCGGCGTGGAGGCCGAGACCGCGGGTGGGGCGGTTGCCTTCCGGGCCCGCAAGGCCGTGATCTTCGCGACCGGCGGATATGTCCACAACCCGGCATTCGTAACAAAATACCAGCGCAATCGACTCTATGGATCCTGTGCCAGTCCGATGGCCACCGGCGATTTCATCAATATCGCCGGTGCGGCCGGTGCCCGGCTGGGGAACATGTCGGGCGCCTGGCGTACCCAGATTGTGCTGGAAGAGGCATTGGTGAGTTCGGAATTGGCCTCTGGAGTTTTTTTCCCGCCGGGAGACTCGATGCTTCAGGTCAATCGGCATGGCGTGCGGGCGGTCAACGAGCATCGAAATTACAACGACCGCACCGAGGTGCATGGCGTGTACGATCCGTCGGCGGCGGAGTATCCGAATCAACTGATGTTCATGATCTACGATCAGCGCACCGCGGAGGCCTTCGGCGGCGCCTATCCGTTGCCCGAGCAATCGTCGGGTTCACCGCTGGTGCTAGAAGGCGCAACCCTGGACGCGCTGGCCGCACGCATCGAAGCACGCCTGGGCGAGATAGCCGCGCAGACGGGCGAATTTTCACTGGCCTCGTCTTTTGCCGCCAATCTGAAGACCACCATCGATCGTTACAACGATTTTGCACGCGCCGGCATAGACGAGGATTTTCAGCGCGGCGCGGCCGGCTATGACCGTGAGTGGTACGCGGTTTTTTCTCCGCTGCAGGCGGATGCCGGCTGGCCGGCGAACGAGAACCCCAGCATCAACATGCATCCCTTCAGGGATGCCGGGCCCTACTACGCCATCATGCTGGCCGCTGGCGCCCTCGATACGAACGGGGGCCCGGCCATCGACGCAGGTGCGCATATTCTCGACACCGACGATAAGCCGATTCCCGGGCTCTACGGTGCGGGCAACTGCATCGCCAGCCCGACCAGGGAAGCGTATTTTGGCGCCGGTCATACGCTCGCCATGTCACTGACGTTCGGCTACATCGCCGCCAATGCCGCCCATGGCGAGCCCCGGGATTCGGCGTAAACCGATGGATGTCGTCAGGGGGCCTATGTATGACTGCCGTTAACGATGCCGAGGCGCAGATCGCCACGCTGACCCGGCGGCTCGACGAGTTGGAAAGCCGCGCCGCGCTGCGGGATCTGGTCACCGACTATTGCCTGGGTTTCGATACCCGTGATTGGGACCGCTTCATCTCGATCTGGCATCCGGACGCCGTCTGGGAAATCGGCCCGCCGTTCGGCACGTTCGAGGGGCACGACGGCATTCGCGAAGCGGTCCAGGAAGTCCTGTACCCCGCCTGGCGTGAGACTCACCATCTGACCTCGAACCTGCGGCTGACTTTCGGTGATGCCGATCACGCGCACGGCGTCTGCAACGTCGACTGCATGGGCGCGACCACGGACGACGTGGTGCAGATGATCAGCGCGACCTACACGGATGACTTCGAACGCCGCGACGGGGTCTGGAAGATCGCGAAGCGGGCCGTCGTCATCCATTATTTCAATCCGGTCCCGGGCGCCGAGATGACGCCGCCCGCATAGACCCTGCACCCCGGTGGCGATTCCGGCCGGATGAATTCGTTGGAGAGCTAAGGATGAGTAACCAGAAGATGTTGGACGGCAAGGTCGTCGTGGTCACCGGCGCGGGCCGCGGGATCGGCCGCGCCATCGCGATGCTGCTGGCCGACCGGGGCGCGCAGGTGGTGGTAAACGACCTGGGGGGCGGCGCCGACGGCGAGGGCGCTGACCAGGGTCCCGCCGCCGAAGTCGCCGACGAGATCACGGCCCGCGGTGGCGAGGCCATCGCCAACTTCAACAGCGTGGCCGAATGGGACAGCGCCCACGCGATCATTCAGGCGGCGATTGACCGCTACGGTCGCATCGACGGCGTGGTGAACAACGCCGGGATTCTGCGCGACTCTATATTCCACAAGATGACCGAGCA
>SMWD01000123.1 GCA_004357495.1 Gammaproteobacteria bacterium
TCGCAATCAGCGCCAGATTCTTGCGCCGTTTCAGTGCATCGATCAGATCGCCGAGCCCGGCTTCTTCCTCGGCCATGTACGGTGGTTCGTTCATCATAAATCGGGGAAACAGGCTTTCATTCAATTACTTATTAGTTAAACCTCGGCGAGTATACCGACTCCCGACAGGCAGATGTGTGATCAATACCGCACAACGTGTTGTTTTTTTGGGCCCATTTTTCGGGCCCCTGTCCGGGCCCAGTGCACGAGGCCAATTTTCGGGCGCTGGCTGCGCATATGTGCATTGCAGCAGGCGGTGACGGAGACCGGCCGACCGAGCGCTTTAACCTGCTCGATCGACCGTTTGGAGGAAACGGGGTAGACACAAACCGGCGCGCCTCACTCTCTCCCGCCCATGGCGGCCAGTAGCGTGTGGGCCCGGCTATCTCGCGGGGCTCCTCGATGGCAAGCGGCGCCCGAAGCTGACCAGGCTGAACAGCGCGGAGCCCAGCAACAGCAGTGCCGCCGGCAGCGGGATCGTAGACGGTAGCTCGGGCTCCGGGACGGCCTCATGCTGCGCGAACCAGCGTTGGAAGCGCCAGCCGAACACGAAGCTGCGCAGGAACCTTTCCTTGAGGAGGTGCAAATTGGCCAGGCCGTCGATACCGAGGAATGCAACCTCGATATCGCCCTGCATCGGCGTATTCAGTGCCGAACCGGCTGCCTGCCGCGCACGGTGCCGCAACCAGCGCCCCGCGCCCGGCGCCGAATCCGCAGCGATGGCCAGCGTCACGGCCGCGTTAGTGCTCGGGCTATGGCGTCGCGCCGGCCCGCGGCGCGGGAAGTTTGACCAGAGCGTCAACCCGTGCTGCACGTCTGGCAGCCCTACGCCAGCGGCCGAGCCGGAACTCCTGCCTGACGCAGATGCGCGCGCCACGGCGGCAACGCTCTTTGCCACGTCGGCAAAATTCAAACCGAGGGTAAATGCATTTGCGCTACCGGCCGATAGCATCAATGTCGCGGCCAGCGTTACCAGTGTGCAGTGATTTTTCGTTGTCCTGATCGTTCTGGTTATTGTTCTGTCGATTATTCTTTTCATCGTACTTCTGCCTCGCAATGCGCACCGACGCGACGCGCAGATTTTCCTTTTGCCTGTATTCCCGATTACTTAACTGGATGCTTTCAATAGCGTCTCTATTTGTTGTGCGAAATCACGAATAGTGTCTGACAGGCTCGGCCCCGCCCGGACGTTACTCAAGGCGGTTTTTTCGATCCGCACCTGCACGGTTGAATTACCAAACCGCTCCCAGCGCTCGTCGCTGCTGCCGCTACCGTTGCTCTGCGCACTCCCGTTGCCGTTAGCGACCGCGGCCTCACCGTTCGGGCCAGACTCGCTCGGCATGTCTTCGCTCCGGGTATACGCATAGCTGTCGTTTGCATAGCTATGGTTCCGGGCTTCGGCTTCATGCATGCGCAGGTCGCTCATGCTCGAAATGCGCTCGATATCCAGCAGCGAACCGATCTGAATCTGGCCGCGGTCGACGCCGCAAATCTGCTCGGGTGTCAGCCGGTTCATTGCCAGCGCAATGGCCTCCGGCGGCACCGCCGGCAGAAATGGCTTCAAGCGGTTGAGAACCCGGATACGCCGCACCTCGACCTCGAAAACACGCTCATTCGACAACCGCACGAGGTGGCGCAAGTCGGCAATGGTCAGCGCATCGAGGAAAATACGCACGGAATTCAGGTTCGGAAACTCCGGCTTCAGAACGGTACGCAGCTTCGGGATCAGCCGGAGCGCGTCCAGATCACGTTGTGGGTAGCGGGCACCGCGTCCGCGGTGGGATGGGCCGGCTAACAGCCCCCTGGAGATGTAGTCCGAGATCGTCCGTCGCGACAACGCGGACATCTCTTCCAATTCGGTTAAATCGTAACTGCGCACAAATTTTACCCCTTAATCTTTACATTTATTCTCGTATTTACCTGCTAACTTATTGAGTAAAATGAAAGTGATAGAAAATATCAACACACGGATTTCGCTTAAATACCGCAGATGTCGACGTGGATTATTTGCTTTTGCTGATACAGATGCCCCCTTATAAGCATTTGTTATTCATGCGCTATCTGGGTCTGTTGGAGAGTATTTCCGGCAAACCCATATTTTTATAGAGTTTCTCGGAGGAAATCCCGCCGGGTTGATTGCCTGGTTGGCTCTCAGACCCGGCGGGTCCCGATGACGCATGCAAAATATTACTGCAAAAGCCTGCAGATATCAACGTTTCTATTATGTCAAATCTGCGGATTTTTTCAGGCCCGATCAAGGCACCGGCAACCCGCTTCGGTGCATGCATAACGCGTTTGACTGCGTGCGCTGCGGGGCAATTTGGCGTACCAGCCAGGTCGGCGTGACGTGCGATTTTTGCTGCTGATTAAGTTAAAAACGCGTCGCTGCGGCAAAAATTATTTTTTATTTTTTTGGTTTTTTTTTGAAAAATCCGGTATTCGTCGTTAGACAACGACGCTTCCGGTGTGGCAGAGGACGGCCACACCCACCCGCAGATATCTGCTATCTTCGCGCCCTGCCCAGCCGCCAACCACTCAGGAACAGTGAAGATGACCGCCGAAGCCGTTGATTACCAAGCCATCGACACCGTCGTAAATATCTGGACGGAAGAAGCCTTGCGCCAGCGGCCCGGCTGGGGGGATGATTTTTTCGTCAGCAAGATGAAAGCCGATAGCGGCATGATGGGGCCGCTGAGCGTCGAGCAACTGATCGCGACACTCGATGACGCCCACATCGAGAAAGCCTTCCTGATTGCGGCCCACAGTGGCCGCCCCGGCTTGCCCGGCTGCTATCACATGCCTTACGAGATCGTCGCCCGGGCCTGTGAGAAATTTCCGCAGCGGCTGTACGGCTTGGCCGGCATCGACCCGTATGACGGCATGCGTGGCGTCAAGGCGTTCGAGGATGCAATCACCAACATGGGCTTCGTCGGCGCCCACCTGTACCCGCACTGGTTCGAGCTGGCGCCCGATCATCGCAAGTACTATCCGTTTTATGCCAAATGCTGGGAACTGGGCGTGCCGATCCAGATGCAGGTCGGCCAGTCGATGATCTATGCGAAAGATTTCCCGTGCCAGAGCGTCGGCCGGCCGATTTCTCTCGACCCGGTCGCCTGCGACTTTCCCGAACTGAAGTTAATCGGCATTCACGTCGGCATTCCATGGCACGACGAAATGATCGCGATGGCGTGGAAACACGAGCATGTGTATATCGGCTGCGATGCGCACCGGCCGAAGTACTGGCCCGAGAGTTTTACGCATTTCATCAATTCATTCGGCCAGGACAAGGTGATCTTCGGCACGGACTACCCGGTGTTGCCCTTCGGCCGCACGATCGAAGACATCGACGCGCTTGGCCTGAAGCCGGCGGTGCGCCGCAAGCTGATGCGCGACAATGCGCTGAGGATCTACGGCCTGGAAGACTGAGCGTCGATGGTGGTGCCCGACTCGATCATCGCGTCGATCTGCTGCTCGGCAATACCGGCCTCGCGCAGAATCTCGACACTGTTCTCGCCGAGGCGCGGCGCCAGATTACGAATCTTCGCCGGCGATTCGGAAAAGTTGACGGGGAAGCTCGGCATGCGCAGCATGCCTTCGGTCGGGTGCTCGATCAGCTGCCAATAGCCGATCGCCTCGAGGTGCGGGTCCGTCATGAGCCCTTCCAGCGTATTGACGACGATCGTCGGCACGCTCGTGTCGCCAAAAATTTCCAGCCACTCGTCCGTCGTGCGCGTCGCCATCGTGGTGGCGGTTTCCTGATACGTGTCGTCGATGTTTTGCACGCGATCCGCCAGCGTACGGAACCGGTCGTCGTCCAGGAGTTCCTCGCGGCCCGCCAGCTTGCAGAACGTCTCCCAATGACTGTCGAGATACGGCAAGATCGCGATATAGCCGTCCTTGGTCTTATAGGGCTTGCGGTGGTGGCTCATCAGGCGCGTGTAGCCGGCCGTGCCGAGCGGCGGCTCGAACGTCATGCCCCACAGATGCTCGGCCATCACGTAGTACACCATGGTCTCGAACATCGGCACCTCGAGTTGCTGGCCGATACCGGTCTTCTCGCGGTAATAAAGCGCCGATGTGACGGCGAACACGACCGCCATCGCGGTGGTTTTGTCCGCAACGATGGTCGGCAGGTAACGCGGCTCGCCGAGCACCATCTCATTCAACGCCGCGATGCCGCTGACGGCCTGGATCGAGTCATCCAGTGCACCCTTGCTGCCGTATGGCCCGGCCTTGCCGTAGC
Organism: Gammaproteobacteria bacterium; assembly: GCA_004357495.1. Classification (GTDB taxonomy): domain Bacteria; phylum Pseudomonadota; class Gammaproteobacteria; order Steroidobacterales; genus SMWD01. The sequence continues at coordinate 4,283 of SMWD01000123.1, forward strand.
CATAGCTGCCGCAGTAAATAATGCGCGGATTGACCGCCTTGAGGTCCGCATAGTCGAGACCGAGCTTGACCATGACTTGCGGGCGATTATTGTGAATCAGCACATCGCAGTCTGCGGCGATTTTCAGCAGCGCCTCACGGCCCGATGCCTGCTTCAGGTCCAGAACAATACTCCGCTTGTTGCGGTTGCAGGTCAGATACAGCGCCGCCATTTTCGGGTTGCGGGACGCCCCTAACGACCGGTTGCTGTCGCCGCGCGGCGGCTCGACCTTGATGACCTCGGCCCCCATGTCCGCGAGTATCTGGCATGCCCAGGGGCCCAGCACCACGGCGGTTAACTCGAGAATTCGTACGCCTTCCAGGGGACCCGACATCAGATTTGACCTTCTATAATCATGAGTATGCTGTGTAGCCATACAAAAAAGACCGGGCCACTATAGCGGCCGGCGGCCGGCGTGCAAGCGGAAAGCCCTTTGCCGGCGCGAAGCATGCCGTCACACGGTCGAACAGCCCCGCTAAACATTGAATGCGTCGGCCATTTGGTTCTGTTCTGCGCGACCAATCTTTAAGGCTGCAGCCTCGGTTCGCCAGTTGCCTGCGGCGGCCAGAACCTCGTCCTGAATTTTCATTGCCTCAGACCGCTGCAGGCGAAAAAAATCGATGACATCCATCGCCAAAGCATAGTCCAGACGATTATCGTTATCGGTAATAAACAGATGCAAGCCGGCTGCCGGTGTGACCGGGTTGATGTCGTAAGCCGGTGAGAGTTTCCAGCCGCCTTTTTGGTAGATAAAACCGTGGTTGCGCAAGTGATCGTCGGTATTCGACACGGCGATACTGAAAATAATACGGCGCCACAGTTGCGCCAGGTCGGCTTCGGTATCACTCCCGTCGTTCACCAGAAACTCGGCCAGCTCGAGATAACTGGCATCATCGTCTCCATCGTAGTACCCGAGTTGTGTCATGGCGGATGAGAAGTGCAGGCGGCTCTGGGGCGTCCGGTCAAAGCGTTGCGTGATAAATGTGCGATACGGACCCTTGAGTGTTTCGACCCGGCATTGAGACATGGAGATACCGGCCCTCAGAGCCAGTTTGTGTACCACGTACTCCCACGCGGCCACGTCGTATTCATCCTGCCGGCTGGGAAACTTGGCTATCCATAGCGCGTTGTTTTCGTCTATCACGCTCGCTTTCGGACGCGCGCCCCCTAGCGAAGAACCTGGAGCAATCAGCAGGTAGAGCCACTGCCGATAATCCGGATCATCGGGGTCGCTTTGCTCTTCGATGCGGCGCACGGCCTGCTCAAGTTCTCCGAGCCGCGCAAACGGGGGCGCAGCCAGCTGGTCGTCGTTGTCGAGAAATGGCCCATCCATCGACCGCTTGAAACGGAGCGCTCCCATCCGGTAGAAATCATGGACCCCCAGCAAATAATCAAGCTCGTTCAGAACGCGCGCGCGGCGATTGTCCCGGTGTGCCAGCACCGCTTCTCGACGCTTCATCAACATGCGCCCCCATCTGTCCGGGCAGGAGTCCAGAAACGCACGGAAGTTTTTTGCATCCTTCGCATGCTGATCTCCGGGATACAGCTGGAGATCGGGGTCCAGCTGTTGCGCAAGCTCCGAGGTGAGCCACGCATCCGCATAAGCGAAACTGAAGTGTTCCTTGCTCTTGATGGTTGTCGACCGCAGCGTGCCCACGAACGCGGGCTCATCGAACTGTTCCCAGTCGGCAAAGATAAACACTTCACCGCTCATCGCGCGTGCCCGCGAGTTTGATGTCTTGCAGTTTGCGGCCCAATTCATCGTCATTGGCCACCTTCGCGATGTCGTCGGCCAATCCCAGAACACTTAACA
>SMWD01000124.1 GCA_004357495.1 Gammaproteobacteria bacterium
AGGCCGAATCACGGATCAATTGCCAGTCGGAGGTATCCCGGAACAGGCGTGTCAGTTTCAGATGCTGTGACATGCCCTTGATGGCCAGCATGCAGTTCTGGCGCGCAACCGCCGCGACGATTGCTTTGCGCCAGTCCGGGCTGATTTCCACTTCGGTGTCGACGGTCAGGCCGAGCGAACGGGCCGGCGCAACCAGGCGTTCGACCCAATCGGACATGCGTTCGCGTGTTTCGGTATGGACCTGGCCCGGTTCCACCCCGGCTTCCGCCCGGATCGACTTCTCGTCTACGCAGCAATACACGTGCAACGTGGCCACCTGGCTGCGCTGGGCATTGAACGCCCGGGCCATCGATTCGGCCACGATCAGGGAGGATTGCTCCATGGTGGTCGGATCCAGTATGACGAAAATCTTTTTTACATCGGCCATGATTCACTCGCAATATCCCAGTCTTCATAATATCCGGGTTTGTACCATCTTGTATCGCAGCATTTGCTCAGACCCGTGATGCTGCGTGAAACTTTGCTGCGGGCGACCCGCCGTCGTGACGGCGCGGGTGCCTACGGTTCCTCGCCGCCCGCGTAGGGCGGCAACCGGCCGAGGTGTATGCCGCTGTCGACGATCAGCGTCTCGCCGGTGATCAGCCTCGAGCCTGCACCGATCAGGAACCAGATGAGCGTCTCGGCAATATCCTCGGCTGTCGCAACTTCACGCAGCGGCAGGGTCGCGGCCGTCGTTTCGAGCATGGCCTCGTACTGCTCGTCGCCGAGCCCGCCCTTCAGCCAGCGCGTCTGGATCATACCCGGCACGACGGCGTTGATGCGGATCTCCGGGCCGAGTACATGGGCCAGGGACTTCGTCATCAGGTTCAGCGCGGCCTTCGAGGCGGCATAGGGTATCGATGAGGCGATGCCGGTTACCCCGCCGATCGATGAGTCGTTGACGATCGCGCCGCGGCCGAGTTTGCGCATGTGCGGCTCGACCGCGCGAACCATCTGGTAAGCGCCGACGACATTGACGGCGTAGATGTTCAGGAAGTCGTCCTTGTCGACGCCATCCAGATTCGGGAACGGGTTGAACTTCGTGCGCGCCGCGTTATTGATCAGGTAATCGATACGGCCCCACTTGTCGATCGCTTCTTGCACCATGCGTTTACAGTCGGCGTCTTCGGATACGTCGGCCCGGACCGTGATGGCCTCGACGCCTTTCTCGCGGCAGGTCGCGGCGGTCGCTTCTGCCTCATCGTGACTGCGGGTGTAATTGATGACGACATTAATGCCGCGTTCGGCCAGCAAGATGGCGGCGGCGGCGCCCACGCCGGTCGCCGACCCCGTGATAATCGCGACCTTTCCTGTTAACTCGGGCATCGTTCCTTCCTGATTTTAACGTTTCGATAGTCAGCGGCCAGGCGTATTGTCATCGGCGCACGAGACAAACTGCTGACAAATTTATGATTTTACCGTGGGGTCTTTGAGTGGCGGGTTGCTCGCGGCAAACGGCCGGATCTGCTCGGCGGCGGGATTATAACCCCAAACGGGCGCAAGGGAGGCGGCCGGGACGGGCCTCGTCGCGCCTTCCGGGAGCCGGCCCGGGCGGGTGCAGCAGGCGGACGGTTTCAGTCTCGCATGGCTTGATGGTACTGCCCGCTATACTGATAAATGCTATGGTTCGCGGTCGGAACGGCTGCGACTCGCCCAGAACAATCAGAATCGAACGGAGATAATATAGATGGCTTTCAAAGACATGCGCGATTTTCTTCGCATGCTGGAGGAGAAGGGTCAGCTCAAGCAGGTCGACATCCCTCTGAATGTCGAGCGCGGTAACAATGAACTTCAAAGCCTGATGCGGCACCTGGCCGAGATCGACGGGCCTGGCCTGATTCTGAGAAACCTGATCGGTTACAACACGCCTGACATACCGGTTATCTTCAATCCGTTCGGGACGCGCGAGCGCACGGCGCTGACCCTCGGCGAGTCCGATCCGCTCGAGGCAAAGAAAAAGCACGCGGCCGTGCTGTCAGACGAATCATCCTGGCACAAGCCGGTGCTCGTCGACCGGGCCGACGCGGTATGCAAACAGAATGTTATTGCCAAGGAAGATATTTCTCTCGACAAGCAGTTGCCGACGATGTGGTTCGGCAAGGAAGGCGCGTCCTATATCTGCGGCGGAGTAGTCGTCAGCGAAGACCCGGAGACGGGCGAGCGCAACGTCGGCTGGTACCGGCTGACCCAGTTCTTCAATGCCGATCACCCGACCGGCGGTTCGTATTCCGAGGAGCGGCAGAAAAAACAGTTGTCGATTTTCGCCTTCTGGAATCCGCCGATGAGCCATATCGGCCTGCACCTGGCCAAGGCGCGCGCGCTGGGCAAGCCGCTGAAGATTGCGGTGGCAGTCATGTGCGATCCGGCCATTCACCTGGCCGCGTGTACCGCGATCCCGGCGGGTCATGACGAGTACGCGTTCGCCGGCGGTCTGCGCGGCGCGCCCGTCGAACTGGTCAAGGCGGAGACATCTGATCTTGAAGTTCCGGCCTGCGCCGAATGGGTTATCGAGTGCACGATCCCGCCGGACGCGGACGACGAGACCATCGGCTGGCACTCCAACTCCGTCGGTTACTACGACAAGGTGCAGACCTTCCCTGCGATCGACGTCGATTGCATCACGCATCGGGACAAGCCGTACTGGTACGGCACGATGGAGATGATGCCGCCGTTCGATCACAACTACATCGGCCTGATGCCGGTCGAGGGCGAGGTGCTTGCCGACCTGCAGGCAAAAATTCCGGAGGTCAAGGACGTTGTCGTGACGCCGAACATGACCTACATCGTGCAATTGACCGTCGATGGCGCCAGAAAGCCGCATCCGTATTTCGGCAAGTTTATCCTGAACGCCGTCTGGGGTGCGCAGGGGCGCTGGGGTCGGGTTGCGAAGATCGTCATCGTCGTCGGTCCGGATGTCGACCCGTACGATCTGAATTCGGTCGAGTGGGCGATACAGACCCGCGTTCAGCCCTACAGCGACATCATCATCAACCAGTCCGCGCAGGCGATGATCCTCGACCCGTCGGCGCCGAAAGGCCCGCATGGCTTCGCTGTCAAATCCGAGCAGATGGGCATCGATGCGCTGATCAAGGTGCCGGAGCGTTTCGACGACTACGCCGAGGTCAGCCAGGCCGATCCGGAGAAGGTCAAGCAGATTGCCGAGAAGATGCAGGCGATCCTTGGCTGACATCACGGTTGATGGGGGACGGTAATTTGAGGCATCGACGTGAAGTCGGCGCGGAGTCGACCTGAGGCAAAGGATACTTGGCCAGAATCTGCATCTACGGGGTTGGCGCGATCGGCGGCCTGCTGGCAGCGCGCCTCGCGCTGGCCGGCGAGCAGGTCACCGGCATTGCCCGCGGCGCACAACTCGATGCCATCCGCGAGCAGGGTCTGACGCTGGTCGCCGACGGCGAGCGCCGCACCGCGCGGTTCTCCTGCGTCGACTCGCCGGCCGAGGCCGGCATTCAGGACTTCGTACTACTAACCCTGAAATCGCATGCATTACCCGGGATCGTCCAGTCCATCGGGCCGTTGCTGGGCCCGGATACCACCGTCGTTACCGCGTGCAATGGCCTGCCGTGGTGGTATTTCTACGGCGCCTCGACCGACGGCCGGGACGAGACGCTGGAGAGTGTTGATCCGGGCGGCCGACTGTGGTGTACCATCGGTCCGGAGCGGGCGCTCGGCTGTGTCGTGTATCCGGCGGCCCGGGTTATCGAACCGGGTGTCGTCGCACACGTGTTTGGCGATCGTTTCTCGCTCGGTGAACCGGTGGTCGATGCGGTCGGCCCGCGCAGCATCGAGCTTGCGAATATTCTTGCGGGCGCCGGGTTCGATGCGCCGCTCGCCGGGGATATCCGCGCCGAGATCTGGCTGAAGCTGGTCGCGAACGCGGCGTACAATCCGGTCAGCATCCTGACCGGCGGCACGATCGGCAAGATGCTGGACGATCCGGCGGTGAGCGGCCTGCTGCAGGCGATGATGAACGAGTCGGTCACCGTCGCCGCCGCGCTGGGCGTGACACTGCCGCTCGAACCCGCGCAGCTGCTGGCGGCGACGCGCCCGTTCGGCGCGCACCGGACTTCGATGCTCCAGGATCTCGATGCCGGGCGGAGCGTCGAACTCGACCCGATCGTGTTCGCGATCACCGAGCTGGCCCGGCGTTATGGACTGGCGACGCCGCTGCTCGATAGCATTGCCGCGCTGGCCGCGCAGCGGGCCCGGCTGGTCGGATGTTATTGATCGTTTCGTATGGCGCGGCGGCTGAACTCTTTTATTATTGATGCCCTATGGGACTGACTCTGCAGCAAAAAATCATCGCGCGCGCTTCCGGCCGCGACCAGGTCACGCCCGGCGAGATCGTCACCTGTCAGGTGGACCTCGCATTGCTGCTCGATTCCGGTGGCCCCCGCCGTATCTGGCCGCGGCTCCGGGAACTGGGCGTAGGGGTCTGGGACCCGGACAAGATCGTCGTCGTTACCGACCACTTCACGCCGGCCGTCGATGCGGCGTCGGCCGCCATCCTGAAGCTGACCCGCGAATTCGTCGCGGCATACCGGATCCCGCGTTTTTTCGATATGCAGGGCATCGGCCATGTCATTCTCGCCGAGCACGGGCTCGCACAGCCCGGCATGTTCATGGTCGGCGGTGATTCGCATTCGAGCAACGGCGGTGCGTTCGGGTGTTACATGGCCGGCTTCGGTGCGATCGAGATGACCGGCGTCGTCGTGACCGGCGAGATCTGGATGCAGGTGCCGGAGACCATCCGTGTGAACTGGTTCGGTGCGTTCGGCACCGGCGTCGTCGCCAAGGACATCATGCTGTTCCTGTGTCGCGAGTTGGGTATCGATAACGCGTCCCGGGTCATCGAGTATGGTGGCGACACGGTCGAGGCGATGTCGATGAGCGAACGCGTCGTCCTGACGAACATGGCGGCCGAACTCGGCGCCGAGACCGGCATCATCGAGCCGGATGAGACGACGCTGGAATCGATCCGCGCCGGCGGGCAGGAACCTGCGGCCGATGCGCTGAACTGGCGCAGTGACGCGGACGCACAATATCTCGTCACCCACGTATTCGACGCGGCTGTGCTTGCACCACAGATTGCCGCGCCGCATTCGCCGGAGAACTCCGGCGCGGTGGGTGATTACCTGAACGTGGCGATCGACCAGGCGTACATCGGCGCCTGTGTCGGCGCGAAGCTGACGGACCTGCGGATGGCAGCGGAGGTTCTGACCGGCAGGAAGGTCGCGGCTGGCACGCGCCTGTTGATCGCTCCGGCGTCGCAGAAAGTCATCCGCGATGCCGCGGCCGACGGCACGCTGCAGACCCTCACCGCGGCCGGCGCCTACTTGTTGCCCACCGGCTGTGGCGCCTGCGCCGCGCTGGGCGCCGGGATTCTGGCCGAGGAGGAGGTCTGCATCTCGTCGACGAATCGTAACTTCAGGGGCCGCATGGGCGCGAATTCAGCGCAGGTATATCTCGGCTCGCCGTATTCGGTGGCGGCCGCGGCGGTCGCGGGCCGGATCACCGATCCGCGCGAGTTCTTGTCATGAGCCGGGGCAGGGCATGGATCTTCGGCGACGGCGTCAACACCGATGTTATGGCGCCCGGTCTCTACTTCAAGTCGTCGATGGAAGAGATGGCCAGGCATTGCATGGAGGCGATTGCTCCGGACTTCGCGCCGAACGTCGCCGCCGGCGACATCGTCGTTGCCGGCCGCAACTTCGGGATCGGCTCGGCCCGCGAGCAGGCCGCGATGGCCCTGCAGCACCTCGGTATCGGTGCGATTCTGGCGCAGTCGTACGGACGAATTTTTTACCGCAATGCGTTGAACTTCGGCATACCCACATTGATTTTCCCCGCGTCTGGGGAAATCAATGCGGGTGACGAGTTGCAGGTGGACTCGGTGGCTGGTGTCGTCGAGAATCTGACCACCGGCCACCGTTATCAGGTTGCGGGCCTGCCCGCGCACCTGATGGCGATGGTCAGTGCCGGCGGTCTCATGCCCTGGCTTAAACACAGAATAGCGAATAAGGATATATAGAAATGTCTCACGCAACGCACTTGCGCGAACTCCTGACCGGCCCGGCATTCATCGCGCCCGGCGTGTATGATGCCCTGACCGCGCTGCAGGTGCAACAGGCTGGTTTCGCCTGTGCCTACCTGAGCGGTGCGAGCGTCGCGTTCACGCGGCTCGGCTGTCCGGACATCGGGCTGACGACCATGACCGAGGTTGCCAGTACGATCAGCAACATCCGCGAGCGCATCGACATTCCGCTGATCGTCGACGGCGACACCGGCTTCGGCAATGCGCTGAATGTTCAGCGCACCGTGAAGCTGTTCGAGCGCATGGGCGCTTCGGGTATTCAACTGGAGGACCAGACCCTGCCGAAGCGTTGCGGTCACCTCGATGGCAAGACGCTGGTGTCCGTCGGCGAGATGGTCGGCAAGATTCACGCGGCGCAGGATGCGCGAGAGAATCCGGACATGCTTATCGTGGCTCGCACCGACGCGATCACGGTTTGCGGTCTGGACGAGGCGCTGGACCGGGGCGCGGCATTCATCGAGGCTGGCGCCGACGTTCTGTTTATCGAGTCGCCGCTCGACGATGTGCAGCTGGCGCGCGTCGGCGAGACGCTCGGGCCGCAGATCCCGCTGCTGGTGAACATGGTCGAGGGGGGCAAGACGCCTCTGCACAGTGTCGACGAGTTGGGTGCGCTCGGCTTTCAGGTCGTCATCTTCCCGGGTGCCATGGTCCGGGTGCTGAGTCGTGCCGCAGCCGGTTACCTCGACGCGCTGATGCGCGACGGTTCGACCGCCGGGATCATCGACCGGATGTTCAACTTCAACGAGGTCAACGAGCTCATCGGCACGGCTGCGATGCTGGTGGCCGGTGACAAATATGCAGATAAATAAATAGTGTTTAATCAATTAATTAAAGGATATTTAGAAAGTGAATTATCTTGATGAATCCACGAGCCTTTTGCCCGGTCCACTGACCGGTGCACAGGTCGGGGCTTTCCGCCGCGACGGCTACGTCATCGTGCCGGGACTATACGATGCGGCCGAGGTGGCCGACCTCGTCGACTGGGCCCGGGCGATTCACGACTGGCCCGAGACTCCGGGGAAATTCATGATGTATTTCGAGGAGAGCTGCGACGAGCCGGGCAAGCGACTGCTCAATCGCATCGAGAATGTGCCGCCGTATCACGCGGGTCTGGCGCGGCTGGCGGCCGGGCCGAAGATGCAAGGCGCCTGCGCCCAGTTGTTCGGTGAGCCCGCCGTGCTGTTCAAGGACAAGATCAACTACAAACTGCCCGGCGGCGGCGGCTTCGCGCCGCATCAGGACGTGCAGGCCGGCTGGGCGCGTTATGCGCAGCTGCATATTACGTCGCTGGTGACGATCGACCGGACCACGATCGAGAACGGTTGCCTCGAAATAGCGCGCGGGTTCCGCGGCCAGGACCTGATTGGTGACGAGTGGACGCCGCTGACCGACGAGAGCCTCGCCGGCATCGAGTTCGTGCCGGTTGAGTCCGAACCTGGCGATGTCGTGTTTTTCGATTCGTTCATTCCCCACCAGTCGGCTCCGAATCGCAGCGCCGCGCCGCGGCGGGTTCTGTATTATACCTATAATAAGGCCAGCGAGGGCGATCACCTCGCGCAGTACTATGCTGACAAACGCGCCAGCTATCCGCCCGATATCGAGCGTGAAGCAGGCAAGGAATATCATTACCGCGTTTAAGTAAGGTGTCTGACACCTTTTCCGGATACCTTTTCCCTGACGGACACCTTATGAAAAAAACCACGCAGTTCCGGCGCCTGCTCGCCGGTGACGAACTCGAGTTTTTGCTCGAAGCGCACAATGGCATCAGCGCCAAGATCGGAGAGGAGGCTGGCTTCAAGGGCCTGTGGGCCGGCGGCCTGTGCATGTCGGCGCAGTACGGCGTACGCGACAGCAACGAGATGAGCTGGACTCAGGTGCTCGATATGCTCGAGTTCATGGCCGATGCGACGAGTATCCCGATCCTGCTGGACGGGGATACCGGATACGGCAACTTCAATAATGTCCGGCGCCTCGTGCGCAAGCTCGAACAGCGGGGCATTGCCGCGGTTTGTATCGAGGACAAGCTGTACCCGAAGACCAATAGCTTCATCGACGGCGACAAACAGCAACTTGCCGAGATCGACGAGTTCTGCAGCCGCATTAAGGCCGGCAAGGACGCGCAGGCCGACGACGAGTTCGCGATTATCACGCGCGTCGAGGCATTCATCGCCGGCTGGGGTCTCGGCGAGGCACTGCGCCGGGCCGAGGCCTATCACGAGGCGGGTTCGGACGGCATCCTGATTCACAGCGCACTGAGCGTGCCGACCGAGATACTCGCCTTCAAGAAAGAATGGGCGGATCGCAGCCCGGTCGTCATCGTGCCGACGAAGTACTATGCGACGCCGACCGAGGTGCTTCGCGAAGCCGGGTTCTCGATTGCGATCTGGGCCAATCATATTCTGCGCGCTGCCATGGTCGCGATGAAGAATACGGCCGAAACGCTCGCGGCCGAGCAGAGCCTGCTGTCCATCGAGGACGAGATCGCGCCGGTCAGGGAGATCTTCCGCCTGCAGGGCGCATCGGAGTTGCAGGATGCCGAGGAGCGGTATCTGCCGAAGCGCGGGCAGACCACGCGTGCCGTGATTCTCGCCGCGTCACGCGGTGCGGCGCTCGGCGATCTGACCAACACACGGCCGAAAACTATGGTCGAGATTCGCGGTCAGCCGTTGCTCGGCCACATCGTCGCGGCGTACAACTCGGCCGGCATTAAGAACATCACGGTCGTCCGGGGTTACCGGCCGGAGGCGGTCGATCTGCCGGGGCTGAACTACGTCGCGAACGAGGCCTTTGCGGACAGCGGCGAGTTGATCTCGCTGAAGTGCGCGCTCGATGCCGATGTCGGCGAGTCGCGTGACGAATGCGACTTGTTCGTATCTTTCGGCGACGTGATTTTCAAGCGCTATATCGTCGACAGTCTGGCCGAGCCGGATGACGACATCGTCATCGCCGTCGATACGAACTGGTCCGAATCGGTCAATCGCGGGCGCGCGGCCGATTACGTTCGCTGCAGCGAGCCGCATTCGCGGCAGGCGTTCTATCGCAAGATCTATCTTGCGCAGGCGGGCGAAACCCTGCCGGAAGCCGACATCCACGGCGAGTGGATGGGTATCGTACGCATCGCGGCGGCGGCACTGCCCGAACTGCGTGCGCTGGTCGATGAGTTGGCGGCGGAACCCGCGAACCGGAAGATGAAGCTGCACCACCTGTTTGACGCGTGGGTGCGTCGCGGCCGGAAAATCCGCGTGACATATACGACCGGTCACTGGCTCGATGTCGACAGTCTCGATGACGTGCTCGCGGCGGGCAGCTTCGCATGATCGAGGCGGCGCGATTCGTCGGCTGTGCGCGTGCGCTCGGCTTCGACCTCTATACCGGGGTGCCGTGTTCGTACCTGAAGCCATTCATTAACTACGTCATCGACGCGGACGGTCTCGATTATATCGGTGTCGCCAACGAAGGCGATGCCGTCGCGATTGCGGCCGGCGCCGAGCTCGGCGGACGCCGCGGCGTCGTCATGCTGCAGAACTCGGGGCTCGGCAACACGGTGAATCCGCTGACCTCGCTGACGCACACCTTCAATATTCCGGTATTGGTCATCGTGACGCTGCGCGGTGAGCCCGGCGGCGCGCCGGACGAGCCGCAGCACGAGTTGATGGGGCAGATCACGGCCCGGCTGCTGGAATTGATGGAGATTCCATGGGCCTGGTTCCCGACCGAGGATGCAGACATCGAGCCCGCACTCGCACGCGCGGATGAACACCTGACCGCGCACGGACGTCCCTACGCGCTGATCATGCGCAAGGGCAGCGTGGCGCAGAATCCGCTGCAGGCCAGGCCGGATGCGCGGGCACCGGGTGCCTCTGCGGTGCCGTGCCCGGCGCCCGCGGCATCGCGCCGCGATATGCTGGGTGCCGTGCAGGCGGCGACGGGATTGCGCGATATCGTCGTCGCGACGACCGGCTACACCGGTAGGGAGCTCTGCGCACTCGACGACCGGCCAAACCAGATATACATGGCAGGTTCGATGGGTTGCGTCGCCAGCCTCGGCCTCGGCCTGGCCCTGGCACAACCGGACCGGCGCATCATTGTGCTCGACGGCGACGGCGCCGCCCTGATGCGGCTCGGCGCACTGGCGACGATAGGCTCCGAACGTCCGGCCAGGCTCGTGCATGTGCTGCTCGACAACGGCATCCATGAATCGACCGGCGGGCAGACAACCGTGTCCGTTTCGATCGATTTCACGGGCATCGCGGCCGCTTGCGGCTATCCGCAGATCGCGGCTGCCGGCACACCCGATGAATTGGCCACCTTGCTGCGCGGCGCGCCGGATAAACTGACTTTTATTTATGTGCCGATCGTACCCGGCGTTCCCGACAACTTGCCGCGACCGACATGTTCGCCATCCGAGGTTGCCGCGCGTCTGCGTGCGCACCTGGCCGCCGGGGCTTAAGTAACCAAAGATGACGGAACCACGCATGATCCTGTTGAACCCGGGCCCGGTCACGCTGACGGATCGGGTGCGCGCTGCGTTGACTGCCGGCGACTGGTGTCATCGTGAACCCGAGTTCGCAGCTCTGATGCAGGAAATCAATCGGCGCATTACGCACCTCTATGACGAACTGGCCGAAGACTTTTCGGCGGTCACGTTGACCGGTTCCGGCACCAGCGCCGTCGAAGCCATGCTCGCGAGCTTCGCGCCTGATGACGGTAAGGGTGCGACGCTGGTGCTCGCAAATGGCGTGTACGGCGAGCGTATGGCGAAGATGCTGCGGGCGCATCGCAAGCCGTGCGAATTATTGCAGAGCGAATGGACGGCAGCGATCGATCTGGACGTCGTGTCCGGTGTGCTCGACCGGCACCCGGAGCTTACCCACATCGCGACCGTGCACCACGAAACGACGACCGGCCGACTGAACGACATGGACGCGCTCGGCGCACTGTGTGTTCGGCGCGGCCTCGCCTTATTGCTCGATGGCGTCAGCAGTTTCGGTGCGGAGGCGATCAAGGCGGACGACTGGAATCTCGACGCCGTCGCGGGCACGGCAAACAAGTGCCTGCACGGCGTGCCGGGGCTGTCCTTCGTCGTCGCGCGGAACCGGCTGTGGGCACAGGCCGCGCCGCCGGTTGCTAGCGTCTATCTCGATCTCTACGGCTACTACGCCGGGCAGTATGGCACCGGTTACTCGCCGTTCACGCAGTCCGTCCAGGTTGCGTTCGCGTTGCGCGAAGCCCTGCTCGAACTCGAAGAGTCCGGCGGCTGGAGGGCGCGGCGGCGGACCTATGTCGAGCGCGCGGCCCGCATACACCGCGCCTTGATGTTGAACAGCGTTGGCATGCTGCTGCGCGAGGAAGACTGTTCCTGCGTACTGCGCACGTACCTGTTACCCGACCGCGTCGGTTACACCGAGGTCCACGACACCCTGAAGGCGGCCGGCTTCGTGATCTATGCCGGGCAGGGCGATCTTGCGCCGGACGTGTTTCGGATCGCGTACATGGGTGATATTACGGCTGCGGATCTCGATGCGTTGTGCGACGCGCTGAGCGATGCTTTCGAGCCCGCCGCATGACGCATTGTGCCGTGATCCTGGCCGCGGGCATGGGGACGCGCCTGCGCGGCGAGCTCGCAGACCGGCCAAAGGGGTTTCTTCGCCTGGGCGAACAAACCCTTGTCGAGGAGTCGATCGACCGCCTGGCCGGCGCCGGCATCGACGACATCGTGATCGTTACGGGCCATTGCGCAGAATTTTATGAACGTCTTGCAGATCAACGCAGCGGTCTCGTAAGTACGGTGCACAATGTCGAGTTCGCCCGTTCCGGCAGCATGTACTCGCTGTATTGCGCGCGCGCCGTGATTGACGCCGGCTTTTTGTTGCTCGAATCCGACTTGATTTACGAGTCGCGCGCGCTGACCATACTGCTCGCGCACCCGGCAGCCGATGTCATCTTGCTGTCCGGCCCGACCGGGGCCGGCGACGAGGTTTATGTCGAGACGCGGGGCGGCAACCTGGTCGCAATGTCGAAGGACCGGTCTGCACTCAGCGGGGTTACCGGCGAGCTGGTCGGCATGTCGCGGATTTCGGCCGGCCTGTTCGGGCGGATGCGCCGCATCGCCGAAGCTGCCTTCGCCGACTCGCTGCATTTTGACTACGAGACCGACTGCCTCGTCGCCGCCGGCGCCGAGCAGCCGATCGCGTGTCCGGTCGTCGCGGACCTGGCCTGGTCCGAGATCGACGATCCGGCGCAGCTGCAGCGCGCGCGCGAGACGGTCTATCCCGAGATCTGCCGCCGCGACGGATTACCCCGGCAGGCCGTCTGAAAGTCATCAGCAGATGGCTTTTGTGTGGGGGCCACTCCCACAAAAGCCGCGGTCGACCGTTGTAGAATAGGGGCTTCACTGGAATGGACCCGATCATGAACCGTAAACCCGCCCACCCGAACAGATCCGCCCGCGGCTATGCCGCGCTGACCCTCGTTGCCATCTCGGCTCTGGGCGTGGCGCCGCCGGCCTGGGCGTATCTCGATCCCGGTACGGGCAGCATGATCATCTCGGCTGTGGTCGGTCTGGTAGCGACTGTCGGTCTCGCGGTCAAGACCTACTGGTACAAGATCAAGGCATTCCTGCGCAAGGATGCGTCATCCCCCCGCTCGACAGCTGGGCCAGCGGCCGGCGAACGCCCGCGCGAGCCGGCAGACGAGCCGGAGCGTTCGACCGAAAGTTGAGCAAGCTTCGCCGGTTCTTCGCGCGGTGGCGCCAGTACCGCGCTTTCAAGCGACTGTCCCGCGCCGAGCGCACGATCGTCGTCTTCTCTGAGAGCCACCAGGACTGGCATCACCATGCGACTTTGATCGATGAACTGACCGGCCGGCTCGGTCGGACCATCTGTTACGTCGCGTCGGATGACGCGGATCCGGGCCTGCACCAGAATAACCCGCGTATCCTGCCATTCTGTATCGGCGCGGGTCTGTTTCGAATCCTGTTTTTCCAGGCCGTGCAGGCCGACGTCATGCTGACTCAGCTGCTCGATCTGAACAACCTCGACCTGAAGCGTTCGGTGCATCCCGTGCACTACATCTATATGTTTCATTCACTGATCAGCACGCACATGGCCGACAACGCGAATTCGTATGATCACTACGACACGATCCTGTGCGCGGGCCCACATCAGCGGGCCGAGATTCGCAAGCGCGAGGCGTTGCACGGCCTGCCCGAGAAACAACTCGTGCCACACGGTTATTATCGTCTGGAACAACTGCTCGCCGAACGCCGCGCCGCGCCGGCATGGCAG
>SMWD01000125.1 GCA_004357495.1 Gammaproteobacteria bacterium
CGCGTTGTCGATCAACGGCAACAGTATTACTAGCGTCTCCAACGCCGAATCTGCCTCTACGGCAGTATCGGCTGCGATCGATACCTTGAATACCAGCCGTTCCGCGGTTGGTGCGGCACAGAACAGGCTAACATTTGCTAGCGCCAACTTGTCCTCGGCAATTGAAAACGCCGAAGCCGCGCGAAGCACTCTGTTGGATTTGGACGTGGCCGCAGAAATGACCGCGTTCTCTTCGAAGCAGGTCTTGATGCAGACCGGTATTGCGATGCTGGCACAGGCCAATCAGATCCCGCAAAATCTGATGCGTCTATTCCAGTAAAATTTCCGACTCTGGAGAGGGGGGCGTTCCCCCTCTCCACCCTTTCTTTTTAAATTTCATGCGAAAAATCGAAAGTTCCGGAACGAAACTTGCATAGCTCTCAGGGGACTTGGCCAAGTTGGCAGATCCCACAGAAGATCGCGTTGTATCGAATCCTTACCTCTTGTGGTTGGGATATTTGGACAAGGGAACCGTCGAGGTGATCATGACGATCCTGCCGAAGGAACCCAGAGTGCTCGACGCCAAGTTGCGCAGGCGGCCCGGTCATCTATTTGACGGGATGTCTTGATGGAAGCCGTCAATTTCAGCAACATTTCGGTGGGCGAGGACGGCCGTGTCATCTTCTCGGGCCTGAGTTCAGGAATCGACGCCAAGGGGATCGTCGATAACATCATTCTGGCCAAACGCATCCCGATCGATTCCATCGAGACTCGGATCGACTTGAACACGGAAAAAATTGCCGCCCTCGGCGAGCTGCGGACCCTGCTCGGCGCACTGAAAGATTCCCTCGCCAAGTTGCGGGGCACGATGACTGTTGGAAGCACCAGCGACATATTCGCCGCCAAACAGGCCTTCGCGACCACCAGCCGAACCGACGGCGCCACACCTAGCGCCGCGGCAAACCTGGTCGGGGTTAGCGTGACCAACGCCGCCACTTCGGGCAGCCATACCATCGAAGTTCTGCGCGCCGCCACCGCCCATAAAGTGGCGTCGAATGGTTTTACGAGCCAGACCACGGCTCTGAGCCTCGCCGGGTCCTTCGAGCTGACCGGCAACGATGGATCCGCCACGATCACGGTCGCGAGCACCGACACCCTCCAAGACATCCGCGATCGGATCAACAACGCGAACACCGGCAGCAGCGCGACCGGGGTTTCCGCGAGTATCGTCCAGGCCTCCGCCACCGATTTCATTCTCGTGTTGACTTCGGACGATACCGGGGTCGATATGGTCATCACCGATACCGGTTCGGTGCTGTCCGGTCTTGGCATCTCCACGACCAACGGCGAGGCGGGGAACCGCAACGGCTTGATTGCGGCTGAGAGCAAGATCGAAGCCACGAACGACGGGTTCAAGCAAATCGCGTTCGACGGCACCCAGGCCGACAATACCTACCTGATCAGCTATGACCAGGCATCCAAGGTGCTCACCCTGACCAGGGGCGACGGCACCACAGACACGGTGACCCTGGCCACGGCCGCAATCGACTCGGGTACTACGGAAACGGCGCGCTTCAGCGACTTTGGCGTCAATATCGTGCTGGACAGCAACTTCAGCAAGACCACCGATATCCTGATCGACGCGAATACCGCCAGCATCACCGGCGGGAACGGCGCGATTACCGGAAGTACGATCACGATCTCCGACAGCACAGGGGACATCTCCGGCATCACCTCGAAGACCCTGACCTTCGGCGCCCTGGGCACACCGACCGCCATTACGGTGACCTCCGGAAGTTTCTCGGGCACCTTCGACGGGACCTCGACCGGGTCCAAGACAGTGACCCTAAGCGACGGCAGCGGGAACACGCTCGAGGTCACGTTCACTGTGGCGACGGAATTCGACGGGAACGAATCCGCCGCCTCTATCGATCTGCAGGAGATGGAGAACCTGGTGGCCGCGACCGGCAGCCCGTTCTCCAACCAGCTCCAGACGTCGCAGACGGCCCGGTTCACCGCCGACGGGCTGCTCGACCAGGACCGCTACGAGTCTCACTTCATATCCAGCAGCAGCTCGACATTGGCCACCCTGGCGCCGCTTGCCGGCAGCCCGGGCAGCTTCAAAATCGCGGTCGGTAGCGGCACCGTCACAGTCAACTATTTGAGCACCGATACCCTGAGCGGCCTGGTGACCAAGATCAATTCCGCCATCACCGCCGCCGGCGGCGGCAACGCGGTTTATGACGCCGGCACGGCCGCCTCGATCGTGACCGACGGCACGGGCGTTCGGATGGTCATTACCAATACCAGCGGCGCCGCCATCACGCTGACCGACACCAATGCCGTTCTCGCCGGCCTCGGCGTCGACAACAACCTGGTCATCGAACGCGCGAGCAACACCATCAGCGATCTTTTCGGCGGTATAACTCTGTCGCTCTTCCAGGCCGAGGAAGGGACCCAAATAAAGATCGACGTCGAGCGCGACCTCGGTTCGGCCAAGACCGAGATCCTGGCCGTAATCGAGGCCTACAACGCGGTCAAGACGAGCCTCAACGAACACTCCCTGGTCGATCCCGAAACCGGGTTAGCGGGCGAGGATACGGGCGTGCTGTTTGGCACCTCTATCCTGGGGACTATTGAATCGGGACTGTCCAAGATTATGACCCAGAGCGTATTGGGCGTCACCAGCAGTTTTTCCGGCCTTGCTCAGATTGGTATCGAGCTCATCGACAGGAACCAGGAAGATTTTCTGCTCGATAACACCATCGTCGTGGATGAGACGAAACTGGACGCGGCGCTATTGAACAATCCAGACGATATACGCAGGCTCTTTGCGTTCGACTTCTCGTCCTCGGATGCAAGAGTATCCTTGCTCCAGTTTACCGGAAAAACGAGCTTCAACACGAGCGGCTATACGTTGAACCTCAATTACGACGATCGATACACCAGCGACACGATCACGGACGCGACCGCCTTTACCCAGGTCGATGCGCAAACCGGGGGGCCGGCCTCGGACGGCATTAGCGCGATTGTTTTTGCCGATACCCTCGCCACCGGCAAGGCCTTTCGCTACAGCTACGACAGCACGACGGAGCAGTTTACCCTCTACAACCTGACCGCGGGGACCAGCGAAGTCATCGACATTACCTCCGCCCTCGACGCGGTCGTCGATCCCGGCGGCAGCGATTTGACCGCCGGTGAGACGGCGAGCGTCAATTTTCCGACCCTCGGGGTCACGCTCACCCTGTCCGGGGACAGTGGGTTCACCCGGGGCAGCGACATCGCCAATGGAACCCTGAGCACTGCCGCGCTAGACGCCAACACGACCATGACCGGCGGATCCGTGACCCTGCCGACCAGCGGAATCGACAAGGCCACCATCGACTCCCTGATTTCGGCCGGCGCCTACAACGCAACCACGGGACTACTTACCTTAGGCGTGACCAGCACCGGCACCGGCGAGGCCCACTTCGATCTGGCCACGGGAATCAAATTCCGGATCGACGGCGGTTCGATCTTAACCGACATCACGGCGGTCGATCTCGACGACGCGTCGGCCCACACCGTCGATATCTACGTCAACGACGGCTCCTCCGACGTGATGGTTGGCACGATTTCATTCACCACACTCGCATCGACCTTGGCGGGCAGCGGCTCGCTGACCGTCGATCTGGGTACCGGGCTGTTCGGTGAAACCTCGGCCGTTACCAGCAAATCGGGCCAGATGGATATCTACAAGCCCAGCATGACCAGCGGCTCGTTCGAGGTTTACGACAGCTCCAACACGCTTCTCGGTACGGTCAGTTATTCGAAAACCGACAGCCTTTTGGATCTGGCATCCAACATCACAGAGAATGTCACCGACGTGGCGGCCGTGGTGGTCAGTTCCGGCGGAACCTTCACGCTCGAGATCACCCATACGTCCAACGATACTCTGAGCTTTACCGAGCTGTCCGGGAACGTGATCGCCCAACTGAGCGTGACCGATAAGGGCGATAGCATGTATTCCGCGAATGTCGGCGGCGCCGCTGGCGGCGCCAACGACGGCACGGCCACCGTAAGCGGCGACACCGTGAAGATCACGAGCACCAGCGGTGCCGAGGGACTCATGCTGCTGTATACCGGCGGCGTCGATATCGACAGTGTCACAGTCAACTTCACCACGGGCTTCGCCAACAACCTGTTTTTCGAGCTCGACAAGATGCTCGATCCGACAAGCGGGCTGATCAATGCCGCCCTCGACACACTGACCGGGCAAAACACGATCAGCCAAGATCGAGTCAGCGATATGTTGGCGCGACTGGAGTTACAACGGCAGAATCTGCTCGCCCGCTTCATCACACTGGAGACGGTCCTGGCTTCGGCAAAGAACCTGCAAGCCAGTCTCGCGCAGTCGATCGATGCCATGTTCGCGAGCCAGGCACGTTAGTCCGTTCGTTATCTAGTCGCACGCACCAAGGGGTTGGGAGCATGGATCAAGTGGTTTACCAGAAATATTTGGCGCAGCAGATCATGTCGGCTTCGCCCGCAAAGCTCGTGAGCATGCTCTACGAGCGCGCCATTACATTGCTCCACCAAACCGTCAAGGCCATCGAAGCCGGTGATTTCGAGCAACGCTGGCAGTCGAATGCCAAGGCAACCGAGGTCATCTACCATCTCTGGGATACACTCGATCGGGAGCGCGGCGGTGAAATCGCGGAAAACCTGAACCGGCTGTATGGCTTCATGATGATGCGGCTGACCATGGTCGATGTGGAGAACGATGCGCAGGCTGCCCGCGACGTAATTGGGCTACTCGAGCCCCTGCAACGGTCGTGGCACGAAGTCGCTGAAAGGGTCGAGCAGAATGCCGAAAGCGGCGATACTTCCGACAACTTGACGCCTAGCAAGATAACGATTTCGGCGTAAAGCCGGCTAAGGAGCGAGAGGAAAAATTTCGTGACCTGGGAAGTGCAGACCTGTGACAGTCAGGAGAGCACGGACGATGTCCAGGTGGCGCTCGTCGCTATGCTGTACGACAAGGCAATTTCTTGCTTGAAAGCCGCGGTGCAGGCCCTGCACGGCAAGAGAATCGAGGCGCGCTGGCAATACAATCGCCAGGCTCAAGATATCATCAACCACCTGTTTAGGATGCTGGACCTGGACAAGGGCGGTGAGATGGCAAGCAATCTCGAAGCCCTCTACACCTATATGCTCCTTCGACTGCCCGACGTGGACATCAAGAACGATGCGCGCGCGGCCGAGGAAGTGATCGAGCTTCTCGAACCCTTGCGGGCGTCATGGAAAGATCTCGCCCGGAATCGTGCCGCATTGAAGATCGATTTGCCGATCCCCGGCGCGGTCGCCGGCGACGCGGAGGACCGAAGCACGGATTCCGGCACGCGAGGGCCGTTTCGCTCCGCCCTGGTCCAGCCCCCAGCCCCCTGAATAGCAGGTCCCGCGTCCCACCAAATCAAGCCTTCCGGCGCGCACTCTCGGCTATGCCTCGATATCGACGCTGTGGGTGGTATCGTTCGGAGATGAAGACTTGGAATTTTGGCTGGTCTCGTACACCGAAGGCCGGTTGGCCGCCTTGGTTTGCACAGTCTCCTCGCTAAATGTCCGATTTTCGCTCTGGGAGGGCTCGATAGCTGGTACTTGGGAACTCGCTAAAAGAACGCGTGCGCCCGACGACAATTGGCCCGCCGCGGCCGGCACGGCATGGGAGAGAAACTCCTGCTGTGTCACATTCGCAAGATAATCGGCTGTGCCGATGGTTACCGGCCTTTCCAGGAGGTCGGTCCTCATGTCGCTCAAAATACTTTTTCCCGACGTCAGATTTCTCTGAGCGGTCCGGAAACTCGCCGCGGCGCCATCGACCGAACTTTGGAGGGTCGAGAGCGCATCGATCGCGCTGGTTACGTTGGTCAGGGCCTGACTGGCGCCTGCGGCACTGGCGATCGTGTCCGAAGCCAAATTCGTATTCAAACCCGAGATCGTCGCGGCGGACAGGGTCACCGTGATGCTGTCCTGGCTGGCGTTGCCACTGCCCACTTTGAAGGCCAGCGACACACCTTTCAGGACCTTGATGTCGTTGAATTCGGTTCGATCCGCGATGCGATCGACCTCCGTGCGCAGCGCCTCGAACTCGGCGTTCGCAATGGCCCGATCCCCGCGCGACAGCGGCGCAGTCGTGCTGGATGCCGATGTGGCCAGCGCCTTCATCCGAATGAGAGCGTCGCTAATCTCGTCGAGGCCGGTATCCGCGACCTGCAGCAGGGATGCTCCCTCTCCGACATTCCGGTTCGCGCCGATCAGGGCGCCGATATCGGCAGCCTCCGTCGTTCCGAGAACGATCGAGAATGCGTCGGTTGCCCGGGTTGACATGCGTGGGACTGGCAACTGCGTGCCGGTCGCGGGGGGAAACTGCGCCTTCGAGCGCGGGCTGGGCAGCGCAGTCGGTGCGAGCAGGGCAGCAAGCGAGCTGAGCATATCCAAACACTCCAAAGTAACTTCTTTGTGCACCTAATAATACTGTGCATTATTCCACATGTTTATGAATATTATAGTAATTACTATAGTGTGTTATAGTATAATTAGTAATAATATTGAACAAATGTTCTTATATATTTGAGAATACTTATTGAATATTTTTGCCTGCTTCAGTCGAGAATTTTCGCCAAATGAACGGCATCCCTGCGCCCAGAGACCCGGCAAATCTGACCCCTACCCGGCACAATTTTCCGGAGCAGGCAGAAAATTCTTCCCGCGATGCGAATCAAAGACTCGTGAGGATCGAATCTGTTCGTCTATTTCGCCGTAATATCAATATCTTATCTGAGAAATTTAAGTTTGGCACGCCGGTTGCTCTGTGTCTTCCACGAATGAATTTTGGCATTTGGTTCGATGATCCCGTGCACATCCGCACTCGATCACCGCAACAAACCGAAACAGGCGAGAGAGACCGACAATGGCCCTGGCAGCATCCTATAGACACATGAGCGGCTTCACGCCGACACGCCCGGATCACGATACGGTCACGCTATACGATGCGGCGATATCGGCGCTTGGCGATGCGGTCGAGGCCATCGGCCGGGACGAAATCGAAGGCCGCTGCCGTGCGGTCTACCGGGCGACGGAGGTCGTCACCACGCTGTATCTGCGGCTCGACGTCAAGCGCTTCGGCGAACTCACCGACGATTTGGCCGACCTTTACGGCCACATCCTGGGCTGCTTGGTCGGGATCAATTTTTATAACGATCCCAGGATCGCACAGGATGCCATCGAACTGCTTCTTTCGCTGAAAGAAAAACGTTCAGCGGCCGTTGGCATGGTAC
>SMWD01000008.1 GCA_004357495.1 Gammaproteobacteria bacterium
CCTGTTCGGGCTGATTTATGTGGATTACTTTGACCCGCCCAAGGATTGCGTCATCGGGTGGGGCCAATTATCGAGACATTATCAGATGCTTGTACGTCTCAGGACAGATAAGATTACATAAGGACGGGAAGTCGCCCGAAAAGGGCCGAAATCATGCCCCATGTGAGGCTGGATGTGGGGTAAATAGCGATGCGAGAACCCAATGCCTGATACAGAACAATACCTTATGACTCTTGCCAACGAGCAGGTTCAGAATGTCGAATAGTGGCGAAGACAGGCGAGGCCAGCTCTTCGTCTTCTCCGCACCCTCCGGCGCCGGCAAGACCACACTCGTGCGCAAGGTCATGGCCGCACGTCCCGAACTTCAGTTTTCGATTTCCTACACGACTCGTCCGAAACGCGAAAGCGAGACCCATGCTGCGGACTACCACTTCATCGATCGCGCTCGATTCGAAGGCCTGCGCGCGACCGGTGCGTTTCTCGAATACGCGGAGGTGTTTGGCAACTACTATGGCACCGGCCAGGCAGATGTCGACACACTTCGCGACGGCGGCCACGACGTCCTTCTCGAGATCGACTGGCAGGGTGCGCGACAGGTGCGCGGCAACGCACCTGACTGCTGCACCGTCTTCATCCTGCCGCCGAACCTGGCCGAACTCGAACGCCGGCTGCGCGACCGCAAGACCGATGCCGAGGATGTCATCACCCGGCGGCTCGGCGAAGCCGTCGACGACATATCCCACTGGGCCGACTTCGATTATGTCGTCATCAACGACGACCTCGACCAGGCTACCGACGAGTTGCTTGCCATCATGTCCGGCCGACCGGTGGCAACCGCCGCCAGCGATCCCGACGTACAGGCATGCATCAAGGCGCTGCTGACCGGTTGAGCGTGCCGAATATCATGCCGTCCACGCCAGCCGGCTGCCGAAGACCGGTGGCGCCGGGCTGGCGGGCCTGAATTTGTCAGGCGACAAATACCACCCACGAGCCGTAAATCAGAATCACCTGGGTAGTCAGCGGCAACCATCGACGGAATTTGTTTGTGCATGATGTGCAATGGCACGGTGGCAATGCAAGACAGCCCAAAAGCGAATGACCAAAGCGACCAATCCGTAGCAAAACCATCGATCATGACGGTAATACTGACAATCAATGCCATGGCGAGGAAAATCCTGCGTGCCAGAAAAATCCATCGGGTGTAACGATGCTGCTTATCCAGCACAAACTCTACCGCACCCGCGATCGTCAACTGGCGGTAGCGAGCAAATACAAACAAGCCCCCAAATGCCAGTGCTGTAGTCAGGATAATCAAGTAATACTCGATCAGTATCGCGCTGATACCGTCACGGACGACTGCTGCGATAACGAATGATCCCGCCAAGGCCGTAAACGGTATTCCGAAGCACAGGGCGGAAAAATTGATACGCGCATACCAGCGCAGGAAACGTGTGTACTGACCGAAGTGCAGCCCCAATATGTGGTTTAGAAAATCAAACGCCCTCCCGAAAGTCACCCAGCCGAGCAACAGCAGCGCGACTTCATCGGTTGCGGCATACCACTGAAAGCAGATGCCAGCCAGCAGGAAAGATGGCACGGTAATCACATAGAGCAGGAAGGCGTACTGTTTGCGGTTTGCCGCACCGGCCGGATTCAGAATGTCGGCAGCTTCGATAGAATGGGTCATATTAAAAACATTACGTGTTAGATCCTGTTCGCTCACATAGCCCGGGAACCCCGGTATTGACCGGCCGCGCGCACTCGGGTTCCGGAACAATAGGGCCGCTGCCGCATCCGCGGCGCAGTATTATCGTCAGTACCCCCGGACGCCTTCAAGCCATTGATCTGGCACCCACTTCCCGTTATCCTATGCGGCTCCGTGCAACTCAGTGGAATCCACCCGTGGCAAGAATTACCGTAGAAGACTGTCTGGAACACGTCGACAACTTGTTCGACCTGGTCATGATCGCCGCGAAACGTGCGCGCAAGCTGGCGAACGGCGCCGAACCGCTGGTCGAGTGGCAGAACGACAAACCGACTGTTGTTGCACTGCGGGAAATCGCTGAAGGCCTGATTAACCAGAATATCCTGGATGAAATCGAGCAGCCGGAAGAGGATCTGCTCAGCAGCGAAGAAGCAGAACGCCTGCTCGCCGAAGCACCGCTGCCTCCGCTGCACCACGACCCGCGCGCACCGAAATTCTGAGCATGGGTGCCTGAGGCTCCGGCGATACCGCCCCGGCGGGGGTAAACGGGCAGAAAATCAACGAAAACAAGGGTCAGCGGTTGCTGGCCCTTGTCGTTACTGCGGTAGAATCAACCCGTGGACTACGCCGCAACAATCCTGAGTCATCTGCCGCAAATCCGTCGTGGCACGGGTTTCAAGGCGCTGTTGGCCAAGCTCGAGTATCTGCCGCCAGCCCAGCTCGACGTGATCGTCGAGGCATATGAATTCGGCTCGCTCGCACACGAGGGCCAGCGCCGCTACTCCGGGGAGCTCTATATCACCCACCCGGTCGCCGTCGCCGGCATCCTGGCCGACCTGCACCTGGACTACCAGAGCATCGCCGCCGCCATCATGCACGATGTCCTCGAAGACACGCCGATGGCCAAGGAGCACATCGAGGAAAAGTTCGGCCCCGAAATCGCGGCGATCGTCGACGGAGTCAGCAAACTCGATCAGCTCAGCTTCAACAGCCGCGCCGAGGCCCAGGTCGAGAGCTTCCGCAAGATGATGCTCGCGATGGTCGAGGACATTCGCGTCATCCTGCTGAAACTGGCCGACCGGCTGCACAACATGCAAACGCTCGATGCGCTGCCGCTCGACAAGCAGCGACGTATCGCACGCGAAACCCTCGAGATCTACGCGCCGATCGCGAACCGGCTCGGCGTCTACTCGCTGAAAACCGAACTGGAGGATTACGGCTTTCGTTTCCGCCACCCGTATCGTTATCGCGTGCTCGACAAAGCCGTACGTCGCGCACAGGGTAATCAACGCCAGATATTGCGGAAGATTTCCGAGCGCCTGAAACGCGCACTTGGCAAGGCTGGTATCGATGGCACCGTGACCGGCCGACAGAAGCACCTGTACAGCATCTACCGGAAAATGCTCGAGAAACACCGGTCACTCAGCGAGATCGCCGATGTCTTCGGGTTCCGCCTGATCATGCCGACGGCCGACGACTGCTATCGCGCACTCGGCATGGTGCATCAGTTGTATAAACCGATGCCTGGGCGCTTCAAGGATTTCATCGCGATCCCGCGCGTCAATGGCTACGAATCGCTGCACACGACACTGCTCGGCCCGAACGGCATCCCGATCGAGGTGCAGATTCGCACGGAAGAGATGAACAAGGTCGCCGAGAGCGGCATCGCGGCGCACTGGCAATACAAGGCGACGGACAAGGAAGTCATTCCACCGCAAGTCCGTGCGCGCGAGTGGCTCGCCAGCATCAACGAGATGCAGTCCGCCGCAAACTCGGAGGAGTTCATGGAACACGTCAAGGTCGACCTGTTCCCGGACAACGTCTACGTGTTTACGCCCAAGGGCGCAATTCTGCGACTGCCGCGTGGTGCAACCTGCATCGACTTCGCCTACGCAGTACACACCGATGTCGGCAACCGCTGTGTCGCTGCGAAGATCGACCGTCGGCTCGTACCGCTGCGTACGTTGATCAAGAATGGTCAGACCGTGGAGATCATCACCGCGAAGACGGCGCACCCGGATCCCCGCTGGGTCGGTTTCGTCGCCACCGCGAAAGCGCGCTACAGCATTCGTCAATACCTGAAAACGCTGCAGGCCGGAGCGGCTCGTGATCTGGGGCGGCGCCTGCTGAACCAGTCGCTGCGCGACGCCGGCTCCTCGCTGCGGAAGGTCAGCCGGGCACGCATGACTGCGGCACTCGGCGAGCTTGGCTTGGCCAATACGACGGAACTGTTCGAACAGCTCGGCCTCGGCGAGCGGCTCGCGCCGCTCGTCACGAAGGTGCTGATGCAAGACGCGAGCGTGCGCGTCGATGAGGGCAGCCAACCTACGCCGATCGTCATCGCTGGCACCGAGAGTCTCGTCGTCAGCTACGCACGATGCTGCCACCCGATTCCGGGCGACACGGTCATGGGTTACCTGAGTGCAGGGCGGGGTGTCGTCGTGCACCGGAATGTCTGCGGCAACCTCAGCGAATTCCGCAAACAGCCCGAAAAATGGGTCTCGGTGAACTGGGAGCAGGATATCGAACGCGAGTTCTCGGTCGAGATCCTGGTCGAGGTCATCAACCGTCCCGGCGTGCTGGCCGAGCTCGCAGCCCGCATCGCCGACATCGAATCAAACATCGAACAGGTCTCAGTCGATGAACGGCTCGAAGACTTCGCCGAGTTGCGCTTCCTGATACTCGTCCGCGATCGCGTCCATCTCGCCAAAGTCATTCGGCGCATCCGTTCGATGCCGGTCGTCCAGAAAATTTCGCGCACCTGCGCCTGATACCGGCAACCAACCAGGGGTTTGCAGTGGAAAGAATCGCCATCCATACCAATGCCGCACCATCCGCTATCGGCACGTACTCGCAGGCCATCCGCGTGGGCAACACCGTCTACGTTTCGGGCCAGATTCCGCTGGACCCGGCAACCGGCGAACTCGTCGACGGCGACATCACCGCGCAGATCACCCAGGTCTTCGACAACCTGAAAGCCGTTGCGGAGGGCGCCGGCCTGTCGCTGAATCACGCCGTCAAGATCACGGTCTGCCTGACCGACCTCAGTCACTTCGCCAAGGTGAACGAGATCATGGCGAACTATTTCGAGCTGCCATACCCGGCCCGCGCGGCCCTCGGCGTCGCGGCGCTGCCGAAGGGCGCCGAGGTCGAGGTGGACGCAATACTCGCGGCCTGAGCGGCTGGCCAGCCAGATTTCGTGAACCCGACCGCACCGGCAAAGCCCGCCGCGTCCGACTCGTTGACGAGCCTGCGCGGCGTCGGACCGGCGCTCGCCGGGCGCCTCGCGCGCCTCAACATCGAACGCCCGGCAGACCTGCTGTTCCTGCTGCCGCAACGCTACGAAGACCGCACCCGGCTGACGCCACTCGGCAGCTTGCTGCCCGGCCTGCGCACGGTTGTCGAAGGCGAGATCGCGTTGACCGAGGTCGTGTACCGGCGGCGGCGCACATTGCTCGTGCGCCTGACCGACGGTACGGGCCAGCTCACACTGCGCTTCTTCTATTTCTCGCGTGCCCAGCAACACTTGCTGGCACGGGGCGCACGCCTGCGTTGTTACGGGGAAGCGCGCAAGGGGTCCGGCGGCATCGAGATGATTCACCCGGAGTACAAACTGCTGAGCGAAGACGCGGACGCAGCACTCGACGATGAACTGACGCCAATCTACCCGACGACCGAGGGCCTGCAACAATTCCGACTCCGCGGGCTCGTCAACCAGGCGATCGACCGCTACCTGCCGGACGTCCGGGACTGGCTGCCGGCGGAGCTCATCGCCGCGCTCGGTTTGCCGTCGCTCGACGACGCGATTCGCTACCTGCATCGCCCGCCGCCGGACGCCGATCTCGGCGCCCTGGCCGCCGGCACCGATCCCAATCAGCGGCGCCTCGCGCTCGAAGAAATGCTCGCGCACCATCTGAGCCTGCGCCAGGTGCGCGAGCGCAATCGTATGGAACCGGGAATCGCGCTGCCTCCGACCGGCGACCTGCGCGCACGGTTCATGGACAAGCTCGGCTTTACGCTGACAGGTGATCAGCAGGCCACGCTGAATGATGTCGAGACCGATATGGCAGGCTCCCACCCGATGATGCGGCTCATACAAGGTGACGTCGGATGCGGCAAGACGGTCATCGCCGCCGCGGCCGCACTGGCCGCCGTCGCGAACGGCTACCAGGTTGCAATCATGGCGCCGACCGAGTTGCTGTCCGAGCAGCATCGCGACAATTTCGCAAAGTGGTATACGCCCCTCGGCGTGAACGTCGCCTGGTTATCCGGCAGTCTGAAGAAGAAGGCGCGCGAGCAGGCCTATGCCGCTATCGCGTGCGGCGACGCCGACGTCATCATCGGCACCCACGCCTTGTTCCAGGCGGGCGTCGAGTATCGGAAGCTGGCGCTCGTCATCGTCGACGAACAACATCGCTTCGGCGTCCATCAACGTTTGAATCTCATGGAGAAAGGGCGTGGCGTCGATTTCACGCCGCATCAACTGGTCATGACCGCAACACCGATTCCGCGCACGCTCGCAATGACACTGTATGCGGATCTCGACACGTCGATCATCCGCGAGCTGCCGCCCGGACGGCAGCCGATCCAGACCGTAGCACTACCGGCGGAGCGTCGTGCCGAGGTCATCGCGCGGGTGCGCGACGCCTGTCTCGACGGCCATCGCGCCTATTGGGTCTGTCCGCTGGTTGTCGATTCGGATCTGATCCAGTCGCAGGCCGCCGAGTCGACACACGCGATGCTGAAAGAGACACTGCCGGACGTGACGATAGGCCTCATTCACGGGCGCATGAACACCGCGGAAAAAGAGCAAACGATGCAGGCATTCGCCGCCGGCCGCACCCAGGTGCTCGTCGCGACCACCGTTATCGAAGTGGGCGTCGACGTTCCGACCGCGACGCTGATGATCATCGAAAATTCCGAACGCATGGGTCTGTCGCAACTGCACCAATTACGCGGACGCGTCGGTCGGGGACACGACGCCAGCAGTTGCGTGCTGCTGTACAAGAGCCCGCTGTCGGCGATCGCGAAGAAGCGGCTGAACGTATTGCGCAGCACGACCGACGGCTTCGAGGTTGCGCAGCAGGATCTCGAACTGCGCGGGCCGGGCGAGGTACTCGGCACGCGCCAGACCGGCCTGATGCAGTTGCGCGTCGCCGACCTGATTCGCGACGCCGACCTCGCGCCCGACGTGCACCGGATCGCGAAACACCTGCTGGCCGAGGCGCCGGCAGCCGTCGAGGCGATCATTCAGCGATGGGTCGGGGCGAGCAGTCGGTACGGGAACGTCTGATCGCAAGGCCATCAGCTGCTAGACTCCCCGCAATCATGCAGATCACGCTCGCGAATCTCGCCAACGACCTCGAGGGGCTGATGGCCGGGAAAATTACCGGAGACAAATTGCGCGCGAAGTATCCCGCCGAGGCGATGGGCGAACGCGGCCCGATCATCTGGCAGGCCCTCGAACGTTTCATCGGCGACGGGAGCCGGCGCGCGGAAGATGCAAGTTACGCCCACATGCAGTTGTCACAGATGCGCACGCTGATCCACTTGCTCGGGAATGACGGAACGACCGAAGCGTTTGCGGAAGTTACGTTTCAAGACAACAGTTGAAGCAGGATTACGACCGAACCACCCACTCATCGAGCATGACGACACCCCCGCGAGCAACACCGCCCTCGATGGCCGACGAATTGCTGAGCCAGTTGCGCCAGTATGCTCAGCTCATGCGCCTGCACAAGCCGATCGGCATCTGGTTGCTGATGTGGCCTACGTTGTGGGCCCTGTGGATCGCGGCCGACGGACATCCGAGGGCTCAGGTATTCATCGTGTTCGTCCTCGGCGTCATCATCATGCGCTCGGCGGGCTGCGTCATTAATGACTTCGCGGATCGCAAGATTGACGGTCAGGTCAGACGCACGCAGGACCGGCCCCTGGCGACCGGCGCCGTCACGCCGGTCGAGGCGTTGATACTGTTCGTCGCGCTTGGCCTGATCGCGATCGCACTCGTGCTGACACTCAACCGGCTGACGCAGTTACTGGCGATCGTCGGTGCCGTCCTGACGGTTATCTACCCGTTCATGAAGCGCTTCGTAACGGCCCCGCAACTGGTACTCGGTGCTGCGTTCGGCTGGAGCATACCGATGGCTTTTGCCGCGCAGACCGGCGAGATACCGCGGTTGGCCTGGCTGATGTGGCTGACGGTCGTTGTCTGGGCGGTCATCTACGACACGATGTACGCGATGGCGGATCGGGAAGAAGATCTGCAGGTCGGCGTTAATTCGACCGCGATACTGTTCGGCACCGCCGACGTGTTCATTGTGACGCTATTGCAGCTCGTCTTTCTGCTCGGCCTGCTACTGACGGGCGCGACGGCAAATCTCGGTATCTGGTATTTCGCGTCGCTCGGTGTGGCTACCGCCATGCTCGGTTACCAGTTCACGCTGATTCGCAACCGCGATCCGGAACGATGCTTCCGGGCGTTCCTGAACAACCAGTATGTCGGCGCCACCATTTTTTGCGGCATCCTGCTCGACCATACGTTCCGGGTCATCCCGCCGGGCTGAATCAGCGCTCGCGCCGCACGGTACGCGCGACAGACCAGACCTGCACACTGGCCGCACCGCCCTCGCGCAATGCTGCGGCCAATGCCTCCACCGTGCTACCGGTGGTCAGCACGTCATCGACGATAGCAATATGTTGCCCCGACAAACCGGCGCTGACCCGAAACGCACCGCGCAGATTACGGCGACGCGCGGTGCCCGTCAGCGCAGTCTGCTCGACCGTGTTGCGTACCCGGGCACAGCCGGATACCCGGATCGGGATGCGCAGACATCGAGAGACGGGCTGCGCGATTTCCAGCGCCTGGTTGAAACCGCGGGTCGCCAGCCGAGACGGGTGCAGGGGCACCGGCAGAATCCAGTCCGGTGCCGCAAGGCTACCCAGGTTGCGCAGGCGGCGCAGATAAATGCCGAGCGATTCGCCGAGCACACTCGCGCATTCCGCCCGCGCCTGAAACTTGGCCTGGGTCACCAGGCGATCGACCGGGTATTCATAGACCAGCGCAGACCAGGCCCGATCGACGGCCGTCCACGAGATCGCACAGTGGTTACAGACATCCGCAGCACCGGCCGGGGCCGCATCAGTGCCGGCCAAGGGCCCACCGCAGCGCACGCAGGGCGTGCGGATCCATGGCAAATCAGCCCAGCAACCGGCGCACAGACTCCAGCGGCCGGCCGCCAGACCACACAGGACACAGCAACGCGGGAACAAGGCCGCCAGAATGCCGTTAACCTCTGAATGCATGTCAGGTTGACAGGAAAATACGCGAATTCGATACTCACCCTATCTGGCCGCCTTGCTAGCCGCGGCTCAACCCGATTAAGTCACTTATTTAACTGGATATATGTCTTCCGTCACACCCCTGCAGGCCGCGGAAATTCGCACCGACTGGACGCGCGCACAAGTCGCGGAGCTGTTCGCACTGCCGTTCAATGACCTGTTGTTCCAGGCCCAGACCGTACACCGGCGCCATTTCGATCCGAACGAGGTGCAGATCAGCACTCTGCTCAGCATCAAGACCGGCGGCTGCCCGGAGGATTGCGCGTATTGCCCGCAGAGTGCGCGCTACGACACCGGCGTAAAGAACGAAGCGCTGATGCCGCTGAGCGCGGTCGTCGAGGCGGCCAGCAATGCCAAGGCAAACGGCGCAACCCGCTTCTGTATGGGCGCCGCCTACCGCAGCCCCAAACCCAGACAGCTGGCCGAGATCAGGAAGATGGTCGCAGCCGTGCATGCACTCGGGCTGGAGACCTGCGCGACACTCGGCATGCTCGAGCCCGCGCAAGCCGTGGAGCTGAAAGAGGCGGGACTCGACTACTACAACCACAATCTCGACACCTCCGAGTCTTTTTATCCGCAGATCATCTCAACCCGTAGCTACGACGATCGACTGAACACGTTGCAGGCGGTGCGCGACGCCGGGCTGAAAGTCTGCTGCGGCGGCATCGTCGGCATGGGTGAGAACGAGGCCGACCGGATCGACATGCTGCACACCCTGGCAACGCTGCCGGAGCATCCGGGCAGCGTGCCGATCAACCAGCTTGTGCAGGTCGCCGGCACCCCGCTCGACGCCGAGCGGATCAATATCGATCCGCTGGATTTCGTGCGCGTCGTCGCCGTTGCCCGGATTCTCATGCCGGTCACCCACGTCCGGCTCTCCGCCGGCCGCAGCGACATGACCGACGAGATGCAGGCCCTGTGTTTCTTCGCCGGCGCCAACTCGATCTTCTACGGCGACAAACTGCTGACGACGCCGAATCCGGCCGCGAACGCGGATATGGAGTTGCTTGGCAGGCTCGGGATGCGGCCGGAAAAAGGGGGAAAATAAACCCGCTACCTTTTTCCGCTCCCATGCTCGACCAAACACTCATCCGCCGTGGATTCACGCGCGCTGCACCCGGGTTCGACGCGCACGATTTCCTGCATCGGGAGATCCGCGAACGACTGCTGGATCGGCTGGCCGCGATCCGGATCGAGCCCGTCCGGGTCCTCGACCTTGGCGCCGGCACGGGCGCGGCCGGGGCCGCGCTCGCCGCGCGCTTCCCGGATGCCGATGTACTCGCCGTCGACCTGACGCATGCGATGCTCACAGCGTGGCCGGTGCCGAACCTGCCGCACCGGCCCCGCATCTGTGCCGACGCGGCCCGGCTGCCGCTGCCGAATCAGTCGATCGACGTCATCTTCTCGAACCTGATGCTCCATCACTGCCCGGACCCGGATGCGGTGCTCGCAGAAGCGCGTCGGGTTCTGAAACATCCCGGCCTGTTCACGTTCACGACCTTCGGCCCCAACACGCTGATTGAACTCGGCCGCGCCTGGGCGACCGCCGATCGGCATTCGCACATCTCGCCATTCGCCGACATGCACAATGTCGGCGACGCACTCATCCGCGCCGGCTTCACTGAGCCGGTCATCGACAGTCAGATCCTGACGATTACCTACGAGCACCTCGACCGGCTGATTGCGGACCTGCGCTACACCGGCACCTGCAACGCGACCGAACATCGGAACCGCGGCCTGACCGGACGCCAAACCTGTAAGCGGCTACGAGCTGCCTACACGGCGCTCGCCGACGCGGACGGGCGACTGCCGGTCACGATCGAGGTTATCTTCGGGATCGCGTGGGCAGGTGAAGCCAGACCACCCCGTACGCCCGGAGCCGACTTCGAGTTCCCGCTCGACCGGCTGGTCGGCGCACGCATGCACAGCAAGTAAGCCGGCCCCGAAACACCCACTCAGATTGCATGCCGAAACCCCATCAAGTAACATTTGCGCAGCCCCAAGTACGGGCATTACAAGGAGGTATCGAAGTACAGGTCGGGTAAGGACCTTACAAAATGGTTTTTTTTGAGTTAGCCCCCAACCACCGTCTGACCACCCGGTCAGCCGTCCTCTTTTATGTGTCGATTGTTGCAATGCCGCTAGTGATCGCGAGTGCGTTCACGATGGCCGGCTTCTGGACGAGCGATGCGTGCTGATCCGCAAACACCAGCCGGGCCGAGACGTGGAAATGGAGTTCTCGCGGTACTGGACCCAGGTGAGGCTCGTTCGGCCTAAAGTGACGTATTGGCCGAGCCGACTATTACTGAGATCCAAGGGCCGCAGCATCGAAATTGGCTCTTTTCTGACGGATGACGAGCGAGACGGCCTGAAGTGCCGACTCTCGGCAGTTATCGAGTCTGATCGTTAAACGGCCACAAGCCGTTTGGTGCGACTCACCCGGTTCGGTTTGTCCGTATCTCATCGATACGTCGTTTAATATATTTTTGCAGATTGATTATGGTCCGCGGGGCCGGAGCAACTCAATGATCAGATTTTTGATACCGATAGCCGCCTCGCTACTGGCCGTATCGACAGCACAGGCAGATTGGGCGCTGAACATGCCCGTCGGCGTAACCGACCTCAGCGCCGAGACCTACGACCTGCACATGATGGTGCTTGGCGTCTGCACGCTCGCGGGGGCAGCGACGTTCGCCGTGATGATTTATTCGCTGGTCAACTTCCGCAAGTCACAAGGCGCGGAGCCGGCCACCTGGTCGCATGATACCAAGGCGGAAATTATCTGGACGATCATCCCGACACTGATCATGATCGCCTTGGTCATACCTGCCGCGCAGACCCTCGTCAAGATCGAGGATACCCGCAACACCGAGATGACCATCATGATCACCGGGTACCAGTGGAAGTGGCACTACGAATACATCGGTGCAAATTACAGCTTTTATAGCAGCCTCGCGCAGTCGAGTAATGAGGCACGTCGCCTCGGCGCCGACATCGACGTCTATGCGGTCGAGAACTACCTGCTCGATGTCGATCGCCACCTCGTGGTGCCGGCCGACACGAAAATTCGTTACCTGATCACGTCGAACGATGTATTGCACGCCTGGTGGGTACCGGCGATTGCGATCAAGAAGGATGCGATCCCGGGCTATGTCAACGAGGGCTGGTTCAAGGTCAATGAGCCGGGCATTTACCGCGGCCAGTGCGCGGAACTGTGTGGCAAGGATCATGGCTTCATGCCGATCGTGCTCGAGGTGCTGCCCAAGGAAGACTTCGTCGCGTGGATCTCGGCGCGCAGAGACGGCAAAGCGGTCGCGACATCCGGCCCGACTGCCACCAAGACGGCCGGCTGAACCGGCAGCAGACTTTCCTCCCCAGTTTAAAACCAACCAATGGAGCAGCACGGATGAGTGCCACTGCGACTCACGATCTTCATGACGACCACGGCCCGGAGAAGGGCTGGCGCCGCTGGGTGTATTCGACGAACCACAAGGACATCGGCACGATGTACCTGATTTTCGCGTTGGCGATGCTGTTCGTCGGCGGCGCGATGAGCTTCGTCATCCGTGCGGAGCTGTTCCAGCCGGGTTTGCAATTCGTACGCCCGGACTTCTTCAACCAGATGATCACGATGCACGCGCTGATCATGGTCTTCGGCATGATCATGCCGGCGTTCGCGGGGTTTGCGAACTGGATGATCCCCCTGATGATCGGCGCGCCGGACATGGCGCTGCCCCGCCTGAACAACTGGTCGTTCTGGCTGTTGCCGTTCGCCGGCGTCCTGCTGCTGTCGACGCTGTTCATGGATGGCGGCGCGCCCGCCTCGGGCTGGACGCTATATCCGCCGCTATCGCTACAGACCGGCAACGGTTTCCCGTTCGCGATGTTCTCGATTCACCTGCTCGGCCTGTCGTCGATCATGGCGTCGATCAATATCATCGTGACGATCCTGAACCTGCGCGCGCCCGGCATGACGCTGATGCAAATGCCGATGTTCGTCTGGACCTGGCTGATCACCGCGTACCTGCTGATCGCCGTCATGCCGGTCCTGGCCGGTGGCGTCACAATGCTGATTACGGACCAGTTCTTCGGTACGACGTTCTTCAACGCGGCGGGCGGCGGCGACCCGGTTCTGTTCCAGCACATCTTCTGGTTCTTCGGCCACCCCGAGGTCTACATCATCATCCTGCCGGCCTTCGGCATCATCTCGCATGTAATCCCGGCTTTCTCGCGCAAGCCGCTGTTCGGACACGACGCGATGGTCTACGCGATTGCCGGTATCGCGTTCCTGTCATTCATCGTCTGGGCGCACCACATGTTCACCGTCGGCATGCCCCTCGCCGGCCAGCTGTTTTTTATGATGTCAACGATGCTGATCGCGATCCCGACGGCCGTCAAGGTATTCAACTGGACGGCGACGATGTGGAGGGGTTCGATATCTTTCGAGACACCAATGCTGTTCGCCGTCGCCTTTCTGTTCCTGTTCACGATCGGCGGCTTCTCCGGCCTGATGGTCGCAATCGTGCCGGCCGATTTTCAGTATCACGACTCCTACTTCGTCGTCGCGCATTTCCACTACGTGCTGGTCCCCGGCGCGCTGTTCGGGGCATTCTGCGGCGCCTACTACTGGCTGCCGAAATGGACGGGACACATGTATGACGAGAGGCTCGGCAAAATCCACTTCTGGTTGTCCGCGATCTTCGTCAACCTGACTTTTTTCCCGCAGCACTTCCTCGGGCTGGCAGGCATGCCGCGGCGTATCCCGGATTACTCGACGCAGTTCGCGGACTTCAACATGCTCTCGAGCATCGGCGCATTCGGTTTCGGGCTGTCGCAACTGCTGTTCGTCTACGTCATCATCAAGTGCGTGCGGGGCGGCGAGAAAGCCACGGCGGAGGTCTGGGACAATCCGCCGGGGCTGGAGTGGACCGTGCCTTCGCCGGCTCCGCACCACACCTTCGAAGACCCGCCGATCATGCGATGAACGCGACGAATCTGAACATGGACAAGAAAAATCAGGCCCGTGCCGATGCGCGGCTGGCAGCCCGGCGCACGGCTATTATTCTGGGCATGCTGGTGTTTGCCTGGTACCTGGGGTTCATGGCGATGCGGGTACTGTAGGACAAACGCGGTGAGTGGCGAACACACAACAGACACGAAGTCACTGGTTGGCAAACTTGTGATCCTGGCTGCAGCGATGTTTGGCTTCGGTTTCCTGATGGTGCCGCTGTACGATATATTCTGCGACATCACCGGTTTCGGCGGCAAGATCGACACAACCCGGCCTGCTGTCGTCGAGTCACAGCTGCCAGACCTCTCCCGCACTGTCACGATCGAGTTCGTCACCAGCGTCAATGAGTACGCGCCGTGGGAATTCCGCCCGG
Source organism: Gammaproteobacteria bacterium (assembly GCA_004357495.1). GTDB lineage: Bacteria > Pseudomonadota > Gammaproteobacteria > Steroidobacterales > SMWD01. The sequence continues at coordinate 14,431 of SMWD01000008.1, forward strand.
CGGTCACGTCGATGGAAATCCACCCGGGCGAGTTCTACGAAACGACGTTCTATGCACGCAACCTGACGCCACGGCGCATCGTCGGTCAGGCTGTACCCAGCATCGCGCCCGGAGCAGCCGCCAGGTATCTGCAGAAGACCGAGTGTTTCTGCTTCACGTCACAGCAGTTCGAAGCCGACGAAGCGAAAGACATGCCCGTACGCTTCATCGTCGACACTGACCTTCCCGAGTATGTCGATCGCATTACGCTTGCTTACACTTTTTTTGTCATTGATCAGGTCGTGTCGTCTTCCGGCACAACTGGTATTTAAATAAAGGATCAGACAGATGGCGCATTCACCTGCCAGGTATTACGTCCCGCACGGCACCAAGTGGCCGATCATCGGAACGATCGGGCTGTTCACGCTGTTCCTGGGTGCTTCAAATTGGCTGAACGGTGGTGGTAGCGGCAGCGCGTGGGTGGCCGGAACGGGTGTCGCCATTGTGATCGTCATGATTTTCCTGTGGTTCGGACAGGTCATCAAGGAAAGCGAATCCGGCGAGTACTACAACGCCGATGTCGACGCTTCCTTCCGCATGGGCATGGGCTGGTTCATTTTCTCCGAGGTCATGTTCTTCGCCGTGTTCTTCGGTGCGCTGTGGTATATGCGTAACCTCGCGCTACCGTGGCTCGGCGGCGAAGGCAACAGCTTCTTCACACCACAACTGATCTGGCCCGGCTTCGAGGATCAGTGGCCGTCAAACGGCCCCGCCAACGTCGGCGGCGCCTACGAGGCCATGCCTGCCTGGGGCCTGCCCGCGATCAATACGGTTATTCTGCTGAGCAGCGGCGTCACGCTGACGATTGCGCATCACGCATTGATTGCCAATAACCGCAAAATCCTGACCGTCTTCCTGGCCTTTACGTTCATCCTGGGTTTTCTCTTCATCGGGCTGCAGGCGGAAGAATATATTCATGCCTACACAGAGTTGAACCTGAAGCTGACAACCGGCGTGTACGGCACCACGTTCTTCATGCTGACCGGTTTCCACGGCCTGCACGTGACGATCGGCGCGACCATGCTATTGATCATCTGGATTCGCTGCCTGAAGGGACACTTCACGCCGGACAACCATTTTGCATTCGAGGGTATTGCCTGGTACTGGCATTTCGTCGACATCGTCTGGCTCGGGCTGTTTATTTTCGTCTATTGGTTGTAGAAAGCTGGTCCCGCGAGTCGTTCTCACCCTTTCGCGCATAAAAAGGGTGTCTGACCCCTGTTCAGGGTACGATGCCGTGCGGCTGAATCTGGCCGGTGGACCAGGCCACGAACAACAAAATGAACAGCAAGACAGACAGGACAATTCGCACGGTCAGAGCATTAACGACCTTTTGTGAGCCTCGCTCGGCACTCATCAGCCCCGTGAACCCGCGCCCGAGACTGATCAGAATAGCCACGAAAACGATTATTATCAGTGCTTTGATCATAAGCCTAGGCTAGACCCGTGGCGTGACCCGAGCAAGCCGAAAATTTTCTCCTCCCGCCTGGGCCACGCTCGGCCTGGTCTGTGCCTGCGCGGCTTTCGTATCCGCCGGCTTCTGGCAACTCGACCGCGGCGATCAGAAGCGCCGCCTGTTCAGCGCGTTCGCCGCGAGCGATACCGCAGGTCCCATCGAGGCCCTGGTCGATGAAGCCGATGCAGAGCGATATCGCTACCGGCCGTTCCGGGTCACGGGTAGCTACGACACTGGCCGCCAGTTTCTGCTCGACAATATGATGCACAACGGGCGGCCCGGCTACCAGGTGCTGACGCCGCTGCTCAACGACGGTGCAGCCGTGCTGATAAACCGCGGCTGGTTGCCGGCCGATGCCGATCGCAGCGTGCTGCCGGAAATCTCGGTCGAAGCTGCCACGCGCACGGTCACGGGCCTGCTCGCACCGCTACCGAGACCCGGCATCCGGCTGGAGACAGCCGTGCCGACGGTCGATATGCCGTGGCCGCGACGCCAATCGTTTCCGACCATCGAGGCGATTCGCGCACAACTTGGCTACCCCGTGCCGAACTATCAACTGCTGCTCGAACCGGAGGCGGCCGGCGGCTACGTGCGCGACTGGCGTCCCGCGGTCATGAGCCCCGAGAAGCACCTGAGTTATGCGGTGCAGTGGTTCAGCTTCGCCATCACCCTGTGCATTATTTTTATCATCGTCAACTGGAAGTGATTCCGAGGATCGATCGAGATGACCGAACAGACCAGACGCGGCCGGAGACAATTACTGCTGCTCGCCACTTTCTTTCTCGGACCGCTGCTGCTGGCCATGCTGATTTATTACGGTGGCGTATGGCGCCCGGTCGGCAGCACGGAGAACGGCGAATTGCTGTTGCCGCCACTGCAACTACCGGACACGGCCCTGCCCGGGGTCGCCGGGGCCGAGGCTGCCTCATTCTGGCGCAAGTGGTCGCTGATCATGCGGGCTGCCGACGGCTGCGGTGCAGATTGCCAGGCCATGCTGTACCAGACGCGGCAGGTGCGTAAGGCACTCGGCAAGGAACGCGATCGCACGCAACGGGTGCTGCTGATCGCAGGGCCGTTCGACCGTGCAATGCTCGAGCTGCAGCATCCGGACCTGATCATCGTGACTACCGACGCCCTGATCGCCACGGATCTGGCCGAGATACTCGGCGCCGACGCGACGGAATTCGTCTACCTGGCCGATCCGCTCGGCAACCTGATGATGCGATTCCCGCGTGACACCCCGATGCGGGATCTGCATACTGATCTGAAAAAGTTGCTGAAACTTTCACGCATCGGCTAAACGAGTGAATTAATGGGTGTCAGACACTAATTTCACTCTGACCGGTGTTCTGGCAACATTCAGCAACGATTAATCGAAATCCCGTGCAAGGCGCTTCTATGTATCAGTGGTATATCAGACTCACCGGCCTCGCGGCGTGCCTCGCCATCGTCGTCGTCGTACTCGGTGCCTGGGTGCGACTGACCGATGCCGGGCTGGGCTGTCCCGACTGGCCCGGTTGCTACGGCTCGCTGATCGTGCCGGCCGACGAGGCAAGTGTCGCTGCGGCGAACGAGGCCTTCCCGGAACGACTGCTGGCAACCGAAAAAGCCTGGCACGAGATGATTCATCGCTATGCAGCATCGACGCTTGGCCTGGCAATCCTGATCGCCGCATTTCTCGCGTGGCGCAACCGCGCCGACCCGCGTCAGCCGGTCACGCTGCCGCTCATCCTGCTCGGCGTGGTGATCTTCCAGGGACTGCTGGGCATGTGGACAGTCACGTTATTGCTGAAACCGCTGATCGTCCTGGCTCATCTGCTCGGCGGCCTGACGACACTCGGCATGGCATTCTGGTTGCTGCTCGATCATTTTCGCCAGGACGAGTCGAGCCGGCTCAAGGGCCGCATCGCGTACCAGCCCGCCGTGCTCGGACTTGTGATCCTCGTCTGCCAGATCGCACTCGGCGGCTGGACGAGCTCGAACTACGCCGCGCTGGCTTGCCCCGACCTGCCGACCTGCCAGGGCGAATGGTGGCCGCCCGAGGCGAACTTCGCGGAGGGGTTCATACTCTGGCGCGGCCTCGGCATCGACTATGAATTCGGCGTGCTCGATGCCCCGTCTCGCGTCGCGATCCATTACACGCATCGACTCGGTGCGATGGTGACATTTCTGCTGCTCGGTTGGCTCGCGATTCACACCATCCGCAACAGCGCAAACCGTGCGGTTCGGCACGCAGGGCAGGTTGCCCTGATCACGCTGATCGCACAGGTATCGATCGGCATCTCTGTCGTCTGGTTCGGTTTGCCGCTGTGGCTTGCGACCACGCACAACGGTATCGCCGCCTTGCTTTTACTGACGATGATCAACTTGAATCACGCGAAGGCCACCTACCCGGCGCGTGCGTAACAGGCACCGTGTCCAGCTCCAGTCGCTCCACGCTGATCGCCACCTTCCTGCTCGGTGTGCTGCTCTATACCGTCCTGCGCTTCGCCGACAATCTGCCCGAGGTGCCGATGGCCGACACCGTACGCAGAACCATACCGGTCGTACCGGCGTCCGGTTCGGAAAGCAAACCTGCAGCCCGGGACAATAATCCCGCCGATGTCCCGCCGGTGGATGATCGCGGTATTCCTCAGGTGCGCAACTATGACGAACTCGTCGCACACCTGAACACGCGCGGCTTGAACGGCCGCCTGACTGTCGCGGCTGCCGCCGACTGGTACGCAGAGCGAGGTTATCTCGGCGCCAATGCGCTGCTCGGCGTGACGGCCGATGCCGCACCGATGAGCTATTACGAGACGCTCAACGACGCGACACTGCTGGCTCTGAGCGATGCCGGCGACGCCGGCGCGACCCAGATGCTGGCACGCCACTCGATGTTCTTTGACCCCTTCCGCGGACTCGAACTCTACGAGCTGGCGATCAGCCAGGGCTCGCTCTACGCCATCGTCAAGGTTTCCGACACGCTGGACTCATTCAGCGGCGCCTACATCAGCGATTTCGCGCAGGCTCTCGAGTTGCGCAAAAAAATCATCCAGCTTCATGTGCAAGGCTACCGGCGCAACCTGGGCATGGCCGCATTCGCCACGGCCGTCGCCGCAATTCGCGATGGCGGCCAACCGATCGTAGATGAGGATCTGCTGCACTGGGTCGCCGCGCTCGAAGCCAAGACGGCACGCGGCAGTATCGCGCGCGCCTGCGCGTGGTCCGAGGAAAAACAGGTCGAGTTCGGCACCGCACGGCGCAGACGGGGCAAGCCCCCGCTGTTTACCGAACCACCGCCGGTCTTCCTGAGTCAGCCGGAGCTCGAAGCAAGCCTGCCGTGCGCCGACACCGACCATCCCGTCCAGTTCCGGATGAATCTTGCCGACTGCAGCGATGAACTCATCGAAGGGCCGGACGGGAAGGAGTGGAGGCTGTATGTTTGCGCGCAGTAAACTGACTGTAAAAAAGGTGCCGGGTTTATTTTCCAGCTGCGGCTGTCGTGGTACCTTCATCTGTGCAGGAAAATAAACCCGGTACCTTTTCTACATGGACGTCACCCCGATCATCGGCCCGCTGAACGACGCTCAGCGCGAAGCCGTTACCGCACCCGACCAGCCGATGCTGGTGGTCGCCGGCGCCGGCAGCGGCAAAACACGCGTGCTGGTGCACCGGATCGCATGGCTGATCCAGGTAGAAAACGTGTCTCCGCTCGGCATCCTCGCGGTGACGTTCACCAACAAGGCCGCGGCCGAGATGCGCGGGCGCATCGAGACACTGCTCGGCATGCCGGTCGACAATCTGTGGGTCGGCACGTTCCACGGTCTTGCCCACCGACTGTTGCGCCGGCACTGGCGCGAGGCCGGCCTGTCGCAGACCTTCCAGATTCTCGATGCCGACGATCAGCATCGACTGATCCGACGCATGTGCAAGGACCTCGAACTCGATGACGCGACCTGGGTACCGCGCGAGATCCAGTACTTCATCAACCAGCAAAAAGATGAAGGCCTGCGGCCGCAGCACATCGATGACCAGGACGATCAGACGCGCAAGCAGCTGATTGGTCTGTATAAGAGGTACCAGAGCACCTGCGAGCAATCCGGGCTCGTCGACTTCGCCGAACTGTTGCTGCGTGCCCACGAGCTGTGGCTGCACAACCCGGAGATCCTCGACAAGTACCGGCGCCGCTTCCGCCACCTGCTCATCGACGAGTTTCAGGACACGAACGCGATCCAGTATGCATGGCTCAAGGTGCTGGCCGGCGACACCGGCATCCCGTTTGCTGTCGGTGACGACGACCAGTCGATCTACCGCTGGCGCGGCGCGCGCGTCGAGCATCTGACGAAGTTCCGGAAGGACTTCCCCGACGCCAATCTCGTCAAGCTCGAGCAAAACTACCGCTCGACCGGTACGATCCTGAAAGCCGCCAATGCGATCATCACGAACAACCGCAACCGCATGAGCAAGAAGCTGTGGACAAATGGCAGTGACGGCGACCCGATCCGCTTGTACAACGCCTACAACGAACGCGACGAGGCCGACTTCATCGTCGGCCGTATCCAGACCTGGGTCGCCGACGGCGGCAAGCGCGCGGAGGCCGCCATCCTCTACCGCTCCAATGCCCAGTCGCGGGTCTTCGAAGAAGCGATGCTGCGCGCGACCATCCCATACCGCGTATACGGTGGCCAGCGATTCTTCGAACGCGCCGAGATCAAGGATGCACTCGCCTACCTGCGGCTGATCGAGAACCGCGCCGACGACCCGTCGTTCGAGCGCGTCGTCAACGTGCCGACCCGCGGGATCGGCGCGCGCACGGTGGCTGCGATCCGCGACTACGCGCGGGCCAATGCCCTGACCTTATGGGATTCAGCGCGCACGCTGGCCGGCGGCCAGCTGTCGGGCCGTGCCGCGAATGCCGTCCAGGCCTTCGGACACCTCATCGAGGTCATGGCCAGCGACACGGCAGACATCGAACTGCACGAACGAGTCGACCATGTCATCCAGCGCAGCGGCCTGGTTCCGCACTACCGCAAGGAGCCGAAGGAAAAAGCCGAAACCCGCATCGAGAACCTCGAGGAACTCGTCAGCGCCGCGCGCGGCTTCGCCGATGACGAACCGGTTGAGGACATGACGCCGCTCGCCGCATTCCTGTCACACGCGGTGCTCGAGTCCGGCGACACGCAGGCCGATGCCTGGGATGACTGCGTACAGCTCATGACGCTGCACTCCGTCAAGGGCCTCGAATTCCCGCTCGTGTTCATGACCGGTATGGAGGATGGCCTGTTCCCGCATCACCGCTCGCTGAACGATGCCGATGGCCTCGAGGAGGAACGACGTCTGTGCTATGTCGGCACCACGCGCGCGATGAGCCAGCTTTATATCACCTACGCGGAGCAACGACGGATGTACGGTGTCGACAGCTTCGCCCCGCCATCGCGCTTCATCGGCGAGATCCCCGAGGAATTGCTCGAGGAGATACGTCCGAATATCCGGGTCGCACAGCCGGTGGTGCGGCGCCACTTCGGTCGGACCGGAGCCGGCGGCTACGCTCGAAGTCTCGTGCAGGAGAGGGCGAATGACATCCGGCTCGGGCAGCGGGTTCGGCACCGGAAGTTCGGCGAAGGCGTCGTTCTGAACTGCGAGGGTGCCGGGGCGCATGCCCGGGTGCAGGTCAATTTCGAGACCGCCGGCACAAAATGGCTCGTCATGGCCTACGCCAAGCTCGAACTGATGTAAACTACCGCTGCCTTGGCCACCAAGCACACTTATAAATGAATATTCTCATCCTCGGCGCGGGTCAGGTGGGAACCACAGCCGCCCAGCATCTCTCAAGAGAAGAGGGCAACGAAGTCACGATCGTCGACTCGAACGCGGCAGTGCTCCGTGAGTTACAGGACCGCCTCGACGTGCGTACGGTTGTCGGCCACGCCTCGTTCCCGGACGTGCTAGAGCGCGCGGGTGCGCGCGAAGCCGACATGATCATCGCGCTGACGAACAGCGACGAGGTCAACATGATCGCATGCCAGATTGCCCACACCCTCTTTCAGACGCCGAAGAAAATCGCCCGCATCCGCGCGGCTGAATACATCGCGGTTGAAGGCCTCTGGGACAAATCCGCCGTACCGGTCGACTTCCGAATCAGCCCGGAGGAACTCGTCACAAGCCATATCGAGCAACTGATTCATTATCCCGGCGCGTTCCAGGTGCTGGAATTTGCAGACGGTGCAGTGCGGCTAGTCGGGGCACGCGCCCACCGCGGCGGCCTGCTTGTCGGGCAGCAGATCAAGACCCTGCAGGAGCACATTCCCGGCATCGAGACACGCATCGCGGCCATTTATCGTAACGGCCAAAGCCTGATCCCGGACGGCAATACGCTGATTCAGGAAAACGATGAAGTCTTCTTCATTGCGGCACGCAAGGATATCCGCATCGTCATGAGCGAGATGCGCAAGCTCGAAGACCCGGTGCGCCGCGTCGTCATCGCCGGTGGCGGCAACATCGGCTTCCGCCTCGCGGCCGCACTTGAACAGACCAACCAGGTCAAACTCATCGAGCACAACAAGAGCCGGGCACGGGCCATCTCCGAACGCCTCGGCAATACCATCGTTTTGCATGGCGATGCAGCCGATGAGGAATTGCTGCTTGAAGAGAACATCGACAGCTCCGATATTTTCGTTGCCTTAACAAATTCCGAAGAAGTCAATATTCTTTCGGCGATGGTCGCCAAACAACTCGGCTGCAAGAAGGTCATGGCGCTGATCAACCGGCCTTCATATACCGATCTCGTAGAGTCCGGCGCGATCGACGTCGCGATCTCGCCACGCCAGATCACGATTGGTTCGCTGCTCGAACACGTTCGACGCGGCGACGTCGTCAAGGTGCATTCTCTGCGCGGCGGTCGTGCCGAGGCGATTGAGGCGATAGTGCGCGGCGACGAACAGACATCCAAAATCGTCGGCCGGGCGGTTGAACACATCCAGCTGCCACCGGGCACATCGATCAATGTGATCGTGCGTGGCGGGCGGGTAATGCAGGCGCATCACGACACCGTCATCGAGACCGACGACCACATCATCTTGTTTATTGCGGACCGGCGTCAGACGGATGAAGTGGCGCGCCTGATCCAGGTGAACGTACAGTTAAAATGACTGCGTCATGCGCCTCGCGGTAGTTCAGAAAATTCTTGGTCTGCTGCTGATGCTGTTCAGCACGAGCATGCTGCCGCCAATCATCGTGTCGTTCATCTACCATGACGACTCTATAATCGCCTTCCTGTCCGGATTTGCCGTAACATTTATTGCCGGCGCCCTGATCTGGCTGCCGGTGCGTAACGACAATCGCGAGCTGCGGCTGCGCGACGGGTTTATCGTCGTCGCCGCGTTCTGGGTCGTGCTGGGCAGTTTCGGTGCCGCACCGCTGCTCTTCGCGGACGACCCGTCGATGACTTTCACCGATGCAGTGTTCGAGGCCATCTCCGGCCTGACGACGACGGGGGCCACTGTGCTGGCCAATATCGATGCGCTGCCGCCGGCAATCCTGTACTACCGGGCGCAACTGCAATGGCTCGGTGGCATGGGCATCATCGTTCTGGCGGTTGCCGTGCTACCGATGCTCGGCGTCGGTGGCATGCAACTCTACCGGGCTGAAACGCCGGGGCCGGTCAAGGATACGAAGCTGACACCACGCATTACGGAGACGGCCAAAGCGCTGTGGTACGTCTACCTCGGCCTGACCATTGCCTGCGCTATCAGCTACACGGTCGCCGGCATGCTCCCGTTCGATGCACTTTGCCATGCATTCAGCACCGTCGCCATCGGCGGCTTTTCGACTCACGATGCGAGCATCGGCTTTTTTAACAGCTCGTTGATCGACATGGTTGCCGTTGTGTTCATGTTTCTCTCAGCAATCAACTTTTCGCTGCACTTCGTAGCGTGGCGGTCGAACTCGATTCAGCACTACATCCGCGACCCGGAGTTTCGCGCCTACGTGACGATCCTCGTCGTGCTCATTCTGGTCGTGCTGTCTGTCCTGATAATGCGCGAGGAATACGACTCACTCAGTGAGACAGTCGTCAGGGGCATATTCCAGGCTGTATCGATTGCGACGACAACGGGCTTCACTACGACCGAGTTCTGGAACTGGCCCGGCGCTTTGCCCGTGTTACTGGTCTTCGCAAGCTTCATCGGGGGCTGTGCGGGCTCGACAGGCGGCGGCATGAAGGTCATGCGCTGCCTGCTGGTGTACAAGCAGGGCGTACGTGAAGTGCACCGGCTCGTGCACCCGAGCGCCGAGGTTCCGGTCAAGATGGGTCGTATGCCCGTGCCGCAACGAGTTGTTGATTCGGTATGGGGGTTCTTCTCTGTCTACATCGTGCTGTTCGTATTAATGATGCTCGTGCTGCTCGCGACCGGACTTGACCAGGTCACGGCGTTTTCCGCAATCGCGGCCAGCCTGAATAACCTCGGCCCGGGTCTCGGCGAGGTATCCAGCGGTTTTGCCGATCTGAACAATGTCGCCAAGTGGGTCTGCATCGGTGCGATGCTGCTCGGCCGGCTCGAAATCTTCACACTGCTGGTGCTGGTTTCGCGCTCTTTTTGGCGTCATTGAGGTGGAAAAAGGAAAAGGTACCGGGTTTATTTTTCCGAACAGCAATTGTTTATTTCGAGTACTGATGTGAAGAAAAATAAACCCGGTACCTTTTCCTTTTTCTTTCTCGAGCGCATTAACCGGGCGGTTGGCCGCGTCACGGCCTGGCTGACTCTCGTCATGGTGATCGTGACCTTCGTGATCGTCGTGCTGCGCTACGTATTCGACTTCGGATGGATCTGGCTGCAGGAGACGGTCGGCTGGATGCATGCGGCCGTTTTCATGCTGGCCGCAGCGTACACGCTGGCAGAAGATGCACACGTGCGTGTCGATATTTTCTACCGCAATTGCTCACCGCGCCGCCGGGCACTGATCGATACCGTCGGCACCCTGATCTTCCTCGTGCCGGTCTGCGGCTTTCTGATCTGGAGCAGTTGGGACTATGTCAGTGTTTCGTGGTCGATTCGCGAGGGCTCGCGGGAGGCGGGCGGGCTGGTTTATCCATTTACGTCGATTCTGAAATCCATGATCCCGCTGATGGCGTTGCTGCTGTTCGGGCAGGCGCTGGTCATATTGGCAAAATCAATCCGCGTGCTACGCGCCGGCTGACATGCTCTCGCTGGCCATGTTCATGACCGTTATCGGGGCGCTGCTGCTCGGGTTTCCGGTGGCCTTTACGCTCGCCGGCACCGCGTTGCTGTTTGCGCTGGGCGGGATAATCGGCGGTGCATTCGACCCGGCCTTCCTCGGCACGATGCCAAGCCGTGTATTCGGGATCATGAACAACGGAACCTTGATCGCCGTGCCGCTATTCGTATTCATGGGCATCACGCTCGAGCGTGCGCGAATTGCAGAGGACCTGCTCGAAACACTCAGCCTGTTATTCGGCAACCTGCGCGGCGGACTGGGCATCGCCGTCACGATTGTCGGCATGCTGCTGGCGGCAAGCACCGGCATCGTCGGCGCAACCGTCGTAACCATGGGGTTGATGTCGCTGCCGACGATGCTCAAACGGGGCTACGATCCCGCCGTGGCGACCGGCATCATCAACGCGTCCGGGACACTCGGGCAGATCATCCCACCCTCCATCATTCTCGTCCTGCTCGGTGACGTGCTCTCGTCGGCTTACCAGCAAGCGCAGTTGAGCCAGGGAATCTACGCGCCCGACACCGTGTCGGTCGGTGACCTGTTTCTTGGTGCAATCGTACCGGGGTTCCTGCTGGTCGGATTCTACATCACCTACCTGGTCATACTCGGTCTGGTTCGGCCGGACACAATGCCCGTCCCCGCGGACGACGAGACCGACGTCATCAGTGGCATGGAACTCGGCGTTCGGGTGATTCGCGTATTGCTGCCACCACTCGGACTCATCCTCGCGGTGCTCGGATCAATCATCGGTGGTTTCGCCACTCCTACCGAAGCTGCGGCCGTGGGTGCAATAGGCGCCTTGCTGCTCGCGACAGTCCGTGGCGAGTTATCGGTCGATCGTCTGCGCGAGATCTGTCGGGGCACGACCCGTATCAGCAGCATGGTGTTCATGATTTTGATCGGGGCATCGGTGTTCTCGCTGGTATTTCGCGGCTACGGCGGCGATGACCTCATCCGCGCATTTCTCATCGACTTGCCAGGCGGCACGGCCGGTGCGTTCATCATCGTCATGCTGGTTATGTTCCTGCTCGGCTTCGTGCTCGACTTCATCGAGATCACGTTCGTGGTCGTGCCGATCGTCGGGCCGGTGCTGCTGACCATGGGTCTCGACCCGGTCTGGCTCGGCATCATGATTGCAATCAACCTGCAGACATCCTTTCTGACACCGCCGTTCGGTTTCGCGCTGTTCTATCTGCGCGGGGTGGCACCGAAGGAAGTCGAGACCTCGGCCATGTACCGCGGCGTCATCCCATTCGTGCTGCTGCAGTTGGCGATGCTGGTGCTGCTGGCGATCTGGCCGGAACTGGTGACGTGGCTGCCGGACAAGATTTACGGCTGACGGCAGCACCTGAATGCGGCTCGTCTCTCGCAGGTCGATCCTGATCGGGCGACTGAAGTAATCACGACGCTACTTGCGCAATGCAATCAGTCAATCGGGCTAATTACACCACGCCCACCCTTGTTCAGGACATGCGTATAAATCTCGGTCGTCGATATGTCTGCATGACCGAGCAACTCCTGGATGGTACGCAGGTCATACCCTTTCTCGAGCAAGCGTGTTGCAAAACTATGCCGGAACGTATGGCAGGTAACCGGCTTGTGGATACGGCTTGCCAGCACCGCCCGACGCAGCGCCTTGCGTACAGTAGACGGGTGAATATGATGCCGGCGCATCACCCCGGCACGCGGATCAACGCCAATCGTCGTCGCGGGGAACATGAACTGCCAACCGAGCTCACGGGCAGCGGCAGGATACTTCCGTTCCAACGCATCTGGCATGTATACCTCACCATAGCCGCGCTCCAGGTCCCCGGCATGCCGCTGCCGAACCCTCGTGATTTGTAAGCTGAGATCCGACTCGATCGACTCCGGTAACACCGTCCGCCTGTCCCGGTTGCCCTTGCCCGCCCTGATGATCAGCTCGCGCATACCGAAGTCGATGTCTTTAACCCGCAACGAGCAACACTCCGCCTGACGCAACCCCGCGCCATACATGATCTGCATCATTAGCTTCGGAAGGCCCGTCATACGCTGAATGATATCTGCCGCCTCCGAATGACTGAGTACTTGCGGGACGCGCTGTCGGACTTTAGAACGAGTGTAGGCAAGCACTCCAAGCTCTGTACCAAGATACTTCTGGTACAGAAAAACAAGCGCGTTCAACGCGATAGACTGGGTTCCAGGCGCAACGTTACGGTCCGTAGCAAGCCACGACAGGTACGCATCAACCTCCTTTGCCCCCATTGCCTTCGGATATCGCAAGCGATTGAAGCGAATAAATTGTTTGATCCAATGGATATAGGTCTTCTCAGTCGTATATGCCAGCTTTCTATCACGCATGGAAGCCCGCAGCCGGTCTACAAGCCGGGGCCGGTCACGGCGAATTGGTACAGGGATGTCATCCATTTTCATCAGGCCGAGTCTCGCAAATGCCTGCCCGGTCAACCAAAATAACAGGAACACGCAAGTACTAAAAACAAGGACTGCAATTTTCGCTATACGAGAAAATCAGGATTTCAAATGCTTTCAATAGAAAACACGGCAACTCGAATTTCCGACAACAACGCCACCGACAATTTTTCTAATCCGCTGTTTTGGTCCAGCTTTTTCGGACATCAGGCCCGCACGGTTGACTTAATGGAACATTCCGTCTAAAAACAGAAGAATGACAAGAAAACAAAAGGCGACATCAGCGGTTTCCGCTGAATACAGCTGTTAGGTGGCTAGTACGCAATGAAAGACCTTCCCGATAATGTCACCTACTACAACAGAACTCCGGAGTTCACGAGAGCCACGATACCGAAGGGCCTCCTACGACGACATCTAACAAAGGAAGGAACTTGGGGCAAAATCATCATTCTCGAAGGGCGATTGCGTTATCGAATATTGGAGCCGGAACTTGAGGAAATTGAGCTGTCTGCTGATAGATATGGGGTGGTAGAACCTGCAGTGCCGCATGAAGTGGAGCCTATGGGCCATGTTCGTTTTTACGTTGAGTTCTTCAGTGAGGCCGACACCTAACCAGTGTGAGCAGTACGCGCAGCAAGCTGCGCCGGACCGGCCTGCGGCCGGCCGCTGTCACAGGCGTTAGGTGGCCTTCCGACCGGTTGAACAACGACGCAGGAGCAAACGAAAATGGATACACCAGTTATCGCGCAAAAATCGCCAATTGCAATCGATGTTGAGGCTGGAAAAGCATATTTCTGGTGCGCCTGTGGCAGAAGCAATAATCAACCGTTCTGTGACGGTTCCCATAAGGCCACTACGTTCGCTCCAATTAAGTACGAAGCCGAACAGGCGAGCAAAGTGTTTTTTTGCTGTTGCAAGCATTCGAAGAGTGCTCCTATGTGCGATGGAAGCCACAAGAACTTGGAAGCAGAATGATACTTCATCGCAGGCAACGGCCACCTAACAAGCGCATGAAGTGCGCGCCTACGGCGCCGGACCGCGCTACGCGCGGCCGCTTATGCAGGCGTTATGGGGC
>SMWD01000126.1 GCA_004357495.1 Gammaproteobacteria bacterium
AGTAACGCGCCGGCCTGGGTCATCGCGGCGGCAAATACGCTGGCCAACGAACGCAATCAGACCCCGTTCACGGCCATGCAATTGCACTACAACCTCATCGAGCGCAGCATCGAACGCGATCATTTTGCACTGGCCCGGGCCCAGGACATGGCGATCACGCCGTGGAGCCCGCTGGCCGGGGGCTTTCTGACCGGGAAGTTCAATCGCGGCGCCGATACGCAGGCGCAGGAAGGTGCGCGGTTGACGTCGAGTCCGCGCGGGGGCCCTTTGCTGGAGGATGAAGCCAAGCTCGAAGTCGCGGAAGCCCTGACCGCGATGGCCGATGACATCGGCTGCAGCACGGCCCAACTCGCCCTGGCGTGGATGATGCACCGGAGCGAGGCCTGCGTCGTGCCGATCATCGGCGCGCGCAAACTGGACCAGTTGACCGACAATCTCGGTGCGGCCGACGTCGAACTGACGGCCGCGCAGCTTGCCGGGCTCGATGAGCTGACCGCGCTGGTGCCGGAATATCCCAATTCACTGTATGTCAGCGACTTCTTTCAGACCATGATGTACGGCGAAGTCTGGCCGCAGATCCAGTTCGAGAACCCGTGGCGCTGAAGATTGACAGCCTGGCCGACGCCGGCTCAGCCGGCTAAAACATCACCGTCGTCGCCTTGGTCTTAAGGTAGGGGTCCAGGCCTTCCTCGCCGAACTCGCGCCCCCCCCAGCCGGACTGGCGGTTGCCGCCGAATGGGATCGCCGGGTCGACCGCTGCGTGGCAGTTGATCGCAACCTGGCCGGAATCGATCAGGTTGACCATCTTGTGCGCGACGGAGATGTCCTTCGTCCAGACACTGCCCGACAGACCATAGATCGTCTTGTTCGTCTCGGCCGCGATCTCCTCGAGCTCGCAGTCACCGAATTGCTGCACGCTCAGCACCGGCCCGAAGATCTCCTCTTGCATGATCTTCATGTCCATGTTCGCGTGCCCGAAAACCGTCGGTTGCACGAAATGGCCCTTGCCGGGCAGCGCTTCGCCGCCGCAGACGAGGTCCGCACCCGCTGCCTTGCCGGCCTCGACATAGCTCATGACCATCGCCTGCTGCTGAGCGGAGATCAGCGGGCCGAGTTCACTGGTCGGGTCCAGGCCATGGCCGATCTTGAACGCATTGGCCATCGCCGCCACGCCTTCGACGACCTGCTCATACACGTCCTCGTGGACGAACAAACGGGTGCCGGCCATGCAGTTCTGACCTTGCAGGAAAAACGCGGCGCGGGCGGCGCCGGGAATGACCCGTTCGATATCCGCGTCGGGAAAGACGACCACCGGTGACTTGCCACCGAGTTCCAGCGAGACTCTTTTCAGGTTACCGGTGGCCGCTCTGGCAATGATCTTGCCGACCTCCGTGGACCCCGTGAACGCGATCTTGTCGACGTCGTCGTGCTCGGCGAGCGCCGCACCGGCCTCGCTGCCGTGACCAAGGACGATGTTGAACACGCCCGGCGGGATGCCGACTTTGCGCGTCAGTTCGCCGATCAGCAGGGCCGAGAACGGGGTCAGCTCCGCCGGCTTCAGCACCATCGTACAGCCGGTGGCCAGACACGGGGCGAGTTTCAGGATGACCATCGGCAGCGGTGCGTTCCACGGCGTGATCGCGCCGACCACACCGATCGGTTCGCGCTGCGTGTAAGTCAGCGTGCCGCCGTTGCGGGCGCCGCCCGGGGACACCGGAATGGTCTGGCCGTGAATTTTCGTCGCCCAGCCTGCGTAGTAGCGCAGATGATTCACACCCGCGGCGATGATCGAATACATCGCGATCGGGCGGGGCATGCCGTTATCGAGCACGTCGAGTTCCGTGACGAGGTCAATGGCGGCCTCGAGTTCGTCGGCCAGTCGCCAGATCAGGCGACTGCGCTCGTGGGCGGTGATTTTTGACCATTCACCCGTCAGGGCGGCCCGAGCCGCGATAACCGCCCGATCGATATCCTCGGCGCCGCCGCAGGCGACCTCGGCGAGGACGGCCTCGTTGGCCGGGTCATGGACGACGGTCTTCTCGCCGGAGACGGGGTCGACCCACTCGCCGTTGATCAGCAATTGGTGGTTACGATTCAGGAACTCCCGGGTTTCAGATGACGGGGCGATGATGTCTGCGGCCGCACTCATGGTCTGTCCTCATACTTGGTGGGCGAATCGCACAGCATATATGCCCGCCGCCCGCCGAATCAAGACGCTGCCCGAGGGTCGGACCCAGCCAGGTAACGTCTGACCACCATTCGGAGCTGGCTATGAAAGTCGTGCTGGCGCGGACCGGGGTGGCTGTGGTTTGATTGGCGCGCTGAGTACGCGGTCGATGGACCGCGACGATCAGGAGGGGGCATCGCGGTCATCGCATGGAGCCTGGTCGGCATGGCGCATGCCGCCGGGCGCGGGTGAACCTTGGTATGGCTTCGTCAAAGTCCTCCGCTATCGGGAAGTCTGGGGGCTCTGCTGAGTCGGTTCGTCAGCGACGGCGCATTCTATTTTCTTGGTGACGTTCCTGCCGCTGTACCTCGCGCAGGAGCGGGGCTTCGACATTCGTACCATCGCGATCTTCGCCACCGTCGGTATCATGCAGATTGCCTCGGCCGCGATCGTGAGGTGGCTGATTAAAAATATTACCCAGCAAAAACAGTTAATTAAGATATCTTTATAATGTGACTTCTACCAAGAAAAGCCAGCAGGCCGAACGTCTGCTGAACCGGCTCGCCCGGGCGGAGCGGGCGATTACGAGCACGGCGTTCGTCGTGCTGGTGGTCGTCGTGTTCGGCGATGTCGCCAGCCGCGAGTTGACCGGGACCGGTCTGCACTGGGCGCGCCAGGCCGGAGTTTACGCAAACCTGTTCGTCGTCATGTTCGGTCTCGGCGTGGCTTCGGCCGGCGGCGCACACTTGCGGCCGCGTTTCGCCGACGGCTGGCTACCGGCTCGCTTCGGCCCGGTGCTCGATCGGCTGCAGGATGCGGGCATGGCGCTGTTTTGTGTGGTCTTTGCCGGCATCGCGGTTGCCGTCGTCGCGGAGAGCTTCGAGTTGGCGGAACGATCGGTGGTACTGCGGGTCGTCATCTGGCCGTTCCAGGCGGTCATTCCGATCGCATTCACGCTCGCCGGCCTGCGGCATCTGGCGTACGCGATGTTCCCCGAGTTGCGGCCCCCGCTGGCCTCGGCGGTCGCCGGCGACGAGGAGGGCGGGACATGATTGCCGCACTCTGCCTGCCCCTGATCGTGCTGGCATTGTTCGCATTGCGTCAGAACCTGCTGGTCGTGCTCGGCATCGTAACCGGCTACGCGTATGCAGTCTGGGGCGGCGGCGTGCTGACGAATATCGTCGTCGATGCCTGGGACGCAGTCAACAAGGATATTTTGCTGTCGATCCCGTTATACATCCTGGCCGGCAACGTCATGTCGCGCGGGGCCATGGCCGGGCGGTTGATTCGCGTGATGCGCGCCGTCAGCGCCCCGGTACCGGGTGGTCTGGCAATCGCAGCCGTCATGTCCTGCGCACTGTTCGCCGCCGTGTCGGGCTCCGGCACGGTGACGCTGCTGGCCGTCGGCGGGGTCATCTACCCGGCCTTGCTCACAGCGGGGTACTCGAAGTCGTTCTCGATCGGTGCGCTATGCGCGGCCGGTACGCTCGGCATCATCATCCCGCCGAGCATCCCGCTGATTCTGTACGGCATCATGACGCAGACCTCCATCGCTGACCTGTTCATCGCGGGCCTCGGCCCGGCCGCGGTACTCCTGACCCTGATGACCGGTTACGCCGTGATCAGCAACCTGCATATGCCGGCAACCGGCTGGTCGGGCGCGGAGCTCCGGGCTGCGCTGCGCGCTGGAATCTGGGCCTTGCTGATGCCGGTGCTGATTCTCGGCGGCATTTACTCCGGTTACTTCACGGCCACCGAATCGGCCGCAGTAGCCGTTGTCTATGCGATCGGGGTCGAGACGCTGGTCTATCGCGAGCTGGGCTTCAGCGACCTCTATGACATCATCGGTCAGACGACCCGGCTGCTCGGCTCGTTGTTCCCGGTCCTGATGCTCGCGCTGAGCCTGAACGTGTTCCTCGCCTACCAGCAGGTTCCCGAATTACTGGTTGCGACCCTCGGCGACCTGGTCACGAGCCGCACCGGGTTCCTGATCGGCATGAACGTGTTCCTGCTCGGCATCGGCTGCATCATGGATATCGGCTCGGCAATCCTGATCCTGGCGCCGGTCCTGCAGCCGCTGGCCGCGGCGCAGGGCATCGACCCGGTGCATTTCGGCATCATCGTGGTCGTGAATCTGGAAATCGGCTACCTGACGCCGCCGCTGGGTCTGAACCTGATCGTCGCCATGACGGTCTTCCGCGAGGAATTCTGGATGATTTGCCGGGCGGTGCTGCCGTTCGTGGGGCTGATGTTGTTCGGACTGCTGATCGTTGCGTTCGTGCCGGAGCTGTCGCTGTTCCTGATCAGATGACATTTGTGCAGCACCTCGCGCGGCGCTGGGGTTACAATACGCGGCCGGCCACAACGGCGGTTTTTGAATAACGCAAGGGAGATAACGATGAGCATCAGCACCGGCGAACGCATGCCTGAAGGCAGCTTCGCAACCATGGGCGCCGACGGCCCCGATTCTGTTTCCACCGGCGACCTGTTCGCCGGCAAGAAAGTCGTGTTGTTCTCCGTGCCGGGCGCATTCACGCCGACCTGTTCGGCCAAACACCTGCCGGGCTATGTCGGGCAGGCGGCCGCCATCAAGGCTAAAGGCGTGGATACGATCGCGTGTATGGCGGTCAACGATGTCTTCGTCATGGACGCCTGGGGCAAGCACCAGCAGGTGGGCGACGACATCCTGATGCTGGCCGACGGCAACGGCGATTACACAAATGCACTCGGACTCGGTCTGGATGCCAGTGGCTTCGGCATGGGGCAACGCGGCCAGCGCTACGCGATCATCGTCGACGACGGGGTCGCGACCGGCGTCTACGTCGAAGGACCGGGCGAATTCAAAGTCAGCGC
>SMWD01000127.1 GCA_004357495.1 Gammaproteobacteria bacterium
CACGATCAGCACGCCGAGGAATCCGGCCAGCACCGCGCCCCAACGCCACGGCCCGACCACCTCACCGAGAAACGGCCGCGACAACGCAGTTACGATCAACGGCGCCGCGAACGCAAAGATGATGATGTCGGCCAGCGGCAGGTAGCGCAGCGCGTAAAAGAACGACAGCACCGAGCCGGCCATCAGCACCGAACGCGCCGCGTGCCAGCCGGGTCGCCTGGTACCCAGTTTGCCGAGTTCGCCGCGCGCGGCCGCGATCACGAGTATCAGCACGGCCGAAAACGTACAGCGCAACAGGACGACCTGCAACAGCGAATATCTCTCGAGCAGGAAGCGCACGCTGACATCGAGTGCAACCATGCAAAAGCAGCCGAGGCACATGAAAGCAATGCCCGCGGCAACCGGGTTGCCTGATGCTGAAGCCTGCGCTGCTTTAGTCATCCTGATTATTTATATATGCCTGCAGATGAATTCATATAATCGATGGTTATACGCGGATAACAACAACTACGTTCCCCTGCCCCGCCGATGCGATTAACGTGATGCGTCATCGGATCGTCCAAAATGATAACGAATACCGCAAAACTCATCGATATCACCTCGCTTGTCGACGTCAGCACATTGGACGAGACGGAGTCGCGACGCCGCGCACTGGACCATTGCAACGAGATTTTCGCATCGCTGCCGGCCGAAGGCCGCATCGAATGGGTACTGGAGCACCTGCCCTCGCAGCATGTCCTGACATCCAGCTTCGGCGCACAGGCGGCCGTCTCACTGCATATGGTCACACGTCAGGCACCCGAAATTCCGGTGGTCTTCATCGACACCGGTTACCTGTTCCCGGAGACCTACCGGTTCGTCGACGAACTGACCGGGAAGCTGGACCTGAACCTGCAGGTCTATCGCAGCAAGGCGAGCCCGGCGTGGCAGGAAGCCTGCCACGGAAAACGCTGGGAACAGGGTCTCGAGGGCCTCAATGCATACAACTACGAGAACAAGGTCGAACCGATGGAACGTGCGCTGCGCGAGGCCCGGGTCGGCACGTGGTTCGCCGGCCTGCGCCGTGACCAGTCAGCCAGCCGGGCCAACGTCCCCTACCTCGCATGGTCCGGCAACCGCTGGAAAGTGCACCCGATCGCCGACTGGACTGACCGCGACATCTATCTCTATCTGAAGCAGCACGATCTGCCCTACCACCCGCTCTGGGAACAGGGATATGTATCGATCGGCGATGTCCACACCACGCGTTCATTGCAAGATGTCGACCACATCGACCAGACCCGCTTCTTCGGCCTGAAACGCGAGTGCGGTCTGCACGACATCGACCTGTCGTCCGTCTAGCCTCAGGCTGCGTCGGCAATCTCATTGCCACAGCCGCCACGCACCGGCAAACTGATCTCGGCGAACAAGGCATCGACAGCGGCCTGGTTGTCGAGTTCGGCCGCCTCGCGGGTCAGCTCCGGCGTCACATGCGGCGCAAATAATGTAATAAAATCAATCATATAACCCCGAAGAACGGAATCACGCCGGAATCCCAGCCAGGTCGTGCAGCGCGGGAACAGGTTCTCCGCCGAGAGCGCAACCAGATCGTCTTCGTCGGCGCATTCGTACGCCATTCCGGCCACCACGCCGACGCCCATACCCATGCGCACATAAGTCTTGATGATGTCGGCATCGCGGGCCGTAAACACGACGTCCGGCTCGAGCCCGTGTTCGGAGAACGCATGCTTGAACGACGACTCGCCCGTCAGGCTGAAGACATACGTCACCAGCGGATGCTGCGCGAGCATCGGCAGATCGAGTCCGTCCTGGTGCTCGGCCAGCGGGTGATTCTTCGGCACCAGCACGATCCGGTCCCAGTGGTAACACGGCAACAACACGAGACCCGGGAACAGCTGCCGCGACCCGGTCGCAATCGCGAAATCGACGGCGTTGTTCGCGACCAGTTCCGCGATCTGCTCGGACGTGCCCTGATGCATTTCGAGATTGACCTTCGGATAGCGCGTGCGGAACTCGCGGATAATTTCCGGCAACACGTAACGGGCCTGCGTATGAGTCGTGGCCAGCGATAAGGTACCTTCCTGCTCGCCCGACAAGTCGCTCGCGAGGCTGCGGATATTTTCGACCTCGCGCATGATCTTGCGGGCTCTGGCGATGACGTCTTGCCCTGCCGGTGTGATCTCCGCCAGGCTCTTGCCTTTGCGCGTGAATAGCTGCACCTTCAGTTCCTGCTCGAGCAGCTTGAGTTGCTTGGAGATGCCGGGCTGACTGGTATACAGGCGTTCGGCCGCGGCGGTGATGTTCAGGCCGCTGTCGGCGATGGCGAGGAGATATCGGAGTTGCTGCAAAGTCATGACGGTAACGCCCGCTCGGGTCGTTTGGGCCGGGAGCCGGTAGCTCCCATGATGCGCCCCGACCATATAACCATTAGTTACATGAACCTGTCAATCGCCGACCGCACAGCTCCGACAGATTATAGCCAACCGGAATAAGGGCAGAAAAAGATATTATTTTTTAACCGCTTGTAGCAAGGGTATCGTACGCTCTCAGCGCCCCGGAGCCTGCCAATGAACCACCTCCCCCTGTTCGCAAACCTCGCACAGCAACCCTGCCTCGTCGTCGGCGGGGGCGAGGTGGCCGCGCGGAAGGTCGACCGGCTGCTCAAAGCCGGGGCCCGGGTGACGATCAACGCGCCCGAACTCGGCGCAAAGCTTCAGGCGCGGGTCGCCGCAGGCTCGGTTCGTTACCAGGCGGGCGAATTTGACCCGGCGTTGCTCGCCGGCCAACTGCTGGTCATCGCCGCCACCTCGGAGCGGGAGACGAACCGGAGCGTCGCCGCGGCGGCCGCCGCACGGCGTTGCCTTTGTAACGTCGTCGATGACGGTGAGCTATCGAGCTTTATCATGCCGTCGGTCATCGACCGGTCGCCGGTGCTGATCGCGATCAGCAGTAACGGCACCGCGCCGGTGCTCTCCCGGCTGCTGCGCCAACGCATCGAGGACTGGCTGCCGTCCCGCATCGGCGCGCTGGCGAGTTGGGCCGGGTCGTGGCGCGAACGTGTGCGCACGCGTTTGCGCACCCACACCGAACGCGCGCACTTCTGGCAAGACGCCCTCGACGGCCAGCCTGCCGAGCTGTTGCTCGGCGGTAACCCGACGGCCGCGGATGCTGCGATGGCCACCGCGCTCGACACATCAGCCGCTGCAACCGCCGGCCCGAACACGCGCGGTATCGCGTGGCTGGTCGGTGCCGGGCCGGGCGACCCGGGCCTGATCACGCGGCGTGGCCTGCAACTCCTGCAACGCGCCGACGTCGTCATGCATGACCGGCTCGTGCCAGACGACATTCTCGAATTTGCGCGTCGCGATGCCCGGCTCGTCCCGGTTGGCAAACACCCGCACGGGCCGTCGACAAGTCAGGATGAAATCAATGCACAACTGGTCGAACGGGTACGACGGGGTGAACGCGTCTGCCGACTCAAAGGCGGTGACCCGTATATTTTCGGCCGAGGGGCGGAGGAAGTCGCCGCGCTGGTTGCGGCCGGACTGCCGTACCAGGTCATCCCGGGCGTCACGGCCGCCAACGGTTGCGCCGCAGCGGCGGGCATCCCGCTGACGCACCGCAAGATTTCCGGCGCCGTGACGATCGTCACCGGCCACTCGGCTGACGGCCAGCAAGACGATACGAACTGGGCGGCGCTGGCGCGCTGCCGACACACCCTGGTGGTCTATATGGGTGTGTATCGACTCGTCGAAGTCAGCGCGCGGCTGATCGAACTGGGCCGCGCTCCGGATACGCCGGCGGCGATTATCGAGAATGGAACGACCGGGCGACAACGGATTGTCGGCGGACGCCTTGACGAGATGGGTCGTCTGGCGGCCGCAGCCGGCATCCAGCCACCCGCGCTGCTGATAATCGGCAATGTCATCGATGTGGCTGATAAACTCGACTGGTTCACCAGTACCAATTTACCCGCCCCGTCGGGGTATTCCCAACCCGTTGAACAACTCGAAGAACCGGACAACGGCAAGAATTTAAGGAGCATCCCATGATTTACGACAATATCCTCGATACGATAGGCAACACCCCGGTCGTTCGACTCAATCGGATCGCGCCGGATCACGTCGACCTGTTCGTCAAGATCGAAGCGTTCAACCCGATGGCATCGGTCAAGGATCGCCTCGCGCTCGCCATCATCAACGACGCGGAACGCCGCGGCGTCCTCAAGCCCGGCCAGACCGTCGTCGAAGCCACCTCCGGGAACACCGGCATCGCTCTGGCGATGGTCTGCGCGGCCAAGGGTTACCCGTTCGTCGCGACGATGGCCGACTCGTTCTCGGTCGAGCGGCGCCAGATCATGCGCGCGATGGGCGCCAAGGTTATCCTGACGCCGGCTGCCGAACGCGGCACGGGCATGGTGAAACTCGCCGCTGAGCTGGCCGAGAAACACGGCTGGTTCCTGGCCCAGCAGTTCGACAACCCGGCCAACCCCGAGTATCACCGTCAAACGACCGGCCCGGAAATCCTGCGCGACTTCGCGAATCGGCGGCTGGACTTCTGGGTCACAGGCTGGGGCACCGGCGGCACACTGACCGGCGCCGGCGAAATCATCAAGGCCGCGCGGCCGGACGTGAAAATCATCGCCACGGAGCCGGCCGGCGCATCACTGCTGGGGGGCGCAGACTGGCAACCGCACAAGATCCAGGGCTGGACACCGGATTTCATCCCCGGGGTGCTGAACCGGGAGATATACGACCGGCTCATTCCGGTCGAGGACGCAGACGGCAAGGCGAACGCACGGCGTCTGGCCCGGGAAGAAGGGATCTTCGTCGGCCTGTCCGCCGGCGCGACGCTGACCGCCGCCCTGAAGGTTGCCGAAGATGCGCAGCCCGGCTCAACCCTGCTCGTCATGCTGCCGGACACCGGCGAGCGCTATCTCACCACCTACCTCTTCGACGACCTCAACCAGGGTTCGGACGATGAGTGGCTGGCTGAGCAGGCCTGAGGCACGGTCGTGTTGAGCGGCATCGAGCGACTGCGGATCACTCACCGCCGGAAACTGCCGGGCGATGACGGGATCGTGCGCGACGCACGGCACGGCATATTACGGCTCGATACCTGCCAGCGCATCATGACCATCGACCTCGAACCCGACGCGCAGCTGCCACCCCCGGACGCACGCATCAGGGTACGCAAGGGCCGGGCGGCGTATCAGTTTTTGCTCGAAGTCACGACCGGACTGCGCAGCGCCATACCGGGCGAGACCAATGTTTTCGGTCAGTTCAAGCAGGCCTGGGCACAGTTCCGGACGGATGGCCCGGTCGAGCGCGTCGCGCGCCTCGCGCCGCTGATCCGGCGCATCATCGACGACACCAAGCGGGTCCGATCGGCCCACCTCGAGGGCATCGGCGGCTCATCATACGGCAGGCTCGTCCGGCGCCTGATCGGGCCACGCATGCACGATCGGGTCCTGTTCGTCGGCGCCGGCGACCTGACGCAATCGATGCTGCCGTTCTTCCGCAATTGCCAGGTCGGCGTCTGGAACCGACGCCCAGTCACGCTCGCAGACGGACTTGTCGACTACTACGTTCGTCCGGAGGACGGCAATCGTGCGGCCAGGTGGGCC
>SMWD01000128.1 GCA_004357495.1 Gammaproteobacteria bacterium
CCGAGCGGGTTCACCAGCAGTATCGACGCAACCTCGGCACCGGCAAGCTACTGGCATATCGAACAGCAGCATGTGTTTGCAAATGCTGCCTGATCAAGCTGCCGCTCGAGTCGCCAGCACCCGGATCGCAAGCCGGGTGCCAACACCTGCTCCGGCCCGCCGGGCTTGCGCCATGCTTGACTGCAATCTACACTGCCGCACAGCGTACACTGGTCCGGACACACCGAATTGATCCCGAAAGACGCGCATCAACCAGTCCCCGAGTTCGATGAGACGGCACAAGATGCCCTGATGGATGCGTTCATCGAGGCGATCATTGTCATGGATGAAAACGGCCGTATCGAGCGCTTCAACCAGGCGGCCGTCGATATGTTCGGCATGACGGCGGAAGAGGCGATCGGCGGCGATGTATCGGCCCTGATGCCCGAGCCGGATCACGGCAAACATGCAGGTTATATCGACCGCTACCTGTCGACCCGCAAGCCGCACATCATCGGTATCGGACGTGAGGTGACCGCCCGCAAGAAGGACGGAACGCTGTTCCCGGTACACTTGGCTGTAGGCGAGGTAGGCTGGCAAGGCACAGTGCGCTTCATCGGCATGATACGCGACCTGACCGACGACAAGCTCGCGGAGGAGCGCAGGCTGCGGCAGCATACCGACATGATCACCGCGAGCCGACTGACAACGATGGGCGAGATGGCAGCCGCTATGGCCCACGAGATCAATCAACCGCTGGCGGCGATCGCCAACTATGCATCCGCCGCCGAGCGGCTGCTGGAAGCGGGGCCGGAAAATATTGACGATGTGCAGTCCGCACTCGCCAGAATCAAGGCGCAATCACATCGCGCGGGTGACATCATCCGCAAGCTGCGGAGTTTTGTCAGACCCGACAGTGCCAGCCTGATAGCGGCGGACCTGAAAGCAACCATCGAGGAAATTAGCGCACTCGCCGAACTCGATGCCCGGGCCAACAATATTTCGCTGAAAATCGAAATCGCTGAGCATATGCCGGGAATCGTTGCCGATGGCCTGCAAATCCAGCAGGTCATTCTGAACCTGCTCCGCAACGGTATCGATGCGATGATCGACACCGAACCGGCAAACCGCAGTCTCGAACTGCACGGGTATGTCTCGGGGGCCGACGAGGTACGGATCGATGTCATCGACCAGGGCCACGGCATATCGGATGATGTCGCCGCAAACCTCTTCACGCCGTTCTATACGACGAAGCCCGGCGGTATGGGCATGGGCCTCGCAATCAGTCAAACTATCGTGAAATCACATGGCGGCACGCTCGGCTTCGAAAACAACCCGGGCGGCGGTACAACTTTTTACGTGACGTTACCCACAAAGGTTACATGAACAATGTCAGATCAGCATCAATCCGTGTACATCGTCGATGACGACTCGGCTGTCAGGGATTCTCTCTCGATGTTGCTGAAGAGCGTCGGTATACGCTCCCGGGCATTCGCGTCCGGCGATGAATTCCTTGAGGACTTTGACCCCACGTGGGCCGGGTGCATTTTGCTCGACATCCGTATGCCCGGCGTCAGCGGTATGGAAGTGCAACGCCGGCTCAAAGAGCAGGATTGCAGTCTGCCGATTATCTTTATCACCGGCCACGGCGATATCCCGATGGCAGTCGAGGCGATGCATCTTGGTGCGTCCGATTTCGTTCAGAAACCGTTCCATGACCAGGAGTTGCTCGATCGTATTCAACTCGCACTCAACGAAAACCGCGAACAACAGGATGAAATTGCCCTGAAGCGCAGCGCCAAAGAACGTTACGCGACACTGACGCCGCGCGAAACGGAAGTCATGAACGCAGTCGTGCTGGGACACGCAAATAAAGTCATCGCGATGGATCTCAGCCTGAGCCAGCGCACGGTCGAGATTCACCGGGCACGCGTCATGGAGAAGATGCGGGTGCGCTCGCTCGCCGACCTCGTCAAGCTGTCAGTATTGCTGTTTTCCTGACAGCCGCTATCCGCCCGTGGTGTTGGCGCGGTTGCTCGTCTCGAATTTCCGCAGCGCATCTCTGACCCGGGTCACGAGGTCCCTCTCGACGACCGGTTTGAGCAAATAGTCGGATACCTTGTGATGCAAAGCCGCCACGGCACCGTTGACGTCCGGGTCGCTGGTCAGAATTATCAACGGCATGCCGACGCGGCGCTGACGCAGGGCCGCCAGCAATTCCAAACCACTCATGCCGGGCAGGTGCGTCTCGGCAATGACGCAACCGTTCAGCGCCGGGCTCGCGACAGCTCCGAGAAAATCCTCCGCACTGGGGTAGGTCGCGGTCCGGTAACCGAGCCGCTCAAGAAGTTCCATCACGGAATCGCAATGGGTTCTGTCTGGATCGACGATATAAATCGTCGGATTGTCGTCGGCCGTGTAATCAGACACGTCTGCAGTCTCTCGCTTGGTAACCGGGTAGTTACAAGCCCGCCGCTGAGCCGGCACGAGCCACCTTCTGTCGATTTGACCAGTCTAGACAGGTCTGCTGCCGCAACCATAGGGAATTTTACCTAGGCCGAGACGCTCAGCGCTGCAGCTGAGCGCGCACGACCTCTCCGATCCATTCGATGAAGCTTTCGTGCTGCACGAGACCTTTCGCATTGAACTTGTAGTCGAGGCCATCGAGATCCTTGCGCAGCTTGGGCTGAATCGTATAGGCGCCGATCAAATTGGTCACCACAATGACCTGCTTGCCGGCTGCCGTGGCGCTCTCGATGAGGCCACGCAGGTGCTCGACGTTGGCGGCTCGCACCTCGGCCGGTGCATCGTCCTGCAGGGTCGCAGTCTCAACCGCCGAGTACCCTCCGACCTGCTGGACGACTCTCGCGAGATTACCCATCAACGCCAGCTGCCTGGCGTTATCATCGTCCTCACTCGGCCCGTGCGCCGTAATTATGACAACCTCATTGGCCGGATCAGTACTGATTTCGCGCGCATAATCCGACAGAATTTTGGCAACCAGGGGATCGTCTCCGATCGGTTCGACAAAGTCTATGTCGATATCTGTCACGATGCGTGGCACCGTCGCATACTGCGGTTCATCGTGCAGGCCAAAAATATACTGCCATTGACGGATCATTGAATTGAACCGTGTCGATACGATCGGCACGACGACAATACGCTCGACACCGGTCGCGGTCAGGTCGTCGATGCCGAGTTGAATGTGCTGCGACATCATCATGCTCATGCCCATTGCCAACGCTGTCGGGAAGATCTCTGCAAATGGCTGAACCTGATCCTTAAACACTTTATCACCGCGATCGCGAAAACCATGCAACAGAATCAGCACTCCCGTGGACCCGCTCAACTTGTCGTCCGAGATATACCATTCATAGTTCGAGCCCATCGTCTGCATGCTGCGGGCCACCTCTGCCTCGGTGATGTTCTCCCAGCCGCGGATGTTCGCGCGTAACTCTTCGACGGCCTCGGGAGTAACCGTGTGTTTCATGCCATGCAGGCGCCGGCCGAGTTCATCACGCTCTGTGCTGTGACCAGACATGTCATGCCCGGCGTGACCCGTATCGGCGCCGTGATTGATGTGCTCGTCGTCAGCACCGACTGCATTTCCACAGGCAATAAAGATGAAAATTATCGCGACGAAAACCTTGTTGGTGTTCTTGTTCGCGGCCCCGATCAGCAAGCCATCCTTATCAGTGGCCGCTATGACGTGCGATGTGATCAATGGTATATAACCTCCATGGTTTCTGGATCGATGCCGTCCGGCGCCGAACGCCGCACGGCATTATAAAGATTTTCTTCCATTTTATCAGCCTCTTCGCTGGCGCCCGCAACATCGAGCCAGTCATCGTCCGAAAAAAGCTGATCGGTATACCTCTCGAACGGGTTCCGGCGCGCTTCCATCGTCGAGTCGAAAGTGTCGGCAAAATGCTGTGCCGCAGCCCGGAATACCTGACAGCCGGACTGGCCGGCGACCCGCAATGCATCGGCCGCGATCTGGAATTCCTCGACGAGCGCCCGACTGTTATTCTGCCGTTCATCGAGTACCGCCAGACGACGATGCGCCTCGGTATCATCCCCGGGAATACGCTCCACCAGCAGATCGTGAATGATCTGATCCTGAAAATGCAAACGATCCATCGAGGAGACGATATAAGCGGCACCCGCTAGATAGAATTCGGCCAGATCGAGACTTGCAGATTGTCCGCGCCCCAGCCCGGCCTCGAAGGCTGTTCGTATCTGCATCAGGCGCCGCCGCTCCCGACCGATTGCCGCTCGGGGATCCGGCATGGGCCATTCTCGCTAATAAACACAGGTCTTCGATAATGACCCGCGAACCCGCTTATTGCAACCGACATCCGTCGGCCCTCGTGGGTGGTTTTTTGAGTAAGATGGCGACCCACGAATTGCCCGGAACCCTGCTCCATGAAAAGAATCTGTATCGCGGCCAGCCTCCTGGCAATTGGTGCCTGTGGTAATCCGGTCGAGTCCGACGGCACCGCTCCGGACCAAGTGACCCCGCTCGGCTTCGAGCCGAGCGAACTCGCCACCGACACACGGCCACAGGACGATTTTTTTGCCTACGTCAACGGGCTCTGGATCGAACGTACGGAAATACCCGCCGAGTGGTCACGTTACGGGACGATGCAGATCGTCCACGAGCGAACGGAAGCCCGGGTGCGGGCATTGATCGAGACGGCAGCCGCGGATACGGAGGCGCCCGCCGGTTCCGATGTGCGGAAGATTGGTGACCTCTATCGCAGCTTTATGAATGAAGCGCGCGCTGACTCCCTCGGGCTCGAACCGATCGCAGACGACCTGAAGGCAATCGACGCGCTCGATTCATACGATGAACTTATCGTCTACTTTGCGCATGCGATGATCAATGGTGTCCAGGTCCCGGTGAAGTTCTACATCGACGCGAACGCGGCGGATCCCGATACCACCCTCGCGTATTTCTGGCAGGATGGACTCGGCTTGCCGGATCGCGACTATTATCTTCGTGATACCGACGAGCTAATCTCGGTTCGTGAGCAATACGCACTGCATATTGAGCGTTTATTCACGCTGGCGGGCTGGCCCGACGGCCCCGCAGCCGCCCGACTGATTCCCGCACTGGAGCAGCGCATTGCGGTACTGCACTGGAGCCGCGTGCAGAACCGCGACCGGGAGAAAATCTATACGAACAAGTACACGCTCGAAGAAGCAGACGCGCTGAGCCCGGGTTTCCCGTGGCTCGCTTTTCTCGAGGCGGGCGGCTTCGGCCAACCCGGGCAAATCATCATCGCACAAACGGAATATTTCTCGGCACTCGGCAAACTGGTGCGTGACACGCCGCTCGACACGTGGCGCGCCTATTTGCGCCTGCATACGCTCAAGTCGTTCGCGCCATACCTGAACGATAATATCGTGCGCGAAAATTTCAACTTCGAAAAGCGCACGCTGC
>SMWD01000009.1 GCA_004357495.1 Gammaproteobacteria bacterium
ATACATAGCCTCGACACACGAACATGGGTCCCGATCCATGTCGTCTGAACAGTTTGCGGGACACATTGGCTTGCGGCATAAAACGTAGTGGCGTTTGACGCTGCCTGGCCGGGTGCTGTTGTCATGCAGCGAGGGGGCAGGGCGTAGCCCCGGCGGCAGCCTGGGATTGGCGCCGGGCCTCTCGATGGGCTTCACGCCAGCGACCGACCGCCGGTCGCCCCGGGTCGGGTAGGTAAATGTACGAAGTGGGAGGGCATCGGACTGCCGGTAGCCTGTTTGTCATACCGGTCAGGTTGTCCCCGGTCGACAAATGGAGCTCAAAGCAATGTATATAAATTTCTGGTATCCAATTATTCGCAGTGAGGACCTTGGCTATGACAAGCCGGAAAAAGCCATGGTCCTCGGGGTCAATCTTGTTATTTTTCGCGACCAGGACGGTGACGCTCATGTCCTGAGCGATACCTGTACGCACCGTGGCGCTTCGCTCGGTGGTGCGTGGTCCAACGGCAATGCGCCGCGTCTCATCAACGGCTGCGTGGTCTGCCCGTATCACGGCTGGGAGTTCGGGGGTGATGGCGAATGCAAGAACATCCCGTCGATCGGCTATGGCACGAAGCCGCCGCCGCGTGCGAAAGTCGATTCGTACCCGGTCGAGGAAAAATACGGCATCGTATTTGCATTCCTGGGCGATGAGCCTGAAGAGTCGCGCCCGCCGCTGCTTGAGGTCGAGGAATTCGGCCAGGAAGGCTGGGTCGCCAACGAAGTCCTGATCCTCGAGGTGCCGTATTACTATGAGCGCTCGATCGAGAACGGCTTGGACCCGGCACACAACGAGTTCGTGCATCCGACCCACGGCTTTTCGGCAATCAATCGCGAGACGTACAAGGTTCGCGAATACGAGACCGAGGATCACAACCAGAGTTGGGGCTTCTGGTTCATGCACCGGTTCGATTCACCGCCGCTGCCGCAGAAGGGCAGTGCGACGTCGCCTGACACCGATACGCCGTGGGGCGACGAGAAGACCGAGCGCAGCGACGTCTATGCCGGGGGCGGCACGTATGGCCCGAATATCATGCCGACTTACATCAACATCACGGCAGACAAGATGTTCCGCCAGTACTTCTTCGAGCAACCCGTCACTGAGAATTTGACGAGGATCTTTTTCCTCAACATGCGCAACTTCCTGCTTGATACGAAGCACAATGGGCCGATCCATGCCCGCAATAAGGTCATTGCGCAGCAGGATATCGATATCCTGGTCGACTTGAATCCGCAGCGGACGCCGTTGAGCACGACCAAGGAGGTACTGATGCCGGCGGACAAGGCTATTGCCGCCTACCGTGAATGGCTTGCAAAGTTTGATGACATGGGCTGGCGTATCGATCTGAACGAGTTCAACGCCCGCAACGACAAGGATATGGCATTCGCGATCCCGTGCCCGGCCCGCCGGGTCTCCGGCAACTGGGTACTCGAAGAGATACCGCTGATCAAGAATCGCGCAGAGCGAAAGAAAATTGAGCGTGCAGCCTGAAATCCCCCTTGACATACGTCGAAATTTACAGCGGCCTTCGGGCCGCTTTCTTTTTGGCGCCGGATAGCGGAATAATCCTGTAACATACGCAAAAATCCACCAGGATCAGGCGCTGCCGTGGCGCTGCACAGACGCGTGCACGATGAGGGGAACCCGCTTGGCAAATTATATCAGCAAAATTTTTGGTGCATCGCCGGTCGCACCGATGCAGGATCACATGGAGACTTGCTATAAAGCCGCGCGCGAGGTTATCGCACTGTTCGAGCACGTAATCGCCGGTGATTGGGACAAGGTCGAAATCTCACGCGAGACGATCGTCGCCTATGAGCAGCAGGCCGACGAGTTCAAGAAGCAGATTCGCGGTCAGATGCCGAAGAGCCTGTTCATGCCCGTGCCACGCGAGGACCTGCTGAACCTGCTGTGGGCGCAGGATCAGATAGCGAACACGGCCCGCGATATTTCCGGCCTCGTGTATGGCCGGAAGATGAAGATTCCCGAATCGATACGTGACGATTTTATGAGTTACGTAGCCCGGAACGCCGATGCTGCGAAGAAAGCGCGCAAGAGCATCCGGGAACTCGACGAGCTTTACACGACGGGGTTCCGCGGCGCCGAAGCCGTTTTCGTCGAGGCGCTGGTCGAGGAACTCGATCAGATCGAAAACGACACCGACGAGATGCAGGCGATAGTGCGCGCCGGCCTTTTCGCGATAGAGGATGAACTCCCACCCGTGCATGTCATATTTTTATACCGGGTCATCGAACTCATTGGCCAGATCGGCGACATGGCCGAGCGCATCGGCCGGCGGCTGGAACTGCTGCTGTCTCACTGAGGAATCTGAACAATGGATCACGCGCTGATATACCTGGCGCTGGCGGCGGTTTTCGGCTTGTTCATGGCCTGGGGTATCGGCGCGAACGATGTTGCCAACGCGATGGCGACGTCGGTTGGTTCGCGTGCCATAACCATCAAACAGGCGGTCATCATCGCGGCCGTGTTCGAGTTCGCCGGAGCCGTGCTGGCCGGCGGCGAGGTCACAAAGACTATCCGCAAAGGCATCATCGATGCCTCCTCGCTGGCGGAGACTCCGGAAACGCTGATATACGGCATGCTGGCGTCGCTGCTGGCTGCCGGCGTGTGGTTGCTGATTGCGTCGTGGCGTGGCTGGCCGGTGTCGACGACCCATTCGATCATCGGCGCGATCATCGGTTTCGCGATTGCGGGCATCGGCTTCGAGTCAGTCGCCTGGGGCAAGGTGGGCGGCATCGTCCTGAGCTGGGTGGTATCGCCGCTGCTCGCGGGCACGTTGTCTTTCATGCTGTTCAATTCGGTACAGTGGCTGATCCTGTCACGCTCCGACCCGCTCGTACGCGCAAAGCGCTACGTGCCGTTCTATATTTTTCTCGCGGCGTTCGTCATGAGCCTGGTGACGCTGTTCAAGGGCCTGAAGCATCTCGCCCTCGACTTGTCGACGGGCCAGTCTTACCTGATTGCGATCATTTTCGCTACGGTCATTGCGCTGATCGGTAAGGTTTTTATCGATCGCATCGAACCGAACCGAAAAGCGGAGAAGCGTTCCCACTATTTCACGGTGGAACGGGTATTTTCGGTGTTGATGGTCATCACGGCCTGTGGCATGGCCTTCGCCCACGGCTCGAACGATGTCGCGAATGCGATCGGCCCCGTAGCGGCGGTGTTCAGTATTGTGCAGGAAGGTGAAGTCGGCCAGGCGTCATCCGTGTCAATCTGGATTCTGTTGCTCGGTGGTTTGGGTATCGTTGTCGGCCTCGCGACGTATGGTCGTCACGTTATCGCGACGGTTGGCCGAAAAATCACCCACCTGACGCCGAGCCGCGGGTTTGCGGCCGAGCTTGGCGCGGCGACGACGATTGTGCTGGCCTCCAGCACCGGTATCCCGATCTCGACGACGCATACGCTGGTCGGCGCGATTCTGGGGGTCGGCATGGCGCGAGGTATCTCTGCGATCGACCTGTCTGTCGTCGGTCGAATTTTCGTGTCCTGGATCATCACGATTCCGATCGGCGGCACGCTCGCGATCATATTTTTCTACATTCTGAAGTTTATTTTCGGGTAATCGCTGTCGATGCGGGATTGGCAGGGCGCATTCTCGGCATTCAGTCCGCCAGCCAGAAAAAAAGGGACCAGCCGAGGCAGGTCCCTTTCTGTTGACCGACCGGCAAGCCGGCGGTCAGGTCAGGCGTCTGGTCTTACTCAGCGCTGACCCACTCGCCGCCCTGGAAGCCGCAGCCGATTTCCAGGCCACCCGGGTCGCCTTCGTAGTATACGAGCTGATGATCGCCCGTGTCGCAGGTACCAACCGCCGCTTCGGATGCGCAGGCGCCGTCGCCCTGAACCGCGTCAGCGTTGTCATCGGTGTTGCCGATTTCTTCACATGCAGCCGCATCGGCGGGCATCTGGCAGACCTTGTACGGACCGGCAAACATGTTCTCCATCGAGTAATTGCAGTGGCCGTCATCCGCGAATACGCTGCCGGAACTCATCAATGCCATCATCATCGACAAAACAGTAATCAGTTTCTTCATGTCAAATTAACCCCATAATCAGAGCGGTAAGAATATAAACTCCAACGAGCGTCCGCGCTTCTTGTGTTTCTGGTCAGCGACGGACGCAGTATATCTACCCATCCTCAGATGCTGTTGGACTCGGGACCCTATCTTAACGGCAAATCCGGTGAGAAGGGCAGTATTTATCGTCCTGTTTGCGATCACTCTACGGTCAGAAATGCTCGAAACAGCTTGCGTTCAGCGGGGGTTCAGCCGCCTCAGGGATTCAGTGTGGTCAGTGCTGCCCGCGTTTCGTCGCGTAGCAGACGCGCGTCCGGTGATAGCGTCTCGTCGGCCCGGTACAGCAGCGCGACGGTGCTCGCCCAGTTGACCTTCGGTACATGCAGTTCGGCGAGCTGTCCGGATTCTATCGCATCGGTGAAGCTGCCGGCCATCGGCAGCACGGCTACGGTATTGCTGTATGCGACCAGGTTGATGAAGAAGTCATCGGTCGCCTCGCCGATCGACGGGCGCGGCGGGTCGATGCCTTCATCGATGAAGGTCTGGTTCCAGTTTTCGAGTACCGCTCGCCAGGTTCTGGCGTAGGCGAGCGGGTAATCCATGATTCGTTTCAGTGTCAAATTGCGCTTGCCGGCGAGCGGGTGTTTGGGGCCGACGACGAGGCCGTAGCGCAGACGGAACAGCGGCTCCTGTTCGAACTCGTCGCCCGAAATCGAATCCTGTAGTTCGCTGACCATGAAATCGAATTCTCCGGATCGCAGTCGCTCGCCCAGGAACGATGCGGAACCGATGCCGATATGGATCTCCAGGTTCGGATAGCGTTCGCTGAACTGCCCGATCAACCGGCCCATCGTCGACGGGATACCGTATGGCAATATGCCGATCGCGAGTTTGCCGCTGCCGATGCCGCGGATCTCGTTCAGATTGTCCAGGGCGGTCTGGACATTCTTCTGGATCTCCTTCGCGCTGGCGTACAGCGAGTGACCGAACGAGGTGGCCAGCACGCGACCGGGCTTGCGGTCGAGCAGGGTGACGCTGAGTTCCGCCTCGAGACCCTTGATCGAAAGGCTCAGCGCCGGTGGCGATATGTGCAGCATGTTCGCAGCCTTGCGGAAGCTGCCGTGGTCCACAACCGCGCGGAAATATTTCAGTTGCTTCAAGTCCATGATCGGGCTTTACGTTCCATCCTCGGGGTGCCTGCTCCCCGGAGCCATGCCTGTTTGGGAAGGCTTCGTCACGAGCCGTCGGCAGGTAACGCATAGGCGATGAGCCAGTCGTCTATGGCATGCGGGTTGATGAACATGTGACCGCCGGATGCGATCACGATGAACTGTCGCCCGTCGATGGCATAGGTCATAGGCGTCGCGTGGGAGGCGCTCGGTGTCTCGATACTCCACAGCTCTTCACCGGTATCGATGTCGAACGCGCGCAGCTTGTGGTCGGCGGTTGCACCGATGATGACCAGTCCACCGGCCGTCACGATCGGGCCGCCGGCCAGGGGGGAGCCCCATTTCAGCGGGATCGGCACCGGCGACAGGTGTTCGATCGTACCGAGCGGCACGTCCCAGGCGATCTCGCCCGCGGCGACATCTATCGCGACCAGGCTCGACCACGGGGGGGCGGTGCACGGGTTGAATATGGGGCTCAGGAAGATGCGCTGCTCGATGGCGTAGTCCGTGCCCTGAATGGGTGCCGGCGGGCCCATCGGTGCACCGGCTGCAGCGTCGAAGGTATCGAAATCGCCTGCCAGCTCCGAGCGGGGAAACAGCCGCAGCCAGAGCGCGACCTTCGAGACATCGGTCACGATGAGATTGCGTTCGGGATCGAACGCACCACCGCCCCAGTTCGGCCCCCCGGCCGTGCTTGGGTTCATGATCCAGCCATCGGTACTCGGTGGTGTGAAGATTGCGCCGGTGCGTGCGTTCTCGATCTCTTCGCGACACTTGCCACGATCCCAAAAGGTCAGGCCCCAGGCATCGTCCGGTTCGAGGCCGGTCTTCATCAGCGGCGGTGGCTTGACCGGATATGGCTGGGTCGGTGACAGCACTTCGCCGAACACGCCATCGGTCGGCACGGGACGTTCTTCGACTTCAAACAACGGCTCGCCGGTTTCACGGTGCAGGACGAATACGAAGCCCTGCTTGGTCAACTGCACGACGGCGGGAATGGTTTGGTTGCCGCGGGTGATGTCTGCGAGGATGGGCGCCGCCGGTGTATCCCAGTCCCAGACGTCATGATGGACATGCTGGAAGTGCCAGACGACTTCGCCCGTGGCGGCACGCAATGCGACGACCGAATTTGCGTAACGATTATCGCCGGGGCGCGTGCCACCGAAGAAATTCGGTGCGGCGCTCGATGTCGGGATGAATACGAGATCGCGCTCCTCGTCTGCCGTCAACAGCGACCAGGCATTGGCGCCGCCGGTGCGGGCGAGACTCCCGGGCTCCCAGTTTTGCGCCTGCGGGTCATTCTCGTTGCGCGGTACCGGGTCGAATTGCCAAAGGAAGTCACCGCTGCGCGCATCGAACGCGCGGATCGCACCGCTTGGTGCGCTCACATACTGGTTTTTCATGTTGTTGATGTTGCCGATGACGATGACGCCGTTGACGATGACCGGCGGCGCCGAGAACGTCGTACCGGCCGGGTCCGGGTGTGTGGGCATGGTCGCTGCGATCAGCGGGTTGACGTCGATCGTTCCAGCGTCGCCGAAGTTCGCGCAACGCTCGCCGGTGCGGGCATCGACGGCGATGATCCGGCGGTCGTGCGTGCCGGAGATTATCCGGTGACGGCAGGCGGTATCCGGCTCGGCCTCGGCATCGTGCCAATAAGCCACGCCGAGACACTTCAGGCGGCTCGCAATCTGCGGCAGGTCGAGTTTGGGTGCGTAGCTCCAGCGCTCCTTGCCGGTCTCGGGGTCGACGGCGATGATGCGGTTGAACGGCGTGCAGAATATCAGTGAGTGGCCGGCGGCCGCGGGCAACAGGATCGGCGTCGTGTGATAGCCGGCGAAGGCGCGTTGTTCGGGGTATTTGTCGAGGTCGCCGTAGCGGTGCGACCACGCAACCTCGAGTTCAGTGACGTTCGAGCGGTTGATCTGGGTCAGCGGAGAGAATCGCGTGCCGCCCTGGTCAAAGCCGTAGTACGTCCAGTCGGCATTCTGTCCGGACGCC
>SMWD01000129.1 GCA_004357495.1 Gammaproteobacteria bacterium
ATAAACCCGCCCCGGGGTCCAGCACGATGTGTCGGGGCCGTCCGCCACGCTGCTTGAAAATATGCAGCTTCAACGCGCTCGACGTTCCGGCCTGCAGGTGCACCCGCAACGCCGCCGGCGAGCGCTGCTGCCGGAAACGCGGCGCCCTGAACAACACCAGCCAGCAACCGTCGGCTGCATTCCGCGTCGCTTCTGCGGCCAGCTGCAGGCGTCGTAATGCACGCTCGTCGATACTTCCGGACCAGGCCAGTACCGCCGCACACGTGCCCGATTGCAGGGCCTGCTCTATCGACCACAGCACCTCAGCCTGACGGCGGCAATGCACCACGAGTACACGCGAAAGATTCAGACCATGGCGCGCAAAAGCCGGCGCGTACGGAAGATACGGCGGCGCGATCAGCAGAATCCATTTGCGATCTTTGACGCCCACCTGATGTGCCGCGGTTGCGGTCGCCTGCATCTGGACGCCGGCGAGCCGGGTCAGCGCCGGCATCAGCAATTGCAACTCGCCGAAGCCACTGGACTCGACAAACAATTCAATCAGCGCGCCGAGCGGCCAGCCGCCCGCCAAAGCTCGGTCGAACACGTCAAAACCGGTCGGCAAAATCCACTGGCGACTGCACCACGCCGCGCGGTCGCCTCTGCCCCTGCGATCACGATCACAATCGCGATCACCACCGGCGAGCCAGACGCGACCGCCGATATCGGCGGTGTGCAGCAGTTTCTGGAGTCGATGCCTTGCGGACATTCTTCTTCACGATTCTGTAATGGACTAACGAATGGATTCAACAGACTCAAACCCTGCGGGTGGCCCCGAATTGCGCCGATACTCGATCTGCTGACACGGAGCCTCGCACCAACGCAATTCGGGCCATGGATTCAGTCGGGCCGCCGCAGCGACAAGCACCCTGCCTGTAGCGGCACAGACGAACAGCCACTGCGTCATGCGCGGCTGCGCCACCCCTGCCATGCACTAATGCGGCGGCATCCCGTTGCGCACCAGGCCCACGACGACGCCTTCGATCACCATGTGCTGGTGCGTAAGATCGACCCTGATCGGCTCGAATGCCTTGTTCTCCGGCATCAGCCAGACCACCGAGCCTTCCTGGCGATAGCGCTTGACCGTGACCTCGTCTTCGAGCCGCGCGACGATGATCTGGCCGCTGCGCACCTCGGGCGTACGATGCACGGCCACGAGGTCGCCATCGAGAATACCGATATCCTTCATGCTCATGCCCTCGACCCGCAGCAAAAAATGCGGGCGCGGGTTGAACAGCGACGTATCGATCCGGTAATGGCCCTCGATGTGCTCCTCGGCCAGGATCGGGTTACCTGCCGCAACTCGACCGACCAGCGGCAGGCCGAGCTGCTCGCGCATGAAATCTTTGAGCCGAATACCCCGGGATGCCCCCGGGATCAGGTCGATGACGCCCTTGCGCTGCAGGGCCCGCAAATGCTCCTCGGCTGCATTGACCGACTTGAAGCCCAGAGCGCGTGCGATCTCGGCCCGGGTCGGCGGCATGCCGGACTGCTCGATGAAATCCTGAAGAAAACTTAAAATTTCGGATTGGCGGGGGGTTAGCTGATCCATTGTCCTCACCTGTATAGATATTCAGTACTGTAAATATATACAGGTAAAGTGGCAATGGCAAGCCCTGCCCACCCCGGGCGAAAGAAACAATCAGACGACGGTTGTGGCTTTCCCGCCCAATCCCTGCCTGCGGGCAACTTCTACAACCTTTGCGATTTAACAATGTTTCCGTCATCATCGCGCCCTAGGGAGGGCTGGCCCAGGATTGATCCGGAAAGTGGGCGCTACCTAATTTTGTTGTTTGTAAGCAGAGGACTTGTGATGAACAAGACATTTCAGACTGTAACCAGGGCGAGCGCGATTGCTCTCGCAATCATGTTGACCACCGGCTGTGCAGCCGAGTTGCAGAGTCAGGTCGATGCCCTGAACGCCAGAGTCGACTCGCTTTCTTCGGATGTCGCACGGGCACAATCCGCTGCTGACGCGGCCGGCGCAAGCGCATCGGAATCACGCCAGATGGCATCGGGCGCTCAGAGTACGGCCAACCAGGCCCTGAACGCCGCCAATCAGTCGCAGGCATGCTGCGACGCTACGAATGAAAAGATCGATCGCATGTTTCAGAAGGGCATGTCGAAGTAACGACCTGACTGATACGGGGTATCAGTATCCGGGGCCGCAGCAGAGATGCTGCGGCCTTTTTATTGTGCAGCGCACTCGACCGGGACAAGCGGCTCTAGCCGGCTGTTGCAGGCGCGGCTTGAGCCGCGATTCCTTGCGCCGGCCAATAAACGGACTCCGCAGCACTCGACCGGAATCTCCGCGACCGCCGGCCTTATAATCCGCCCTCAAGCTTCCCGATGCCGACCGGAGTTCTCCATGGAAATCGATATCATTCTGAACGAATTTGCCTCGCCGCACGACGCGGCCGAGCTCGGCCTGTTGGCGGAAAGCTATGACCTGCGCGGCGTCTGGTCCAGCAACTACGGCGGTTCGCGCGACGCGTTCTTCACGCTCTCGCTGCTGGCCGACCGCTCATCGAAAATCCGCCTCGGTCCGATGGCCATCAGCTCTGCCGAACTGCACCCGCTGAAGATGGCGAACCTGCTGTTCAGCCTGAACGAACTGTC
This sequence comes from Gammaproteobacteria bacterium, assembly GCA_004357495.1. Taxonomy (GTDB): domain Bacteria; phylum Pseudomonadota; class Gammaproteobacteria; order Steroidobacterales; genus SMWD01. The sequence goes on from SMWD01000129.1 coordinate 2,659, forward strand.
GAACGGCCGGGCGATGATCATGGTCGGCGGCGGCGGCGCCGTGTTGCAGTCGATCGGCATGGAACGCGATCGCATGATCCGGCGCACGCGCGAGTGCCTGGAAATCCTGAAAGGCGCGTCGCCGGACAAGATGATGAACTACACCGGCGAGATATATAAAGCGTACGGTTACCAACCCAAGTGGCACACGGACGAGGCCCCGCTGATTTATTTCGGCTCGAACCACCCACAGAGTCGCAAGCTGTCGACGAAACTCGCAGACGGGCTGATCACGAGCGACTTCGTCGTGCCGCTGATGAAAGAATGCATAACCAACATACATGCCGAGCTAAAAGAAGCCGGACGTAAGCCTGAAGATTTCCGCATCAGCAACTTCTGGGCCTGGCACATCAAACAGGATGCGGAAGCGTCCCGTGCCGAGGCGCGCCGCGAATTGATGCTGCGCGGCTGGTTGCGCGACAAGTATTTCGCGCCGTTCCTCGACGAAGACGAACTGAAAGTCATGCGCGACCATGAACAGGATTTTCTGAACGCGTTCCTGCGCGGCAGCGACGTCATCGAGAACGTACCCGAAAACCTGGTCGACAAGATGATCGAAAATATCTCGTTCGTCGGCGGACTCGACCAGATAGATGCTGCCATCGATACGCTGAAGCAATTCGCCGATGCCGGCCTGACCGAGATCGCACTGCGCGTCCACGACGACCCGGCCGATGCAATCCGGCTGATCGGCGAGCGGGTCGCACCGGCGTTGCGGTAACCGCGCACGCACCGGGTTTATCCGGCGATCAATGCACGTTTAGCGAGACTGTCTCCGCCTGGCCTGACAGACCCCGCGCGCCTGTAGCGTGCCCGACCTTGACGGGAATGCCGAGCCGCGCCGTGTAGACCTCGTTGACGAGCGTCCAGTCCACGGCGGCCGCACGGTCTTTGGTGACATCGATATAGAGGCTGGTGATGGACGTCAGAGAGGCGACGCCCGGTTCACCGGCGTCTTCGCCTGCGAGCGGCGGATGCACCTCGAGATACAGGTCATCGCCGGACCAGCCGAGTTTGTAAGGCTGATTGATGATCTCGACGGCCGTATTGACCGGCACGTTCGGGAACAAGCTCTCGATGTGTTCCGGCAACATGCGAATGCAGCCGTGCGTCACCCGCATGCCGACGCCGGCGGGACGGTTGGTGCCGTGAATCAGGTAGCCCGGAATACTCAGCCGCATCGCATACCCGCCGAGCGGGTTATCCGGCCCCGGCGGCACGCGCGATTCCAGCGTGCGGCCATCGGCCGCCCACTCGTCACGAATCGATTGCGGCGGATACCACGCGGGGTTCCGCACCTTCTTGACGATCGACGAGCGGCCCAGCGGTGTCTTCCAGTCCATGCGGCCAATGCTGATCGGGAACGTCTGCACCACCGTCTGCTCACCGTCGGGAACGAAGTAGTACATCCGGTATTCGGCGATGTTGATGACCAGCCCGCGGCGGCGGACCTGTGGCAGTACGAACTGCGTCGGCAGACGTACCCGGGTACCCTCGCCCGGCAGCCACGTATCGACGCCGGGATTGGCGAGGCGAATCTCCTCATAGCCGAGCCCGTGTGCCCGCGCGATGTCGATCAGCGTGTTTTCGTAGACTGACCGAACCTGGCCCATCCGGCCGATGACCGCCACCGAATCGTCGATGACGAATTGCACAGCGTTTGCCCACGCAACGGGCGCGCCGTCGATGGATGCAGACGCGTCCGCACCGTCGTCGGCACGGGCGCCAGCACCGCACACCAGGACGACACCAAGCAGCCCCAGGCAGGCACCGAATGCGCGCCGCATTGACGTCACCCGGTAACCCCGAGCACGGGCAGGATGACGATATAGGCCAGCAGAGGAATCAGCATGATGGCGACGATATTAAGCCAAAAGCCAGCGCGACACATCTGCGGCACCGATACCAGCCCGGAGCCGAACACAATCGCATTTGGCGGCGTCGCCACCGGCAGCATGAACGCGCAGCTCGCCGCGACGCAGGCCGGCACGATCAGCAGGTAAGGATCCAGCCCGAGACCGATAGCGACGGCATACAGCACGGGCACCAGGGTGGCGGTGGTCGCCATATTGCTGGTCAGCTCGGTCAGGAAAACCATCATCCCGGTCACCAGCGTCACGATCGCGAACGTCGGCAGCGGCGCCAGCACCGCGGCACGACTGCCAAGAAACTGGCTGAACCCCGTGCTGTCCAGCGTCGCGGCCAGGCTTAACCCGCCGCCGAACAGGATCAGCAGGCCCCAGGGTAATTTGACCGCCGTGTTCCAGTCCATCAGGAACTCGGCCTTGCGGACGTGGACCGGGGTCACGAATAACAACAACGCCGCGATCACGGCGATGCCGGCGTCCGTCAATCCGGCGAACGGCATCATGTCTCCGAGCGCAAGCCGATTCAGCAACGGACGACACACCCAGGCAGTGGCCGTGGCCACGAAAATCGCCAGGGTCAGCTTCTCGGCCCGACTCATCGGCCCGAGTTCATCGTTCATGCCTGCAAGCACAGCCGCGGCGCCGGGTATCGGCTGCGTCGATACGCGGTACACGCGCCGCGCGAGCAGCCACCAGGCAATCGGGACGAACACGACAACCAGCGGCACACCGAACATCATCCAGCGCACGAAGCTGATCTCCCGCCCCATCTGCTCCTGGATATAGGACACGAGAAAAACATTCGGCACCGTGCCGATGATCGTGCCGATGCCGCCGATCGACGCGGCGTATGCGATGGACAACAGCAGGCACACGGCAAAGTTTCTGTCCGGGTTATCCCTGCCCGGCTCACTGCTGCCGCCGCCGTCGGAATGATCGGGATCATCGAGCAACGCCGTGATACTGAGCGCGACCGGCAGCAGCATGATCGTCGTCGCGGTATTCGTGACCCACATGCTGACGGATGCCGCAATGCCCATGAACGCGCCGATGATGCGCGTCGGCCGCGTGCCGACTACCTGCAGCACCCGCAGCGCAAAGCGTCGGTGCAGGCCACATTTTTCGAGTGCCAATGCGACGATGAACCCGCCGAGAAACAGGTAGATCAGTTCGTGACCGTAGGATGTGGCCACGGTCTTGATCGGTGCGGCGCCGATCAGGGGGAAGATCGCCAGCGGCAACAGCGCCGTCGCATACACCGGGATCGCTTCGGTCATCCACCAGATCGCCATCCAGGCCGCAACCCCGGCGGCTGCGCGCGCGCCGGCCTGCAGCACGACGATATCGCCCTGCTCGCCCAAGTATTGCCCGGGCAAGAATACCCACAGAAGTATCGCAACAAGCGGACCGGCAAACAGTCCGATCAGGCGGGCTCGGGTCCTCATCGGGGCTGCGTCAATGCCGGACGTCAATTCCGCGCATCAATACCGCACCAGCGCCGAACCCCAGGTGAAACCACCGCCGAAAGCCTCGAGCAGGACCATGTCCCCGCGCTGAACCCGGCCGTCACGCACGGCGACGTCGAGCGCCATCGGCACGGACGCGGCCGAGGTATTGCCCTGGTCCTTCAGGGTCAGCACGACCTTGTCCATGGGCATACCCAGACGTTTGGCGGTTAACTGGATGATGCGCAGGTTCGCCTGGTGAGGAATCAGCCAGTCGATCGATCCCTTCTCGAGATCGTTCGCCGCCAGCGTCTCGTCGACGATGCTCTCCAGGCTCCGGACGGCAACCTTGAAGACTTCGTTACCGCGCATGTGGATGTATGGACCCTCGGTATCTTCCGGTTTGCGCTGCTTCGATACGCCATAGGGGTGATAAAGCAGATCTTTGTAATGCCCGTCTGCGCGGAGATGGCAGGAAATGATGCCCTGCTCGGCGGAGGGTTCGAGCACGACGGCACCGGCCCCGTCGCCGAAGATCACACAGGTCGCGCGGTCTTTGTAATCGACCATGCGCGACAGCGTCTCCGCGCCGATAACCAGCGCGTGCTGTGCGCCGCCGGTGGCCACGAACCGGTCGGCGATGCTCAACGCGTAGATGAACCCACTGCAGGCCGCCTCGATGCCGAAGGCCGGACAGCCACGAATGCCGAGGCGTTCCTGTACCAGGCACCCAACATTCGGGAACACGGTGTCCGGCGAGGTCGTGCCGACGACGATGAAATCGATCGCTTCAGGTTCGAGGCCGGCGGCATCGAGCGCCTGGCGCGCAGCGAGTTCGGCGAGATCTGCCGTGGTCTGATCGTCTGCTGCAATATGCCGTCGTTCGATGCCGGTGCGCGAACGAATCCATTCGTCGGTCGTATCGATCATCTGCTCGAGATCCTGATTGGTCAGGACCCGCTCCGGCAGGTAACGGCCGGTGCCGGCAATCCGGGAATACATTGGCTTCATGCCTCGAGCACCTCGCGATCTCCCTGCTCCGCCATGATCGTCCTGATTCGCCCAGGCACATCTTTGTCAACCTCGATCATCGCCGTGTGTATCGCTTGCTGGAACGCAACGATGTCCGCGCCGCCATGGCTCTTGATGACAATGCCATTCAAGCCGACGAGACTGGCGCCATTATAGCGACGCGGATCGACACGCCGCGACAAAGACCGCAACACCGGCCACGCAATGAGCCCGGCCAGCCGGCCGTACAGGCCGGAACGAAATTCCTCCAGCAGGAAATGCTTGACGAGGTGCGCCGTGCCTTCCATTGCCTTCAATGCGATGTTACCGCTAAAACCGTCGCAGACGATCACGTCGGCAGCGCTCTCGGCGATCGAATCAGCTTCGATAAAACCAACGTAGTTGATACGGGTTGCGGCCAGCATGGCGGCCGCTGCGCGAATCGTGTCGCTGCCCTTCATCGCCTCTTCACCGATATTCAGCAACGCGACACGCGGATTGTCGATTTCCTCGATACCCTGCACGACGACCGAACCCATGATGCCGAACTGGAAAAGTTGGTCCGCGCTGCAATCCGAGTTCGCGCCCAGGTCGAGCATGTGAGCGCGCCCGGACTTCGTCGGCAACACGGCCATGATGGCGGGGCGATCGATACCGGGAACGGTTTTCAGCACAAAGCGACTGGTCGCCATCAGCGCGCCGGTATTGCCCGCACTGATGCAGGCGCCGGCGCTGCCGTCCTTGACGAGATTGATCGCCACGCGCATCGACGAATCTTTCTTCTTGCGCATGGCGTCGGCGGGCGCCTCGTCCATGGCGACGACTTGACGTGCATCTTCGATGCGCACGCGATCCGCC
>SMWD01000130.1 GCA_004357495.1 Gammaproteobacteria bacterium
ACGGCGAGCGTTATCCCGAGATCATGCTGGAGATGCTCAACAACTGATGGTGCCGGTGTACCGGCCCCACGACGATGGGCGCCAGGATGATTAGCTGTGGATCGCGTCCATGACGCCGACATAGGCTGTCACGTCGCCACTGAAGTGGTTGACCCACTGGCTGAACGTCTCGGCCGGCATCGGTCGGCTGATGAAAAACCCCTGCGCCTTTTCGCAGCCCTGGCTGGCCAGCCACTGCATGGCCGGCCGCGACTCGACGCCCTCTGCGATCACCTCCATGCCAAGGTTATGCGCGAGGTCGATCGTCGCGCGGACGATCGCGACGTCTTTCCGGTTATCCGGCAATTCCTTGACGAAGGATCGGTCGATCTTCAACTCATCGACCGGGAGGTTCTTGATTCGCTCGAGCGACGAGTAACCCGTGCCGAAATCATCGATGGCAATGCGTGTGCCGAGGTCGCGCAGGCACTGCAGCACGATCGTCGCGTGGGCCATATCGTAGACGAGCGACTGCTCGGTGAGTTCGAGGGTCAGGTAGCTGGGGTCGAGGTCGTGATCGCGCAGCGTTTCGAGAATGAAACACGGCAGATTCGGGTCAAGCAGGTCCACGCCCGTCAGGTTCACTGAAACCGGGAGGTTGAGGCCTTCCTCGATCCACCGGCGGCATTCGCGCACGGCCGTCGTCAGGGCCCACCGCGTGATCAGTGGAATATTGCCGGTACGTTCCGCGATGCTGATGAAATCCTGCGGCGGCAGGAAGCCCAGCGTCGGGTGATCCCAGCGGGCCAGGGCCTCGGCGCCACACACGCTGCCGTCACTCAGTCTGATCTTGGGCTGCATGTACAGCTTGAGCTCATCCTCGCGAACCGCGCGGCGCAGATCGCCGAGGATCGCGAGCTGGCGCACGTAGCGGTCTTCCTGGCCGGTCTGGTAGCGGTTGATATTCTCCGGCATCTCGCGGGCATCATTCTTGGCGACCGCCGCGTGCAGCAGCAGTTCGTCCGGTTCCCTGCCGTCCTCCGGAAATCCGCAGATACCAATACTTGCGTCCATCGTGATGTTGATGCCACGTACCGACAGGCCGGCGCCGAGCAGGCGCAGGATGTCGGCTGCGGTCTCCCAGGCAACGGTCGGCTCGATGCCTTCCATGACAATAAGAAACTCGTCGCTCTCGAGTCGTGCCAACGTATGGCGGGTATCGACCGTGGCGCGCAGGCGCTCCGCGGCCTGAGCCAGCAGGGCATCGCCGATGTCGTGGCCGAATGACGCCACGATCTCGCCGAAGCTGTTCAGGTCGACCAGCATGATGCTGATTGGCACTCCGGTGCCATCGAGTTTGTCGATCGATTCCTGCAGGCGCTGGACGGCCAGGAAGCGGTTCGGCAGTCCGGTCAGGCGGTCGAACTGCGCCTGGTAGGTCACTTGCGCTTCGCGTTCGGCGATGTCGGTTTGCATCATATTCATGGCGGATGCGAGTGCGGCTAATTCCTCACTCGTGCCAGCCGCCAGTCGCTGCGTGTAGTCGCCGGCGCCGATCCGTCGCGCGGCTGCTGCGAATTGTTCGATCGAGCGCGTGAGGGTGCCGGACAGTGCCGTGACACCGATGAGGCCGATAACGAGCGTCAGCAGGCCGACCACGAGCGTGACCCTCTGCTGCGTCTGATACGGTGCCATCGTAGCGGCCATCGGCTGCGGCAGAACAGCGTGCAGAGGCAGTGCGTCGCTGCCATCCGGCGCGGCAGGCATCGAGCGCAGTGCGGCCGCGTCAAGATGCACGCGCGCCTGCTCCGCGACACTGTGGTTTGCGGTTACGAATATCGTTACCAGTGTCGCGCCTTGCATCATGATGATGAGGGCGACCGTGAGCATTACGAATTTTGAGCGCATGCGATGCACGAATGCTCCCGGGTGGAGATCCATCTCCGACCACCCGATCCTAGCGCCCGGCAGCCCCGGCTGATGGGCAATACGTCACGGACTGGGAAACGGGGCGTATTTATTACTCTTTGCGTCGGCTGCCGGTCTGTGGCGTAATCATCCGCCATGCATACTCTGGTTATTCTTTACGAGCGCGTGTTTTTGCACCGGGCTCGATTCGCATTAGTCGGTATTTTCCTGATTGTCGGGTTTTTTGCCGCGTTCGCCGACGATTTTCGGCTAGAGGCATCGGCGGATTCGCTGTTGCTCGAGAACGATCGCGATCTGCGTTATTACCGTGGCATCACCGCGCGCTATGGCTCGGACGACTACCTGATCGTGACCTACACGGTCGACGGCGACCTGTTCTCGTCGGCCTCACTGGCAAATATTCAGAGCCTGCGCGATGAGTTGGCGGCGCTCGACGGCATCGCTTCGGTCACGTCGATTCTCGACGTGCCGCTGATCGACAGTCCCCGGATGTCGCTGAAAGAGCTGCAGGTAGAGGTCCCGAACCTGCTGAGTCCGCGCACCGACCGGGCATTGGCGCGTATCGAACTGACCGAGAGCCCGCTTTACAAGCAGCGGCTGATGAGCCTGGATGGCCAGACGACGGCGTTGCTGGCGCGGTTTCGACCGGATGTGGAATACCAGGCGTTGTTGCGACAGCGCGATGTGCTGCGCGAGCAGGGACTCACCGGCGAGTTGTCATCGGCCGACGCTGCGCGGACGGCGCAGCTCAACCTCAAGATCATGGAGCTGCGCTCCCGGGTGAGCGCGCGGCAACAGGCCGAGATCGTGCGGGTGCGCGAGATCCTTGATCGGTACCGTGAACACGGCGCCGAGTTACTGCTGGGGGGTCTGCCGATGATCGTCGCGGATATGCTCGAGTTCATCAAACGCGATGTGCGCGTGTTCGGCGCCGGCATGCTGATTTTCCTGGTCGGATTGATGTTGACGATATTCGTGCGTCTGCGCTGGGTCATCCTGTCAATGTTGTCCTGTTTCATGTCGATCGTCGTCATGGTCGGTTACCTTGGCCTGGTGGCCTGGCCGGTGACCGTGGTTTCGGCCAACTTCGTCGCCCTGCTGCTGATTTTCGGCCTGTCGATCACCGTCCACCTGATCGTCCGGTATCGTGAGCTGCATACGCAGAACCCTGAGGCGGATCAAGGCTGGCTCGTGCTCAGCACGGTACGCGACAAGTTTCTGCCGTGCCTGCTGACGGCGGTGACCACGATGATTGCGTTCGCCTCGCTGATCGTCAGCGACATCCGTCCGGTTATCGATTTCGGCTGGATGATGGTCATCGGGATGGCGGTCGTTCTGATCATGGCCTTCACGATCTTTCCGGCCGGGCTGATGCTGCTGTCACCCGGTCGTCCGCAGGCCCGGCGCGTCGCGACGGGCGCGATCACGGGGGCACTGGCCAGCTGCGTGGTGCGCTGGCCCCGATCGGTGATGTTCGTTTACCTGGCGGTGGCCGCTGCCAGTGCGGTCGGCATGGCCGCACTGAATGTCGAAAATCGGTTTATCGACAACTTCCGCGAAACGACCGAGATCTATCGTGGCATGGTCAAGATAGACCAGGAACTCGGCGGCACAACGCCGCTCGACATCATTATCGATGCCGACCCGGCATTCTTCGCCGCTGCCGGGGAGCCGGAAGACACCCCGTTTCCGGACACTGACGAATTCGGGGATGATGAATTCGGGGACGACGAATTTGCCGATGAGTTCGCTGCGGACGAGGGCGATCTCGGCTCGACGAGCTACTGGTACAACGCATTTCAGCTGAAGACGGTCCGCCGGGTGCACGATTACCTCGACAGCCTGCCCGAGACCGGCAAAGTCCTGTCAATGGCAACCACGATCGAGACCTTGCAGACCATCAACGATGATGCGGAAGTCAGTACGTTCTGGTTGTCAATTCTCTACAAGCGGCTACCGGCAGATATCAAGGCGGAACTCTTCGATCCGTATATGTCCGCCGACGGCAACCAGATGCGTTTCTCGATTCGGGTCTTCGAATCGGATCCGAATCTGCGCCGCCAGGAATTGCTGCAGACGATCCGCGAGCATCTCGTCACCGGGATGGGCTTCGCGCCCGAACGTGTGCATCTGACCGGCATGCTGGTCCTCTATAACAACGTGTTGCAGAGTCTGTATCAGTCGCAGATCATGACGCTCGGCTCCGTGTTGCTGGTGATCCTGGTGATGTTCATCGGCTTGTATCGCTCGTTCGTGCTGGCTCTGATCGCGCTGGTCCCGAATGTCCTGGCGGCCTTCGCGGTGCTTGGCTTGATGGGGCTGGCGTCGATCCCTCTGGATATCATGACCATTACGATTGCGGCGATCGTCGTTGGTATCGGCGTCGATAACACGATTCATTACCTGCATCGCTTCCGCATCGAGTTTGAGAATGACCGGAATTATATTGGCGCGATGCAGCGGTCGCATGGCAGCATTGGGCGCGCGATGTACTACACATCGATCATCATCACGGCCGGGTTCTCGATACTCGTGTTGTCGAATTTCCGTCCGACGATCTATTTCGGCGTACTCACGGGCTTTGCGATGTTGTTCGCGATGGTAGCGAACCTGACTCTGTTGCCATTGCTCCTGATCTGGATAAAACCCCACGGTGAGGAGTACACTCGAGCCTGAAAGGAGGTAATGCCATGGCTATGTCAATCACACTCCGGGACTATCTCGACACCATCGGCATGCAATACGATCTGGTACCTCATTCGCATACTTCATGCAGTATCGATACCGCCAGGGCGGCACATATTTCGACATCCAGTCTCGCCAAGTCGGTTGTCGTAGAAGACAATCAGGGTTGCATGACCGTCGTTATCCCGGCCAGTCGATATGTCGAACTTGCGGTGCTGGATGACTTGCTCGACCGTGATTTTTACCTGGCGTCCGAGGAGGAACTGATCGGCCTGTTCGACGATTGTGAACGGGGTGCCATCCCTGCTGCCGCGCAGGCATTCGGCATGCCGGTACTCGTCGATGAACGATTATTCGATTGCGAAGATGTCTATTTCGAGGCGGGCGACCATGCCGAGCTGGTCCACATGAGTGGTGAGGAATTCGAATCGCTGATGGCGCTGGCGGGCCACGGCCAGTTTAGCCGTGCCGCTTGAGTTCCGTACGCAGTTGGGCGGAGCTCGCGCGGCCGTCGGCTGACGGCTGATACCATACGCTGAAGTCCCGGGCGGCAATCTCGAGTTCAGCCAGCGCATCTTCGCTGTCGACTTCGAACGCGTTGAAACCGACGCGCCCCATGTAATGCAGCTGCTCGAGCAGCACGTCGCCGACCGCGCGCAATTCGCCTTCGAAACCGTAACGCTCACGCACGAGGCGCGCGTAAGAGTAGCCGCGCCCGTCGCGGAAAGTCGGAAACTCGAGGGCGATCAGTTGCAGATGGTTCACATCGCCGGCGATGATCTCGGGATGCTCGTCGCTTTTCAGCCAGACGCCGACGGGTTCACCGCGGCGTAGCAGCTTCTCCCGGTGATCCTGCCACGTCGCCAGCGGCACCAGTACGGCGCCCTGCGCCGGGATTGCGTCGTCCACACCGATACGGGTGAACGGGTCTTCGGTCAGCTTGTTGTCTTTTATCAGTGTGCTCATGCCGGCCTCATGCGACCTGCCTGGTGGCGGTGACACGCCTGGCGGGGCCTGCGGGGCCGTAGACGGCTGTGCGGAACACCTCCATGCCGCAGCGTCGATAGGTGTTCAGGAAGCACTCGTCTTTGCCGTCACGAATTTCGAGGTAGGTGTCGACGATCCGTTCGATGGCACCGGGCACTTCGGACTGCGGCAGTCCGGGGCCGACGCGATCGCCAAGCGAGGCATGCTCGTCCGACGAGCCGCCAAGCGTCAGTTGGAAGAATTCCTGGCCGCGCTTGTCCACGCCGAGAATGCCGATGTTGCCGACGTGGTGGTGGCCGCAGGCATTCATGCAGCCCGAAATATTGATCGTCAGGTCGCCGACGTGTTGCAGCTTCGTCGAGTTCGCGAAGTGCAGGGCAATGTCCTGTGCGACGGGAATTGAACGCGTATTTGCGAGGGCGCAAAAATCCAGACCGGGGCAGGCGATTATGTCGGATGCGAGTCCGATATTCGGGGTTGCGAGGTCGAGAGCCCCCAGTGCCTGCCATAACGCATGCAGGTCGCTTTGCTTTACGTCGACCAGTACGAGGTTTTGTCGGTGGCTGACGCGCAGTTCGCCGAAGCTGTATTGATCGGCGAGGTCGGCGAGGGCATCCATCTTCTGTGCCGACAGGTCACCCGGGATCTTGCCGGGTGATTTCAATGAAACATTGACGATCGCGTAGCCGACGACTTTGTGTTCAGCCACATTGCTTTGCAGCCATGCGGCGAAAGCCGGGTCGGCGTCATGCAGCTGACTGGGCTCCGTGTCCTGGTCCGCAAGCTGCTCGTAGGCTGGCGGCTGGAAGTATGCATCGATGCGGGCCAGCTCCTCGGGAGCGATCTTCAGCACGCCATCCCGGATCTGCAGCCACTCGGCTTCGACGAGCTCGCGATACTTGTCGATGCCGAGTGCGTTGACGAGGATCTTGATGCGGGCTTTGTAGATATTGTCGCGTCTGCCGTACAGGTTGTAGATGCGCAGAATGGCCTCGACGTACGAGATCACATGCTCCGGCTCGATCCACTCGCGGATCGTCTTGCCAATGACGGGCGTGCGGCCCTGGCCACCGCCGACGATGACCTCGAAGCCCGGTTCGCCCCCCTCGTTCAGGTACATGCGCAGGCCAATGTCATGCAGCGCAACGGCGGCGCGATCCTTCGGCGCGCCGGTGACGGCGATCTTGAATTTGCGCGGCAGGTAGGAGAACTCCGGGTTGAGAATCGAATACTGACGCAGCAATTCGCACCAGACGCGCGGATCCTGGAGTTCATCCCGGGCGCGCCCGGCGTAATGATCGGCCGTGACGTTGCGCACGCAGTTTCCTGACGACTGCATCGCGTTCATGCCGACGGCCGCGAGATCGGTCAGGATGTCGGCTGCATCTTCGAGCCTGATCCAGTTGTACTGGATGTTCTGACGCGTCGTGAAATGACCATAACCCTTGTCGTATTTGCGGGCTATATGCGCGAGCTGACGCAGCTGGCGTGCCGACAGGCAGCCGTAGGGCACGTTCACTCGCAGCATATAGGCATGCAATTGCAGGTAAAGGCCATTCATCAGTCGCAGCGGCTTGAACTGATCTTCGGTCAACTCGCCGTTCATGCGCCTCCGGACCTGCCGCCGGAATTGCTCGGCGCGTTCGTTAACCAGCTGCTGGTCGAATTCGTCGTATCGGTACATCCGGGTTCCTGCTAGGTTTCGACGCTGACGGTCGGGCCAGCCGCGCGGATCGCTTCGCGGATTGCATCCGGGGTGCGCGTACCATCGCGTACCGTCACGTTGATCAAAATCGGGTCGATCACCAGGTTGTTGTCTGCGTCCGCCAGGCCCTGATCCAGCAGTTCACCGGCCGCCCGGTCGTCGTCGATCAGTACGCCCGCCGCGATCGATTCGACCCACGCACCATCGGCGGCCAGAAACACGACGAGGCCGTCGCTGAGCCGGTTTGCAATGAGCACTTGTGCCATCTTGTCGTCACGCCGTTATCAATCTGTTTCAGATCACAACGGGGGCTTTCGCCCCCGCCACGCAAAACCAGTGTAATTGGGCGGATCAGCGCCCGTAAAACGGATTGATTACAACGAGATAGACATTGGTTATAAGGCGGGCCGCGGGGTCGGGAGGCAGCGGGTTGTTGCTGGACCGGGCTTACGCAGCTACGCGGCGTTTTTTCCGTTTGCGTCCGACCATCTCCGGGGAGTTGGCATTTGCCAGTTTCATGCGTTCAAACTCAAGGTCGGCGTCGAGCGGCTGCTTCGATTTCTGGCTCTTGTCATCCCAGTTCTTGACCTCTTCCAGAATTTTACGCACATGCTTTACCTGCCAGCGACGCTCGTCGGAACCCTTGTCGGTCAACACCAGCTTGCGGCGTCGGCGGTCGTTCGGGTCGATGATTTCCGCCACCATGTTCTGCGTCATCTGTGCCGAGATGTATCGGGATATCGACGACTTCGGCAGGCCCGTCGCATCGCACAGGTCGGTGACGGTGGGGGGGCGACCGAGTTCATTGAGCACGACGGTCGTCAGTTCGACGAGCATCTGGCCCAGCGGAATGCTTCCGTAGCGGGCCATGTACATATGAATGATGCGCCAGAAGACAATCATTTGCGCTTCGGCGGTCGGCGACCAGCCTTCGATTCGGGGGCTAAAATGAGTAGAAGATTTAATTGACATTGTTTTAATCCAAATAATGTGGCTAACGAGATCAATATAATAGTGCCCAGATTGTCCGAGCTCAATGTTTACGGAACTGTTTTAATCGATTCTTGTGCGCCAAAATATTGGCATACCAGGCCATCTATCGGCTGCACCGGCCCGGGCGTCGGCAGGGCGCGCGGGTTGGCAGCTGTTTGCCTTGTCCCGTGTGTGGCGGGTCCTGGACGGAGGCTGGGCGTTGCGGGCCTCGATATGTGATCATTCACGCTTATGCCGCCCTTTTCGAATGACATCAATCGGCCCGCGAGCCGAAAACTTCAGCCGCTGCGTGCGTTGGTGCCGTTTATCCGGCCCTATACCCGGACCTTGCTGGTCGCGGCGGCCACCTTGCTGATCGCGTCAAGCGCGATGCTGGCGATCCCGCTGGCCGTGCGCGATGTCATCGACAACGGCTTCACGGCGGGGGATCTCGCGCGAATCGATGACTATTTCTGGTTACTGCTGGCTGTCGTACTGATCATGGGCCTGTTCGGAGCGGCTCGCCAGTATCTCGTCACGTGGCTCGGCGAACGGGTCGTGGCGGATATTCGTGATGCCGTCTACCGGCATGTCATTCGCATGGATCCGGCGTTCTATGAGACCACCAAGATCGGCGAGGTGCTGTCGCGCCTGACGGCCGATACGACGCTGATCCAGTCCATTTCCGGCGTCGGATTATCGATAATTTTGCGCTCTTCCATCCAGTTCATCGGCGCGCTGATACTGCTTGCGCTGACGAATCCGGGGCTCATGGGCATTATCGTGGTCATGTTGCCCGCAGTGCTCGTGCCGATACTGTGGATCGGCCGCTGGGTACGCCGGTTATCGCGGGATTCGCAGGATCGCATTGCCGATGCCAGCGGTCTTGCCACCGAAACGCTGACGGCAGCGCAAACCGTACAGTCGTTCACCGCCGAGGATACCGAGATCCAGCGGTTCGGCGAGGTCATCGAGATCAGTTTTCAGACCGCGGTGCGACGTATACGCGCCCGGGCCGTGTTCTCGATGGTCGCGATCAGCGGCATGTTTACGGCGTTGATCATCGTGTTCTGGATCGGTGCGCGCGAGGTCCTGAGCGGCAACATGACCGGCGGCGAGCTTGGCCAGTTCGCTTTGTACGCGATGTTTGCTGCGATGTCAGCCGTGATGCTCAGTGAGGTCTGGGGCGAATTGCAGCGGGCGGCCGGTGCCATGGAACGCATCATCGAATTGCTGGAAGTCGAGCCGAATATCAAATCACCGCAACATCCGGTGCCGCTGCCCGACACCCGTGACGGGCGCATCCGCTTCGAGGACGTGTCATTCAGTTATCCGTCCCGGCCGGGCATCGCCGCCATGGATCAGTTTTCGCTGGACATTCAACCCGGCGAGAAGATCGCATTTGTCGGGCCGTCGGGCGCCGGGAAGTCCACGGTCTTTCAGTTATTGATGCGCTTCTACGATCCCCGGGCGGGCCGGATTTATGTTGATGGCGTCAACATTGCCGACGCGAGCCCCCAGGACGTGCGCGGCCGCATTGGCATCGTGCCGCAGGAGACGGTAATTTTCGGTGCCAGCGCCCGGGACAACATCCGCTTTGGCCGGCCGGACGCAACCGACGCTGAGGTCGAGGCCGCGGCGCAGGCGGCCGCGGCGGATGTGTTCATTCGCGCACTGCCCGAGGGTTACGATACGTATCTCGGCGAGCGGGGCACGCGCCTGTCCGGCGGCCAGAAGCAGCGCATCGCAATTGCCCGCGCAATTCTCAAGGATGCGCCGATCCTGCTGCTGGACGAGGCTACCAGTTCGCTCGACGCCGAGAGCGAGCGCCTGGTGCAAGAAGCACTCGAATACCTCGAGCAGAACCGTACCACGATCGTGATCGCGCATCGTCTGGCGACGGTGCTAAAGGCCGACCGTATCGTCGTCATGAACGAGGGCCGCATCGTTGACATCGGGCGGCATGCCGAGCTGGTTGCGCGCGATCCGCTCTACGCGAGGCTGGCCGAGCTGCAATTCGGTGAGTCAAACAACCCGGCTTCTGCGGCAGGCCTCGTGGAGGTGTTGCCGGAAGCTTCCAGTCGGTGAGGAAGACACTGATTGTCGTCGCTGGCCTGGTTGCCGCGCTCGCAGTTGCGCACCTCGGCAATGGCGTCGAGCAAGTCGCATTCAATCTTGATGCGACTGCCGCACGCGATGTCGCCTTCGGTCATCAGCCGAATGCCGGCGGCGTGGCGCGGCGCCTGGTCAGTATTGCGACATTACCCAGCAAGGCCAGCGCGACACCGAAGAAGATGTGCGCGTCCAGCGTCAGGCCTTCGAACAGCGCCGACAACAACAATGCCACGATCGGGAACACGACGACGGCGTAACCCGCGCGTTCCGGGCCGATTCGGCCAAGCAGCGTCAGGTAGCAACCGAACGCGACGACCGACCCGAACACGGCGAGGAACAGCAGCGATACGACGTAGCCTGCCGACGGATCGAAGTTGAATGGCTTGCCCTGCGCGAGCGCAAGGCCCGCGTTCAGGAGCCCACCGTACAGCATGCCCCAGGCGGTCGACGGCATGACCGGAAGTGCACGTCGCTGAGCGGCTTGCGACACCATGTTGCCGAACGAAGCGAGCAGGGCACCGGTCAGCGAGAGACACGCTCCGATGAGCACCTGATCCGACCATGACACGTCGCGTACCTCCGGCCAGAACAGCACGATGATGCCGACGATGCCGAGTCCTGCGGCGGCGTAAGTTTGCGCATCGATGCGGCTGCCCATGAATATGCGGGCATTGATGATGTTCATCCACAGCATCGCGGAGAAGCCGATCGCATTCAGGGCGGACGTGATGTAGATCTGGGCCGAGTATGCGGCAAGGTAATTCAGGCCGAACAAGAAGCCGCCCAGCAGCAGAAAATAGCCATGTGCGCGTGCGTCGAAGCGTAGTGAGTTGCCGCGCAGCGCGCACCAGGCGAATGCAATCGCGGCCGCGATCAGGTAGCGGTACGCCAGCGAGACCTCGATTGGCACGACGCCCAACTGGAATTCGATCGCGAGCCAGGTCGACCCCCAGATCAGCACAGTTACGATGTATAGCAGCAGATTGGTCATCACGGCGTCTCGAGCACGGGTGGGAGGCGCGGGTTCCAGCCGGTCATGTTACCCCGTCGGGGCGCCGGGTCCCGCTTTGTATCGGCGTCCTGTCAGGCCAAGCTTGATCAAGGATCCCGGCCGGCGGCCGGGGTGGTCAGGTGGAGGCTGCCGGCGTGGCGTTCCTGCGCATTGCGCTGAAGACGAGGATGCAACAGGGCACCATGACGAGCGCCCCGATGTGGAAGGGGCTGCTGTAGCTCAGTGCCGTAAACGCGAACCCGGAAAAGGCCGGCCCGGCCACGCGGCCGAGGCTGCCGACAGACTGGAAGATGCCGAGCGTGGCGCCGTGTTCCCCGCGAGTCGCCTGCTGTGTGACGAGGTTGGTTACCACCGGGGTGAAGATACTGTGTGCAACCGACAGCAGGGTCAGCGCCAACAGCGCCAGCCACAGCGTCGAGGCCAGGGCCAGCAGTACCAGCCCGACCAGCATGCCGACCGACGTCAGCAGGATGGTCGCGAGATCGCCGTATTTCTGTGTCATCGGGCCGATCAGCGTGAACTGCGTCGCTGCGCCGACGAGTCCCATCCACATGAACATGAAACCGATTTCCGTCGGCCCCTGCTCGAGTATGCGGTTTGCCCACAGCGCAAAGATCGACAGCATCGCCGACCAGGCCATGAACAGCAGAAACGACACAATAGCCAGCAACGCGAGGACCTCGACCCGGAACATCATAGTCAGTTGCCGGAACATACCCGGGCCGCGCTCGCCCGGAATGCGGCTCACGCGGTCTTCGGGCGGCAGGCTTTCCGGCAGGAATAACATCACGCACAACCAGGCCACGGCCGACAGACTGGCCGCCGCCAGGGCCGGCACCAGGAAGTTTGCGGTTTCCATGTCGGTTCCGGCCATCAGGCCACCGAGGGCGGGTCCGAACGTGAAGCCCAGAGTGAAGCCGGTGGTCAGGCGACCGATTTGCCTGGCGCGCTCCTGACGGGTCGTGACGTCGGCGGCGTAGGCGAACGCGACGCCGAGATTGCCGGCCATGACGCCGCCGATTACGCGCGACAGGACGATGAGCCACAGGCTGTCGGCAAATGCCAGCACCACGTGCGCGACGATCGTGCCGGCGGTGGTCCACGCAAGTATCGGACGGCGTCCGTAGCGGTCGCTGAGTCGCCCGATCCATGGCGACATCAGGAATTGGATCAGCGCATACATCGCGATCAGCAGGGTGACGGTCTCGGGTCCGCCGCCGAGGCGCTCGACGTAGAACGGCAGCAGCGGAATGATCAGGCCGAAACCGAGAACGTTGACAAACAGGACCAGAAAGAGAGTGGGCACCGGCGCAGCTTACTGGAAAACATTTACCGGTGTGATGCCGGTCGGAAATGATCTGCAACCGGACGGGCTGATGCTAATCGAGCGGCAGCGCGGTGGTGAACTTCAGCGTTTCCATCACGAAACTCGAACTGACATCCAGCAGGTCTACGGCCTTGATCAGGCGTTTGTAAATCTCGTCGTAGGCCTTGATGTCCTGGGCAACGACGCGCAGCAGGTAGTCGGCGGCGCCGCTGAGCCGGTAAAACTCGAGGATCTCCGGAATCGAGTCGATCGCCGCCGTGAATCGCTCCAGCCAGTCGTCATGATGCTGATTGGTTCGCACGAGCACGAAGATGGTCACGCCCAGGCCGATCTTTTCCGC
>SMWD01000131.1 GCA_004357495.1 Gammaproteobacteria bacterium
GATATGAGCGACGATTGTCTGCTTCTCGAGTGTCCCGATCGCGGCGGCCACGAGTGCCGATTTGCCGACCCCGGGACCACCGGTCACGATGGCGACGGAATCGCGTGCCAGCAAGGTCTGGCGGATACGTGCGATGGCAGTCTCGACTGCCGCGTTCGGCGTAAAAAAGCCGGTTGCGGGGCAGTGCGTGAAGCTTCTTACTCTTAATTGGAAATGATCGACGTACATGATTGAGCTGCGTCCATGTTCACTGAATTTGAAGTCGGAGTGTGTGTATCCGACGGCTTGATTGCGATGAACGTGATCACAGAATCGTCTGCTCGGGCCAACGATTGATGATCGGCCCTATTTCTTGCAGCCGGCCAATTGGGGTCGATATGCCACATATGTGGCTCCCGCAGGCTGATCTTCCTGTGCTGCCTGCGGTGAATCCGTTGCAGGCTCGTGGCGGCCAGCAGGCGTACCGTCATATCCGAGAGCGCCGGTGCTGCGGCTATCGCGGGTTGGCCGGTTTTGGCCGGGGCTTATGCCTGTTCGAGTTCGATCAGGGTGCCGGCGAAATCCTTCGGATGCAGAAACAGAACCGGTTTGCCATGCGCTCCGTTTTTCGGTTCGCCGTCGCCGAGCACGCGCGCCCCCCGGGCCATGAGTTGATCACGGGCGGCGAGGATATCGTCGACCTCGTAGCACAGGTGATGCATTCCGCCCGTGGCATGCTTCGCGAGGAACTTTGCCACCGGCGATGCTTCGCCGAGTGGTTCCAGCAGCTCGATTTTTGTGTTCGGCAATTCGACGAACACGGTCGTGACGCCATGTTCCGGCAGCGGCATCGGCGCCGAGACCCGGGCGCCCAGCGTGTCCCGGTAAATTGCTGCCGCCGCCGCGAGATCCGGCACGACGATGGCTACGTGATTCAGGTTTCCAATCATTTCGGGTTCATCCGTGTTTTCTGAAATGTCTCGACGAGTTCCTGTGCGGCAACCCACGGTGAGATGCGACCCCTGGCGACCGCTTCCTCGAGCGTCGTGATGCGCGCGCGAATGTCTGCATTCTCGCGCAGAGCCTCGAGCAGCGTTTCCGATAATTCGCTCCAGAGCCACGCCCGGGCCTGTTTTGCTCGCGTTCGCTCGAACTCGCCGCTGGCGGTCATCGCTGCACGATAGTCTTCGACCTGCTGCCAGATCTCAGCGATGCCCTTATTATGCAGCGCCGAGCAGGTTACGACCGGCACCGTCCACCCCGGGTGACGCGGGTGCAGGAATCCGAGTGCGCTTTGATAGTCGGCCGCGGCACGCCCGGCCGCAGGTTCGAGATCGCCGTCGGCCTTGTTGACGATAATCATGTCGGCCAGTTCGACGATGCCGCGCTTGATGCCCTGCAATTCATCGCCGCCGTTGGGCAACAGCAGGAGCAAGAACATGTCCGTCATCTCGGCGACGGCCGTTTCCGACTGGCCCACGCCGACCGTCTCGACGATGACGACATCGAAGCCCGCGGCCTCGACGATGCGCAGTGTTTCGCGCGTATGACGCGTGACGCCGCCGAGCGTACGTCCCGCCGGTGACGGGCGAATGAATGCTTCGAGGCGTTGCGAGAGTTTCTCCATGCGCGTCTTGTCGCCCAGGATCGAACCGCCGCTCAGCGTCGACGACGGGTCGATTGCGAGGACGGCCACCCGGTGGCCGAGATCGATGACATGATTACCGAAGCGCTCGATGAATGTCGATTTGCCAACGCCCGGCACCCCCGAGATACCGACCCGCATGGCCTGATTCGCGTGCGGGGCCAGCAGCCCGAGTAATTGGTTTGCCGGCTCGCGATCGACCGGCCGGGCCGATTCGATCAGGGTAATGGCGCGGGCGAGTGCGCGGCGGTCTCCGCCGAGTACCCGTTCCGCGAGCGCGGCGGGGGCACCGTCTTGCCGCTTGTTCCGGGATGCGGCCACGCGCTATTCAAATTCCAGGATGGGTTGATCGACGACCAGGCTCTCACCTTCCTTGGCCAGTACCTTTGCAATGATAATGTCCTGGTCGGCGCGCAGGCTGTTTTCCATTTTCATCGCCTCGACGACGACCAGTTCCTCACCGGCCTTGACCTCGTCGCCGGCCTGCAACGCACAGCGTACCAGCAGGCCCGGCATCGGCGACAGCAGGAACTTCGACAGGTCCGGCGGTACTTTCTCGAGCATGTGCACTGACAGTTCGCCGGCGCGTGGTATGGCAACCAGGGCGTCGATCTGCGTGCCCCGATGAGACAAGCGGTAATGCAGGCCGACCCGGTCAAACTGGAAGCAGAGGGGCCGGCCGTTGATCTCCGCCCTGATCAGTGGCAGGCCCATGCGCCAGTTGCTGATGATTCGATACACGGTCTCATTGACGGTCACTTCGTAGCCACCGGCAACGACAACCACTTTGATGGCATGTTGCGCGTGCCCGGACAGCACGACGAAGTCTTCGCCGACCTTGCGCTCGTGGCTGCGCAGTTGTCCGTTAAGACGGGCTGCGCGGTCCATGTATGTGCGGTGTACGAAACCGGCCATCGCGATCGGTATGCCGGGGTCCTCAGGGGTGATATCGGAGGCGTGGAAGCCATCCGGGTATTCTTCTGCGATGAAATTGGTGGTCAGTCGGCCCGCAATAAAGCGTGGGTGCGCCATTATCGCATTCAGGAAACTGATGTTGTGCGATACGCCGCGGATATAATAGGCATCGAGCGCGTCGTTCATGTTCGCAATCGCCTGGTCCCGATCGTTGCCGCAGGTGATGAGCTTGGCGATCAGCGGATCGTAGAACATCGAGACCTCGCTGCCTTCCTCGATGCCGGTGTCGACGCGCACGGTCGCGCTCTCTTGCGGCGCGATGTAATGCACGAGACGGCCGATCGACGGCATGAAATTGCGCAACGGGTCCTCGGCGTAGACGCGCGCTTCCATGGCCCAGCCGGTCAGTGTTACGTCGCTCTGATCGATCGGCAGTTTCTCGCCGGCCGCGATGCGGATCATCAGCTCGACCAGATCCAGCCCGGTGATCAACTCCGTGACCGGGTGTTCGACCTGCAGGCGCGTGTTCATCTCGAGGAAAAAGAAATTGCGCTCCGCATCGACAATGAATTCGACCGTGCCGGCCGACTGGTAGTCGACGGCCCTGGCCAGCAAGACTGCCTGCTCGCCCATTGCCTTGCGCGTGGCCGCATCGAGGAACGGGGAGGGCGCCTCCTCGATGACTTTCTGGTGACGACGCTGGATCGAGCACTCGCGTTCGCCGAGGTAGATCACGTTGCCGTGACTGTCGGCCATAATCTGGATTTCGATGTGGCGCGGTTCCTGGATGAATTTCTCGGCGAATATTCGATCATCGCCGAAACTCGACTTCGCTTCGTTGGCCGCGCGCTCGAAGCCGTCACGGCATTCATCGTCGTTCCCGACCACGCGCATGCCCTTGCCACCGCCGCCCGCGCTGGCCTTCAGCATGACCGGATAGCCGATCTCCCGGGCCACTTCGACCGCATGATCCGGGCCGCTGATGACCCCGGTATAGCCGGGTATGGTGTGAACGCCCGCCTTCTCGGCCAGCAACTTCGACGTGATCTTGTCACCCATGCGGGTGATGGCGTGTTTGCGCGGGCCGATGAATGCAATGCCGGCGGCATCGAGCGCAGCGGCAAAGCCGGCGTTTTCGGACAGGAACCCGTAGCCCGGGTGCACAGCTTGCGCGCCGGTTTGCTTGCAGGCGTCGATGATCTTGTCGATTACCAGGTAGCTTTCGGCTGACGCGGACGGGCCGATGTGCACGGCTTCGTCAGCCATGCGCATGTGCAGCGCACCGCGGTCGGCATCGGAGAATACCGCAACGGTCTGGATGCCCATCCTGCGGGCCGTCCTGATGACGCGGCAGGCGATCTCGCCGCGATTGGCAATCAGTATTTTTTCGAACATATCTATGCGCTTATAAAGGAATATTGCCGTGCTTGCGCCACGGGTTTTCGAGTCGCTTGTCTTTCAGCATGGCGAACGAGCGACATATGCGCTTGCGTGATGCGTGCGGCATGATGACGTCGTCGATATAGCCACGCGCGCCGGCAACGAACGGGTTCGCGAATTTCTCCTGGTACTCGGCGGTACGCCGGGCAATTTTCTCTTCGTCACCGATGTCTTTGCGGAAAATGATCTCGACCGCGCCCTTCGAGCCCATCACCGCGATCTCGGCGCTCGGCCAGGCGAGGTTGACGTCGCCGCGCAGGTGCTTGGACGCCATGACGTCGTAGGCGCCGCCGTAGGCCTTGCGCGTGATCAGCGTGACTTTCGGCACAGTGGCCTCGGCATATGCATACAGCAGCTTCGCACCCTGTTTGATGATACCGCCGTACTCCTGCGAGGTGCCCGGCATAAAGCCCGGTACGTCGACCAGTGTCAGGATCGGAATATTGAATGCATCGCAGAACCGGACGAAGCGGCCGGCTTTCTTCGACGAGTTGATGTCGAGGCAGCCGGCCAGCACGAGCGGCTGGTTTGCGACCACGCCGACCGTCGAGCCCTCGAGGCGAATGAAGCCGACGACGATGTTTTGCGCGTAGCTCGGCTGGATCTCGAAGAAGTCGCCTTCGTCGGCGATCTTCTGGATCAACTCCTTGATGTCATAGGGCTTCGACGGGTCATCCGGCACCAGTGTGTCCAGCGACGGCTCCGTGCGGTCGGCCGGGTCCTGCGTCGGCCAGACGGGGGGCTTCTCCCGGTTGTTGGCCGGGATAAAGTTCATGAAGCGACGTGTCGTCAGCAGTGCCTCGACATCGTTCTCGAGCGCGAGATCGGCGACGCCGGATGTCGAGCTGTGGGTGATGGCGCCGCCGAGTTCCTCGGCCGTGACGGTCTCGTGTGTCACCGTTTTAACGACATCCGGCCCGGTGACGAACATGTACGAGCTGTCCTTGACCATGAAGATAAAGTCGGTCATCGCGGGCGAGTAGACGGCGCCGCCGGCGCACGGGCCCATGATGACGGAGATTTGCGGCACCACGCCGGACGCCAGCACATTTTTCTGGAAGACATCCGCGTAACCGCCGAGCGATGCGACGCCCTCCTGGATGCGCGCGCCCCCCGAGTCGTTCAGACCGATCACCGGCGCGCCGACCTTCATGGCCTGGTCCATGATTTTGCAGATCTTCTGCGCATGCGTCTCTGACAACGAGCCGCCGAAGACCGTGAAGTCCTGGCTGAAGACGAACGTCAGGCGGCCGTTGATCGTGCCGTAGCCCGTCACGACCCCGTCACCGGGGATCTTCTCCTGCTGGTCCATGCCGAAGTCGGTGCAGCGGTGTTCGACGAACATGTCCCATTCCTCGAAGCTGCCCTCGTCGAGCAGCAGTTCGACACGCTCGCGGGCCGTCAGTTTGCCCTTGCCGTGCTGGATGTCGATGCGCCGCTGACCGCCGCCCATTTTTGCTGCGGCCCGCTTCTCGTCGAGTCGACGGATAATGTCTTGCATGCCTGGTTCCTTCAGGGGTGAGACCCCGATTTTTATACGTCAACCCAAATCCATTGTATATGGGCCATGATCGATGCCAAGCGCCGAATCAGGCCGCCCGCCGACGCTCGCGAATCAGGCCGAGGACTTCGCTGGCCGCGACCGGTATGTTCGTGCCCGGGCCAAACACCGCGGCAACACCGGCGCTGCGCAGTTCAGCGTAATCCCGGGGCGGGATGACGCCGCCGCAGACGACCACGATATCGTCGGCGCCCTGTTGTCGCAGTGCCTCGATTAACTGCGGTACGAGGGTCATGTGGCCGGCGGCCTGCGACGACACGCCGACGACGTGCACGTCATTCTCGACCGCGTGGCGCGCACCCTCGTCGGGCGTCTGAAACAGGGGGCCGATGTCGACATCGAAACCAAGGTCCGCGAATGCGGTTGCGATGACCTTTGCGCCCCGATCGTGACCGTCCTGGCCGAGCTTGACGACCAGCATCCGCGGCCGACGGCCTTCGTCCTTCGCGAACGCCTCCACGTCCCGTTGAATCTTTTCGAAGTCCTTGTCGCCTTCGTAGGCGGACCCGTATACACCACTGATCGACTGAATCACCGCATTATGCCTCCCGTAGCATTTCTCCAGCGCGACGGATATCTCACCCACACTGGCGCGCGCGCGGGCCGCGTCGATGGCGAGCGCAAGCAGATTACCGGTCTCGTGCCGGGCGCCGTCCGTCAGCGCACGCAAAGCGGCCGTGCAGGCTGCCGCGTCGCGCGTCCTGCGGACCTCCTCGAGGCGCCGGAGTTGTGACTCGCGAACAGCCGTGTTGTCGATGTCGAGAATCTCGATCTCCGGCTCGTCCGCGCGCTGGTATTTGTTGACGCCGACGATCACCTCATCGCCGCGATCGACGCGTGCCTGATGCAGCGCGGCCGCCTGCTCGATACGCAGCTTCGGCATGCCGGATTCGACCGCCTTCGTCATGCCGCCCAATTCCTCGACCTCGTTGATCAGCTGGCGGGCCTCGTTCGCCAGTGCCGCGGTCAGGCTCTCGACGTAGTAGGAACCGGCGAGCGGATCGACCACTTTGGTGACACCGGTTTCTTCTTGCAGCACCAGTTGCGTGTTGCGCGCGATGTGTGCCGAGAATTCGGAGGGCAGGGCGAGCGCTTCATCGAACGAGTTGGTGTGCAGCGACTGGGTGCCGCCCAAGACTGCGGCGAGTGCTTCGACGGTCGTGCGAACGATGTTGTTGTACGGATCCTGGCCGGCGAGGCTGACACCCGATGTCTGGCAGTGGGTGCGCAGCATCAGCGACTTTGTATTCTGCGGTGCGAACAGCTTCTGCATGAACTCGGCCCACAGCAGGCGTGCCGCGCGCAGCTTGGCGACTTCCATGAAGAAATTCATGCCAATGCCGAAAAAGAACGACAGGCGCGGCGCGAACTGGTCGACTTCAAGCCCGCTGGCCAGCGCCGCGCGGACGTATTCGATGCCATCCGCTATCGTGAAGCCCAGTTCCTGCACCGCCGTCGCTCCGGCTTCCTGCATGTGATAGCCGGATATCGAGATCGAGTTGTAGCGCGGCATGTTCGCGGCCGTGTAGCCGATGATGTCGGCGACGATCCGCATCGACGGGGCAGGCGGATATATATAAGTGTTACGGACCATGAACTCCTTCAGGATATCGTTCTGCAAGGTGCCGGTCAGTTGCCCGGGTTCTGTGCCCTGTTCTGCGGCCGCGACGATATACATCGCCATGACTGGCAAAACAGCGCCGTTCATGGTCATCGATACGGACATCTTGTCGAGCGGGATGCCATCGAACAGAGTCTTCATGTCCTCGACGGTATCGATCGCCACGCCGGCTTTGCCGACGTCGCCGACTACGCGTTCGTGGTCGGAGTCATAGCCGCGGTGGGTTGGAAGATCGAAAGCGATGGACAGGCCGGTCTGGCCGGCGGCCAGGTTCCGGCGATAAAACGCGTTCGATTCTTCGGCGGTCGAGAAGCCGGCGTACTGACGGACTGTCCATGGCCGGCCGGCATACATCGTTGCGCGCGGTCCGCCAACGAACGGTGCGAAGCCGGGAAACCCGCCGAGATGTTCGATGCCGGTCAGGTCATCGGCCGTATATAACGGCTTGATGTCGATGCCCTCCGGCGTATTCCAGATCAGGTCTTCATGGCTGCGGCCGCGACCTTCCTGGTCGGCCAGTGCCTGCCAATCCCCGATGGTCGGCTTGCGGAATTTCGTCATTCGTGGTTCCTCATCACGTCTTTTTACCCGTCGTCCGCATTGTCCGCATCGCTGCTGGCCACAGCCAGGGCCAGCACGCGGCGCGCCTCGTCCGCGTGCAGGTTTTCGATCATCCGGCCATTCAACACCGCGATCCCCAGCCCCCGGGCCGTGGCGGCCTCCCAGGCCGCAATGACCTGCCTGGCATCGGCTACGTCGTCTGCGGACACGCCGAATACTGTGTTGGCAGCATCGATCTGCCGCGGATGAATCAGAGTCTTGCCGTCGAAACCCAGCTTTTTGCCGTGCTCGCAGGACGCCAGGAAGCCGCTGGCATCGACGAGGTTTTCATGGACACCGTCCAGTATATCAAGACCGTGGGCCCGGGCCGCCAGCACGCAGGCCGACAGGGCGCTGCGCAGGCCCAGCCGCTGCGGGTCGCACGGCAGGCGCAGCGCCATGGCCAGGTCGGAGGTGCCCATGACGATGACGGTCAGCCGCGGGTCGGCCACGGCAATGGCATCGATATTCTGGATAGACAGCGGGGTTTCGGCCATGACCCACAGGCGCATGTCGGCCGGGGCACCGTTGATGGCCATCAGGTCGCCGAATTTGCTGACCTGGTCGGCGGTTTCGACCTTGGGGACCAGCATCGCGTCGGCGCC
>SMWD01000132.1 GCA_004357495.1 Gammaproteobacteria bacterium
AGATCGAAGAGCTGCGCCAGGCGAGTATCTTCAGCGATACGCGTGTGGCCGATTTCCTGATCGAAAAGGACCGTCTGTTCGCGCAGGTGAACCTCGACCGCAACGAGCTTCATCTGTACGACCAGGTCTACGACTCGCTCGATGTGGACCCCCCGGCCCCGGATCTGGTGGTGTATTTACAGGCGCCGGTCGACGCCTTGTTGTTTCGTCTCGCGCGGCGTGGTATCGATTACGAGCAGCGCATCAGCCGCCATTACCTGGAACGGCTGAATGAGGCGTACGCGAGGTTTTTTCATGACTATGATGCAGCGCCGCTGTTGATCGTGAACGCGGCGACCATAGACCCGATTCACAACGAACAGCATTATAGTGTGTTATTGGATGAGATCTGCCGTATTCAAAGCGGCCGGCATTTTTTCAATCCGATTGTCTCGGTAACGGCCTGAGTCCGCCCGGGTGCGGCGGCGGCCAGAGGTTCATGATGTATACACAGCTCGAACAACGCGGCATGGCGGAGCCCCCTGTCAACGTCTCCACCCTCGTGCAGATGAAAGCGCAAGGCGAGCCAATCGCCTGCCTGACGGCATATGACGCGAGCTTCGCGTTGCTGGTCGATCAGGCCGGCGCCGATGTCGTGCTGGTCGGTGACTCGCTTGGCATGGTGATCCAGGGGCACGATACGACGGTGCCGGTGACCGTCGACGACATCATTTATCACACGCGGGTCGTCGCCCGCGGGCTGCGGCGTGCGTTCCTCGTCGCGGACATGCCGTTCATGAGTTACAGCAGTCAGTCACAGGCGCTCGAGAACTCCGTCCGGCTGATGCAGGAAGGCGGCGCGATGATGGTCAAACTCGAGGGCGGCGCAGGCCAGATCGGCATTGTCGAGCACCTCGCCGCGCACGATATTCCGGTCTGTGCGCATATCGGCCTGAAACCGCAGTCGGTGCACAAGATCGGCGGGTTCAAGGTGCAGGGCCGCGACGCAGAAAAGGCCCGCAAGATGGTCGAGGATGCCCACGCGCTGGAGGAGGCCGGGGCCGATATCATCTTGCTCGAATGCGTGCCGAACGAGCTCGGCAAGGCCGTGCGGGCCGCCGTCAGCGTGCCGGTCATCGGTATCGGCGCCGGCCCGGATGTGGACGGGCAGATTCTCGTACTCTACGATATTCTTGGAATCACCCGCGGGCGCGTGCCGAAGTTCGTTGAAAATTTCATGGCCGTTGCCGATTCGCCGTTCGAAGCGTGCCAACGGTACGTGCAGGCAGTCAAGGCGCGTGACTATCCGGCACCCGAACACTGTTTTTCCTGACACCATTCGGCCAGAATCGAGACCCCTGAAGCCAGTTCCCGGGACGAGAGTGTGAAAACGGTTCGCGATATCAAAACGCTGCGGGAGATGACCCGCAGCTGGCGACAGGACGGTGAGACGATCGCGCTGGTGCCGACCATGGGCAGTTTGCACCAGGGGCACATGCGCCTGGTACAGCTTGCCAGCGAGTTTGCCGAGCGCGTCATTACCAGTATCTACGTCAACCCGGCGCAGTTCGGCCCGAGTGAGGACTTCGAGGCGTACCCGCGCCCGCTGGACACCGACCGTCGGCGGTTGTCGCGGGCCGGGGTCGACATCATGTTCGCGCCGGACAGCGAGGAGATTTATCCCTTCGGCGAGCTGCAGATGACCCGGGTCTCGGTGCCGGGTCTGTCCACGATCCTGTGCGGTGACCGGCGTCCCGGGCATTTCGACGGCGTCACCTCAGTGGTGAGTCGCCTGTTTAATATCGTGCAACCGGATGTCGCGGTGTTCGGCCAGAAGGACTACCAGCAACTCGTCATTATCCGGCGCATGGTGGAGGACCTGCACCTGCCGATCCGTATATTGGCGGGTCAGACACATCGCGAGGACGATGGCCTCGCCTTGAGTTCGCGCAATCGCTACCTGACCGATGCGCAGCGGGCCGCCGCGCCGACCCTGTATCGCGCGATCGGCCACTGCCGCAAGCAGCTGCTGGCGGGGGACCGCAACTACGCACATCTGGAGCAAGCGGGGATGGATGCTCTGCAGGCGGCGGGTTTCGTTGCCGAGTATTTTTCGATTCGCAAGCCCGGCGACCTGTCGCCGCCAACACCGGACAGCGAGTATCTGGTGATCCTGGCCGCGGCGCGTCTCGGCGAGGCGCGGCTGATCGACAACGTGTTGATGGAGCCGGCCAATCGCGCGCGCAGCACCGGCACCTGATTTTTTTACCGGTCGAGCTCGGTCCGGTGCTGCTCTAACGCCCAGGCGACGTGCTCGCGAACCAGCGTCGACGGGTGCTCGGCACGCCGGCGTAATGCCGTCACGACCTCGGTGGAGGTCGGGGCATTGCCGAGTGCGACTGCCAGGTTGCGTAACCAGCCGACATAACCCGCACGCCGAATCGCGCTGCCGGTCGTCTTTTGCGCCCATTCTGCCTGCTCCCATGCGAACAGCGTGACGAGCTTGCTGTCGTCCAGCGCATGACGCGGCTGAAAGTCGGTCTCGGCCGTGTGGATGGCGAACTTGTTCCACGGGCAGCAGAGCTGGCAGTCGTCGCAGCCGAAAATCCGGTTGCCGATGGCATGGCGAAACTCGACGGGGATTGCGCCTTGCAACTCGATCGTCAGGTAGGAAATGCACCGCCGCGCGTCGAGCACGTACGGGGCGATGATGGCCTTCGTCGGGCAGACGTCGATGCAGGCGGTGCAGCTACCGCAGTGGTCGGTGGCCGGTGAATCGAGCCTCAGCGGCAGGTCCGTATACAGTTCACCGAGCAGGAACCAGGAGCCGGCCTGCTTGTTGATGAGGTTGGTGTGCTTGCCGATCCAGCCCAGGCCGGCTTTCTGCGCCAGCGGTTTTTCCAGCACCGGTGCGCTGTCGACGAACACCCGATAGCCGAACGGGCCGTTATTCGCTGCGATGCGGTCAGCGAGGCGCTGCAGGCGCCGCCGCATGAGCTTGTGGTAATCGCGGCCGAGCGTGTAGCGCGCGATGTAGGCACGTTCGTGCAGGTCGAGCAGGGCCAGCGGCGAGGTGGCTTCGTCCGGCAGGTAATTCATGCGCACGCTGATGACCCGTACGGTATCCGGCACCAGTTGTGCCGGTCGACTGCGGCGGCGGCCGTGTCGCGCCATATAGTCCATTTCGCCGGCGTAGCCCGCCGCGAGCCATTCCTCGAGACGCTGTTCGGCCGCATCCAGTTGGATGTCGGTGATGCCGACCTGCTGGAAGCCGAGTTCGCGCCCCCATGCCTTGATGCGGTCGGGCAGGTCTGCGCTGGCGGCGGAAAGATCGGCATTCACAATGGCTGGGTCGGGTGCGGGAAGCTGGGCATGACGTCAGTATAATCGGCGCTATGTCGAACTTCGAAAATCTCGTCTTTACCCCGGCGGATGTGCGTGCGATGGATCGTACGGCAATCGAGGCGGTGGGTGTGCCGGGCTACACGCTGATGACCCGGGCCGCACAGGCGACGTTTGACGATGCGCGCGAACGCTTCCCGGGCGCGCGGCGCTGGCTCGTCATGTGCGGCGCAGGCAACAATGCCGGTGACGGCTACGTGATCGCGAAGCTGGCGCGCGAGGCCGGCCTCGCGGTGGTCATCGTTGCCTTGTCGGATCCGGCCAGACTGACCGGCGACGCGGCCCGGGCCTGGGCGGACTGCCATGCCGCCGGCGCGACCGTCGTCACTTTCGATCCGGCGCTGTGTGACACGACCGACCTGATCATCGATGCATTGCTCGGTACCGGCCTGGACCGGCCATTGTCCGGGACGTATCTCGAGGCCGTCGAGGCGCTCGGTCGCAGTGGTGTGCCGAGTGTTGCCGTCGACGTGCCGACCGGCCTGCATGCGCTGACCGGCGCCGTGCTGGGCGCCGTCGTGCCGGCGGCACTGACCTGCACCTATGTCGGGGTCAAGCAGGGGCTGCTACTCGGGCAAGGGCCGCTGTATGCCGGCGAGATTCGCTTCCATGACCTCGGCATTCCGGTCGCTGCGTTGTCCGCGTTCGAGCCGACGCTGCGGATTTACGCCCCTGCGGACTTGATAAGCCTGCTGCGACCGCGGTTGGCGACCGACCACAAGGGTCGTTTCGGGCATGTGCTCGTCATCGGCGGTAACCGCGGCATGGCGGGCGCCCCGAGCTTGTCGGCCGAGGCGGCGCTGCGGGTTGGCGCCGGGCTCGTCAGTGTCGCTGTCCATCCGGATTGCGTCGCTTCGGTGGTGGCGTCTCGCCCCGAACTGATGTGTATGGGCGTGGCGTCGCCGGATGATCTCGAACCGTTGCTCGAGCGTGCCACCGTGATCGCGTTGGGCCCCGGCCTCGGCCGTGACGCCTGGTCTCGCGCGATATGCCAAAGGGTCGCCGATTGTCCGCAGCCGAAGATCGTCGATGCCGATGCGCTGAACTGGTTGGCCGATGAACCCGTGCGGCGTGACAACTGGATCCTGACCCCGCACCCTGGAGAGGCCGGGCGCCTGCTGGGCTGCGATAGCGAAACCGTGCAGGCCGATCGATTGCACGCCCTGGCCCGGATTGTGGAGCGCTACGGTGGCGTGGCCGTGCTCAAAGGCCACGGTACGCTGATCGGCGCCGACGGTGTTGGGTCGGTCATCGTCCGGCACGGTAATCCGGGCATGGCCACGGCCGGCATGGGTGATGTGCTGACGGGTATCGTTGCGGGCCTGGTTGCGCAGTTCCCGGGTGATTTGCCTGCGGTGGCTGCCGCGGCTGTCTATGCGCATGCCAGTGCGGGTGATGCGGCGGCGGCCAGCGGTCAGCGTGGCCTGATCGCCAGCGACCTGTTCGCGCCGCTGCGCGCGATCGTTAACCCGACCGGATAACGGCGCAGGTCGGCGACGGTGTTTCTGGAAACCGCTGAGCAGACGCGGGCGGTCGGTTGCCGGCTGGCTGCAGCGCTGTGCGCCGCCGGCCTTGAGCAAGCCGTCGTGCACCTGCGCGGCGATCTGGGTGCCGGCAAGACCACGTTCGCGCGCGGTTTTCTCGCCGGCCTCGGGCATACCGGCCGGGTGCCGAGTCCGACCTATACCCTCGTCGAACCTTATGAATTTGATCGCTTTACCGTCTATCACGTCGACCTGTACCGGCTCACGGATCCACGCCAGGTCGATGATCTGGGGCTGCTCGACCTGATCGGTCCCGGCGGGGTGTTGCTGATCGAATGGCCCGAGCACGCAGGCAGTCGGCTGCCGGGGCCTGATCTGCGACTGACCCTGACGCTCGACGGAGACGGGCGCACGCTGGGCGTCGAGGCGCTGACGTCACGGGGACAGTTGCTCGGATTCCACAGAATGTGATAAAAAGGCTTGTAGAAAGTATTTCTATCCTTATAATTTTCCACACAAAATGCTTGTGTGTTTGTCTTGAGCCATATTCCCGGTAGTGGGGCCTGGGGAAAATGTCAGCCAAACAATGTTTGCCAGGGATTCTGTTGCTGCTGGTCGGCACGGTCGTCGGTGCCGGCCCGGTGCAGGTCGAGGGCGTGCGCATCGCGAGCCAGAGCGACAAAACGCGCCTCGCGCTGGACCTCAGCAAACCCGCTAAATATAAACTCTTCACGCTTTCCAATCCGCACCGGGTGGTGATCGACATCAAACCTGGCCGGATCATCACGCAGGCGCTGCCGTTGCCGAAAGGCAGCGGCGCGGTGCGCAGGATCCGCTCCGCGAATCGTCAGGATGGCAGCGTGCGCATCGTGCTCGATCTCGCGCGGCCCATGAAACCCCGCAGTTTCCTGCTGGCGAACGACGGCACGCGTGGCGATCGCCTGGTCATCGATCTCGTTCCCATCGGTGCACCCCGGTCCGTCAAGCAGGCACCCGTTGCCGCACCGCGTGGTCCGGGTTACGTCCGGGACCGCGAGATCGTCATCGTCATTGATCCGGGCCACGGCGGCAAGGATCCGGGTGCGCGCGGGCCGAGCGGCGTGCGCGAAAAGGATGTCGTCCTGAAGATCAGTCGCCGCCTCGCCGAGATCATCGATGCGGATCCGGCCATGCGCGCGTACCTGACGCGCGCCGACGATCGTTTCGTCAATCTTCGCGATCGGATGGAGCGCGCGCGTCGGGTCAGGGCAGATCTGTTCGTGTCGATTCACGCGGATTCGTTCCGTGATCGGCGCGTGCGGGGGGCAACGGTGTATGTGTTGTCGTCCAAGGGTGCGACGGACGAGGCGGCTCGCCGTCTTGCCGAGCGTGAAAACTCCGCGGCCCTGATCGGCGGCGTCAGCCTCGATGACAAGGACCCGGTGCTGGCAGAGGTCTTGCTGGATCTGTCACAGAACGCGTCGTTGAGCGCCAGTATCGATATCGGCGACGAGATTCTGCAGGAGATCCGTTTGATCACCAGGATTCGGAAGAGCCGGGTACAGCAGGCGCCGTTCCTGGTGCTAAAGTCGCCGGATGTGCCATCGGTGCTGATCGAGACGGCGTTTATCTCCAACCCGGGCGAAGAGCAGAATCTGGCGAGCCGGCAGTATCGGGATCGGCTGGCCCGGGCGATTCATGCCGGCATCACCGATTATTTCCAGGTGAACCCGCCGCCCGGCACACTGTTCGCACAGGCGGATCGAATACCGGCAAGCCGGGCCGTCGAGCACGTGATTCGTCGTGGCGAGACTCTGAGCGGTATTGCAACCCGTTACCAGGTATCCGTGCGCAGGATTCGCTCGGTCAACCATCTGCGCGGCGACAAGATTGTGGTTGGCAAGGTCTTGCGGATCCCGGCCAGTCAGGACATCTGACCGACTCCATCGACTCACTGGCTTGCGGGTTTGGCGCGTGCATCACGCGGGCGTTCAAATTCGATCGGGTTTCTGAAAGAATCCCGGTATGCCGATTCAACAGCTACCGCAGCAACTGATCAATCAGATCGCGGCCGGCGAGGTCGTCGAGCGACCCGCGTCGGTCGTCAAGGAACTGCTCGAGAACAGTCTCGATGCGGGCGCCAGCCGTATCGAACTCGACATCGAGCAGGGCGGCGTGAAGCTTTGCCGGGTGCGCGACAACGGCACCGGCATCCCGGTCGGTGAATTGGGCCTCGCCCTGTCCCGGCATGCGACCAGCAAGATCGAATCGCTCGAAGATCTCGAGCAGATCGCCTCACTCGGATTCCGGGGCGAGGCGCTGCCGAGTATCGCCTCCGTGTCCCGGCTGCGTCTCGTCTCCCGTCACCGGCAGGCCGCGGATGCGTGGGCGATCGAGATTGAAAACGGCGAGATCTTGCCCGTCGCACCTGCCGCGCATCCGATCGGCACGTCGGTCGAGATACGCGATCTGTTCTTCAATACGCCTGCCCGGCGGCGTTTTCTGAAAACCGAGCGTACCGAGTTCGGGCATATTCAGAAGATCGCGGAGAAGATCGCGCTGAGCCGTTTTTCGACGGCGTTGCGGTTCACGAACAACAGCAAGTCGGTGCTCGATCTGCCCGTTGCCACGACCCGCGGCGAGCAGGAAGCGCGGGTTGCCCGGATCTGCGGGCAGGAGTTCATGACGCACGCGATCCGGATCGAGCGCGATGTGGGTGACCTGCATCTGAGTGGCTGGATCGCGCGGCCGACGTTCTCGCGCAGTCAGCCGGATCTGCAGCATTTTTTCCTGAACGGGCGCGCCGTACGCGACAAGGTCGTGGGTCATGCCGTGCGTGCCGGGTTTCGTGATGTTCTGTTCCACGGTCGTCATCCTGCGTTCGTGCTTTACCTCGAGATGGATCCGCGCGCCGTCGATGTCAACGCGCACCCGGCCAAGCAGGAAGTTCGCTTTCGCGACAGCCGGTCGGTACACGATTTCATCCGGCGAACCGTCGATGCGGTGCTGGCCGGGACACACCCCGGTGCCGCGGACGGCACGCGACCGGCAGCGACGATGATTGCCGGCGCCGACGGCCCGGACCTCTATGCGGCCGAACCGGGCGCGCCAGCGCGGCAGGGCGGGTTGCCGTTCCGCCCGTCCGG
The DNA here is from genome assembly GCA_004357495.1 of Gammaproteobacteria bacterium. GTDB lineage: Bacteria > Pseudomonadota > Gammaproteobacteria > Steroidobacterales > SMWD01. The sequence goes on from SMWD01000132.1 coordinate 7,991, forward strand.
GCGCGCGATTCGAGAACAGATGGCAGCTTATGCTTCGCTTGCCGGCCAGCCGACAGCTGCAGCGGAGTCGCTGTTCGCACTGGGGGCCGATCAGGAGACGCCACCGCTGGGCTATGCGTTTGCGCACTTGCACGGCGTGTATATCCTCGCGCAGAACCGCAACGGACTCGTCATAGTCGATGCGCATGCGGCGCACGAGCGCGTGACATACGAGCGCTTGAAGGCCGCTTACCGTGCCAGCGGGATTCGCAGCCAGCCCTTGCTGGTGCCGGTGACCATCAGCGTCAGCGAACGCGAAGCCGATCTGGCCGGCATGCAACACGACTTGCTCGCCGAGCTTGGCCTGAGCGTCGATCGATCCGGTCCGCAGCGACTGACGATTCGTGCGCTGCCCATGCTGCTGGCGAACGCCGATGCCGAATCGCTGGTGCGCGATCTGCTCGCGGACTTGCTGGAAACCGGTCGCACGGAGCGGGTTGCGCAACAGATCGACGACTTGCTGGCCGGCGTGGCCTGTCACGGTTCCGTACGCGCGAATCGGCCGTTGACGATTGATGAGATGAACGCGTTGCTGCGTGAGATGGAAACGACGGAGCGTGCTGATCAGTGTAATCACGGGCGACCGACCTGGACGGCCTTGTCCATGCAGGAACTGGACCGCCTTTTTTCGCGCGGCCGCTAGCAGGTTTTTCGGGCGTGAATGGCTGATCGAGTGACAGCAGTCGAAGGCCGGTCGCTGGTGGTCTGCCTCGCCGGTCCGACCGCAGCCGGCAAGACCGAGGTCGCGGCCGAACTCGTGCAGCGGTTTCCGTTCGAGATCATCAGTGTGGATTCGGCACTCGTTTATCGTTACATGAACATCGGCACGGCCAAGCCCGGGCCCGATGTCCGGGCGGTTGCGCCGCATCGACTGATCGATATTCGCGATCCATGGCAGCGCTATTCCGCAGGGGAGTTCTGCGCCGATGCGCGCGCACTCATTGCAGACATCCATGCCCGCGGCCGACTGCCGTTGCTGGTGGGCGGAACCATGCTGTATTTTCGCGCGCTGCAGCAGGGGCTGGCGCCACTGCCGACCGCAGATCAGGCGTTGCGCGACGAACTCGATCGACGTGCAGCGCGCCTCGGGTGGCCGGCTTTGCATGCGGAACTGGCCGCACTCGATCCGACTGCGGCGCGGCGCATCAAGCCGACGGACCGGCAGCGTCTGCAACGCGCACTCGAAGTCATTCACCTGACCGGTGAGCCGATTTCCCGCCTGCAGCGGGTCGCCGGCCCGGCGTCCGACTTCGAGTTCTTGCGCGTTGCGCTGCTGCCGTCGGACCGTACCGCGCTGCATCAGCGCATCGAAGCGCGCTTCTTCGCCATGCTTGACGCCGGTTTCGTTGCCGAAGTCGAGGGCTTGCGCGCCATGCCGAAAATGAATGCCGAATGTACCTCGATGCGTGCCGTCGGTTACCGGCAGCTGTGGTCGCATCTCGACGGTGAAGTGGATCTGCGTCGCGCGACGCAGAACGCCATCGTCGCGACCCGCCGGCTGGCCAAGCGTCAGTTGACCTGGCTGCGCGGTGAACCCGGCGGGTTGGAATTCGATTGTCAGGCGGCGAATGTTGCGGTTGCGGTCGCCGATGCAATCGCCCCGCATTTGGCCGGATACGGGGCGTAAAAGCGCGGATATATGATGTAATATCGCATCTGACGGGCTAGAATCGCGGCTTGGCAGCATGCGAGACGGCTTGTCGAGAGGCTGATCGTTCAACAGCGTCACAGAAATTTCAAGAACAAGAAACAGGAGTCGAAGATGACCAAAGGGCAAATGTTGCAGGACCCCTTTCTGAATTTGCTGCGCAAAGAGAAGGTGCCTGTCTCGATCTATCTCGTAAACGGGATCAAGCTCCAGGGAACGATCGATTCCTTTGATCAGTTTGTCGTGCTGCTGAAAAACAGCGTGAACCAGATGGTGTACAAACACGCGATTTCTACCGTAGTGCCCACGCGCAATGTGCGTTTGCCAGCCGGTGACGCTGACGGCGAGGAGTAGTCGGGCATGACCTGCCGGGTATCCTGGAGGTCACCTCAACCGCAGATCACGGTGTGGGCGGATCGCCCGGTCCGTGCCGCATGCCGTGCCGCGGAGATCATTATTGTTTGATCGTCCGCAGCGGGGTGAGCGCGCCATTCTTTTGCATGTGTGCGTCGGGCCGCCGCCGTACCGGGGCGAGGAAGGCGAGTTCGGCTCGCTGGCGAACGCTGCCGGCGCGCAGATCGTCGGTGAAATGCGGGTTCGCCTCCGCAGCATCAACCCGCGCTTCCTGATGGGTACCGGCAAGCTCGAAGAACTCAAGGCGTATGCGAACAGCGTACAGGCCGAGTTGATCCTGATCGACCACCGGTTGTCGCCGGCGCAGGAGCGGAACCTGGAACGTGCGCTCAGCCGTCGGGTCGTCGACCGGACCGGCCTGATCCTCGATATCTTCGCCGTGCGGGCACGCACCTTCGAGGGCAAGCTGCAGGTCGAACTGGCACAGCTGGAACATCTGTCGACGCGCCTGGTGCGTGGCTGGACTCACCTCGAACGCCAGAAAGGCGGCATCGGGCTGCGTGGCCCGGGCGAGACGCAGCTGGAAACCGACCGGCGACTGCTCGGCCAGCGCATCCGGCAACTGCAGGCGCGCCTGGCGCGGCTGAGCCGTCGCCGCGATCTCGCGCGCCGGCAGCGGGTCAAGCAAGAGGTACCGACCATATCGCTGGTGGGTTACACCAATACCGGCAAGTCAACGCTGTTCAATCGGCTGACCGGCGCGGATGTCAGGGTTGCAGACCAGTTGTTCGCGACGCTGGATCCGACCATCCGCCGGCTCGACCTGGAGCTTGGCGGGCCGGTCATCCTCGTCGATACGGTGGGTTTCGTCAGGGACCTGCCCCACGAACTGGTCGCGGCATTCCAGTCCACCCTGGAGGAGACGAAGCAGGCCTGCCTGCTGTTGCATGTCATCGACTGCAGCGATCCGGACCACGTGGAGCGTACCGAGGATGTCAACGAGGTGCTGCGGCAGATCGAAGCGCATCGGTTGCCGGTTGTTCAGGTCTACAATAAGGCTGATATACTCGGCATCCCAGGCCGCATCGATCGCTCGGAAACCGGCCTGCCCAGACGCGTCTGGTTGTCCGCCGCGACGGGTGAGGGCGTTGATGTCCTGATCGATGTGATCACGGATTTCTTGCATCTTGACGTCGTCTGCGGAATGGTCAAACTGACCGTCGCGCAGGCGAGGTTACGGGCTTTGTTATATGAATGCGCGACCGTGACGAGCGAACGCGGCCTGACCGACGGCGGTTGGGAGCTGGATGTGGAGATTGACCAGCGCGGCTATCGGGATTTGCAGCGCAACGAAGACTTGGAAATATTTTCCGCGGGCGACGCGAAGTCCGCGGCACGTGTCCTTGAATAAAACATCGGGAATCTGAAAGCACATGGCTTGGAACGAATCGGGTAACGGCAAAAATCCTTGGGAGCGGGGCGGCAATGGCGGCCCGCCGGATCTGGACAAAATCATCCGCGACTGGCAGCGGAAATTCAATTCACTGTTCGGCGGCAAGGGCGGTCGTGCGTCGTCGGGTGGAGCGGAGGGCCCAAGCAGTATCGCCGTAACGGTCGTGCTGGTGATCGTCGGCTTGGGCTGGCTGGCCACCGGCCTGTACCGCATCAACGCGGACGAGCGCGGCGTCGTGTTGCGCTTCGGGGCATACTCCGAGCTCACGTCGCCGGGTCTGCGCTGGCATCTGCCGTGGCCGATCGAGACGGTCGAGAAAGTGGGTACCACGCAAGTCAGGACCATCCGCCAGCAGACCCGTATGCTGACCGCAGATGAGAACATCGTCGAGGTCGATGTCGTCGTGCAGTACCAGAATACGGACGCGGTCGATTACCTGTTTGGCGTGCTCGACCCGGAAGCGACGCTCAGCGACATCAGCGAGAGTGCGATTCGTGAAGTCGTCGGCAACAAGAAGCTCGACTTCGTATTGCTGGAGGGCCGTGCGGAGATTGCCCTGCAGACCGAGCAATTGATTCAGGAAACGCTGATCGAATACGGCACCGGCATCGTGGTCTCAAAGGTGAATCTGCAGGATGTCAATTTCCCGCGCCAGGTCGAGAATGCCGTGCAGGATGCCATCAAGGCGCGCGAGGACAAGGAGCGGTTTTCCTTCGAGGCGCAGTCCTACGCGAACGACATCGTGCCGAAGGCGCGCGGTGAGGCGGTACGAAGAATTCAGGATGCGGAAGGCTACAAGTCCCGGGTCATCGCCGATTCCGAGGGCGAGGCATCGCGTTTCGTGCAGTTGCTGGCCGAGTACCATAAAGCCCCGACGGTGACCCGTGACCGCCTGTATCTGGAGGCGATCGAAGAGGTCTACGGCAATTCGAACAAGGTGCTGCTCGACGCCGAGGGCAGCGGCAACATGATTTATCTGCCGATCGACAAGCTGCTCGAGGGGCAGCGTGGCGGTAGTGCCGGGGCCGCATCCGGGCGGGCGTCAGCGGGTGGGCAGACGGCGTCATCCGGCGGCGTACGCCGCCCGGTTGACGATCCACGGGTCAGGAGGAGCCGGTAATGGGTAAAATCCGATTAATCGCCATGGCTGTGGCGCTGGTATTCGTCGCCGCCTCGATGTCACTGTTTGTAGTCGATGAGCGCGAGTTGGCGATCAAGTTTCGTTTCGGCGAGATCGTCGATTCCGACTTCGAGCCGGGCCTGCACGTCAAGATTCCGATCGTCAACAACGTGCAATTTTTCCCGAAGCGTCTCCTGACGATCAGCAATCCGCAGGAACTTTTCCTGACTTTCGAGAAAAAGAACCTGTTTGTCGATTTCTTCATCAAATGGCGTATCAAGGATGTGGCCAATTACTATCGCGCGACGAGAGGCGAGCAGATTATCGCCGCACAGCGTTTGCTGGAAATCGTCAAAGACGGCATTCGCGCGGAATTTGCCAAGCGAACTGTGCCCGAGGTCGTGTCGGCCGAGCGCCGCGAGTTGATGGATGAGATGCTGACCGCTGCCCGGATGAACGCGACTACACTCGGCATCGAGTTGGTCGATGTGCGTGTGAAGCGCATCGAATTCTCCGAGGAAGTCAGTGAGTCCGTGTTCAATCGCATGCGTCAGGAACGTGCCCGGGTCGCGTCGGAACTGCGCGCCGAGGGCCACGAGAATGCCGAGCGAATCCGCGCGGAGGCCGATCGCGAGCGTACGGTATTACTCGCCGAGGCGTACCGTGACGCGGAGAAGATTCGCGGTAAGGGAGATGCGACGTCGGCAGAGATTTATGCCCGAGCGTATCAGCAGGACGAGGAGTTTTATCGGTTTCATCGCAGCATTCAGGCGTACCGTAAATCGATCGGCACGGGTAATGACATCCTCGTGCTGGATACGAACAGCGATTTCTTCCGTTACCTGAATAACAAGTCCGGCGCTCCGTAAACACTGCGTTGCTGCGCCGCTTCGAGTTCGCAGGCCTGCGTTACCGGCATACCCCGGATGGATTGGAACGACCTTCTGGCGGCCTTCGCCCTGTACCTCGTGCTCGAGGGATTGTTGCCTTTTGTCAGTCCTGACAACTGGCGCAAGAGTCTGATGATGCTGACCCGGTTTAAAGATGGACAATTGCGGTTCTTTGGTCTCGCCAGCATGCTGGTCGGGTTGAGTTTGCTGTTATATGTGCGGGGTGGGGGTTAAATTCCGGTTTACATGGGCAAGAGCATCGTAATTATTGGCACCCAGTGGGGTGACGAGGGCAAAGGCAAGGTCGTCGATCTGCTGACGGATCGGGCGGCGGCTGTGATCCGTTTTCAAGGCGGGCACAACGCGGGCCATACCCTGCTGATCGATGGCCGGAAGACGGTCTTGCACCTGATACCGTCGGGCATACTGCACGATGGCGTTGACTGCATCATCGGTAACGGCGTCGTCGTGCACCTTCCGTCGTTGCTGGAAGAGATCGACGGGCTGGTCGGCAACGGGGTTGCGGTAACGGATCGTCTGAAGATCAGTGCCGCCTGCCCGCTGATCCTGCCGACGCATATCGCGCTTGATCGGTGTCGTGAGCGAGCCAGTGGACGGCAGGCGATCGGCACCACCGGCCGGGGTATCGGGCCGGCCTATGAAGACAAGGCGGCGCGGCGATCGCTGCGTCTGTCCGATCTGTTCGACAGCGAAGCTTTCAATGCGCGCCTGACCGCGGCCATGGATCTGCATAACTTCATGTTGCAGCATTATTATCATGCGGAGCCGGTCGATATTGATGCCACCTGCGATGAATGGATGCAGATGGCCGAGCGCATCAAGCCGCTGGTCATCGACGTCGCCGGATATCTTGGCAAACTGCGTGCCGACGGGGCGAACCTGTTGTTCGAGGGCGCGCAAGGCACGTTGCTCGACATCGATCACGGTACTTACCCGTATGTGACATCTTCCAACACGACCGCCGGTGCGGCCGCGACCGGCAGCGGACTCGGCCCGCTCTCGATCGATTACATTCTTGGCATTGTAAAAGCGTACACGACGCGCGTCGGGGCCGGCCCGTTCCCGACGGAATTGTTCGACGACATGGGCAGGCACCTCGCAAAAGTCGGTGCGGAGTTTGGCGCCACGACGGGTCGGCCGCGACGCTGCGGCTGGTTTGACGCTGTGGCACTGCGTCGGGCGATCATCAACAGCAGTGTGTCTGCGTTGTGCGTAACCAAGCTCGATGTACTCGATGCTCTGGACACGATCAAGATCTGCATTGGTTACCGGCTGGACGGTGAGGTTTACGATGTGCCGCCGCACCTGGTAGGCCGTTACGAGGATTGCGAGCCGGTTTACGAAGAGCTGCCGGGTTGGAGGACATCCACCGTCGGTGTCACCGAGTTCGACCGGCTTCCTGCGCCGGCACGCCGGTACCTCGAACGTTTGCAGGAGATCGTCAATATCCCGGTGGATATGGTGTCTACCGGCCCGGCCCGGGGCGACAATATCATCGTCCGACACCCGTTCGACTGAAGTTACGCGGCAATCTGTTACAACTCGTTACAGACATAATCGATATTCGGCCGCATGATGGGCTATTGCATACGGGTTCGCCGGTTGATGGTCCGGAATCATGAATGCGTACACCAATGAAGTCGTGTTGCGATCCGCGCCCGTTCGTCAGGATTCGCGGGTCTTCCGGAGTCGGGTCACAGCGGTTTCCGTCGTTTTTCTTTGCCTGCTGCTGGCCGGGTGCTCGGCAACCCGGGTGTTGTACAACCAGCTCGACTGGGTGGTCATCTGGTATCTGGACGGTTACTTCTCGCTGGACGAGGCGCAGGAGGAGCAGCTGCGTGAAACCGTTACCCGCAATTTCGAGTGGCATCGCCGCACCCAGCTGCCCCGGTACGCGCAATATTGCCGGGAACTCGAGCGTGAATCCAGGGGAGTGCTGACTGCCGATATTCTGGAGGAACGTTACCAGCGAACCATCGAGTTGTGGGATGAACTGATCGGTCAGGCGACGCCCGGTATCGCGGCATTCTTCCTGACACTGACAGACGAGCAGATCGACGAGTTCATCGTGAATCTGGAGGAAAATAACCAGGAGTTATGGGAAAAGTATGGGGGTGAGACTCCGGAGGAGCGACGCGCGCGGCGGCAGAAAGGGGCGATCAAGGGGTTTAAACGCGTCATCGGCCGCCTGAACAGCGAGCAACAGGCATTGGTTCGGGTGTATATGGCGAATATGCACGACGTATCGGAGGAATGGATGGCAGGTCGTCGTCGGTGGCAGCAGGCATTCCGAACGCTGCTTGTCGAGCGCCCGGCCGAACCCGAATTCAGTGAGCGGTTCCTGCAGCTGATGATGGACCCGAATCGTACGGATGAGCCCGAGTACCGGGAAAAAGTTGCGGCGAACCGCAAGCTGACGTTTGACATGATCATCGCGCTCAGCGCGCAGCTGACGGATGCGCAGCGCGAACGTCTGAGCGGGCGATTGCTGCGGTACGCTCGTGATTTCGAGATTCTGGCGGGCCAGAAAATGTAACATAAGGCCCGGCCGCGCCACCGGCGCCGGGCATTTCGGCAGGGGCGGATCCGTACCCCGGGTCCGGGCCGGGATAAATTATTCATTGACGCTCTAAAATATTGAATTAAGTCAATTTGTGCCCGATACAGCAGGTGGAATGCGTATGCTGTGGGTGTCGGACAGAACCGATCAGGGGGATGAGTAAACCCTGTTCAGACCGATAACGTGCAGAAAATTTAAATAAGATCCCGGCAAAAGGGGCGAGAATAATGATAACCAAGAGATGCCTTTCCGCAGGCGTGTGTGCTTTTCTGATGGCGACATTCGGTGGTGTGCTGAGTGCCGAGCCGGTAGCTTATGTGGATCAGGTTGCATTTACGGCTGCATTGCCTGGTATGTCGCGAATCCTGGACTTCGATCGCATCCCGGCCGGTACCACGATTGCCGATGCGGCGACGGCCGAAGGTATTACCTTCAGTTACGATTTCGATGGTCTGGCCATGAAAGTCGCGCATTTATATGCGACGACGTCAGCGCCGAATTTCCTCGGCACCGGCGACGGCGGGATGTTTCACGACGGCGATAATTTCATGCTGAAGTTTGCGCCCGGCAGCGCGGTTGGCTTGTTCTTTATCAGCGCCGACCCGCTCATCGACGGGGATATCACGGTAATCGCAAACGGTGTGACGGCTACACTGGTCGCCGACCAGGTGCAGGAGACGCTCCCGGATGGTTCGCGGGTGTACTTCCTCGGCGTCGTCGACGCTGAAACACCGTTCTCGGAGGCTCGCGTCGAGGCGCTTGCCGGTGGCTTTTTCCTCTACAACGTCGATGACATCATCACGGCGCCGGTCGCGAATTTACCCAGTGTTGCCCGTAACAATCAGGGCGTGACGCGGGCGGTTCTGCCCGGAGCCATCGCGAATGAGGCAGCGGCCTTTTGAGGCAGCAACCCTTGCCCCTGTGGGAGCGCCTTCTGTAGCAGCAGCCCCTGTAGGAGCGGCTTCAGCCGCGATTCCCCTGACCTCCCGGCCGTGTTGATGACTGTGTAAGTGTGGTGTGGTACTTGCTTTGGATGAACCTGTTGGTCTCTGGCGTCACCGGTGCAGGTCAGGGAAAGCGTGAATGGCGCGTTCCCCTCTGGACTGTTGTCGGCCGCTGTGCAAAAGTTCTTGAATATCGAGGTCAGCGGCAGGAGGGGCCCAGGTTACATGCGGATCGACATAATTCTGGAATCCAATGCGCCACCCGAGACCGTGGCGGCGCTCGGCAGCCTGGCCGAGGACGTGGGGCTGGGCGGGGTCTGGGTATCGAATATGAACGATGCCCGCGATCCCTTCATCAATTTCGTCGACCTCGCGCGCAGCACATCCAGCATTCGCATCGGGCCGATCGCCGTCAGCCCGTTCGAACTGCATCCACTGAAAATGGCGGCGTCATTGCTGACGCTGAACGAGGTCACCGGCGGCCGCGCACAGATTGTCGTCGGTGCCGGGGGCGGTACCGCGACGGCGATGGGCGTGCATCGAGACCGGCCCGTCCGGGCGGTCCGTGAGTGTGTGGAGATCTTGCAGGCAGCCGCGCGCGGCGAGCCCGTGCAATATACCGGCGAAATTTACCAAGTGCGTTGGTACCACCCGTCCTGGGTCAACAGCGCTGCGCCGCTGATCTATGTCGGTGCGAACGGCCCGCAGATGTTGCGGTCGGCGGCACGCTATGCGGATGGCATCATGGTCAGTGATTTCGTGCCGGAGCACGTGCGCACGGCGCGTGCGATTATCGACGCAAGCCTGGCCGACAGTGGCCGTGAGCGCGATGCGTTTCGCCTGAATAATTTCTGGGCGTGGCACGTCAAGGAGAGCGCGGAGGCGGCCGCCCGCGAGGCCCGCATCTGGCTCGCGGTGCGCGGCACGCTTTACCCCGGTTACATTGACGATGTGCTGGACCCGGACGAGGCCAAGATTGTCAATACCAACATCTCGGCATTCATCAAGGCTTATCACGCAAAGTCGCCCGATATCGAGGGTGTGCCCGACGAGATTGTCGACAAACTCGTCGCGCGCGCGACATCCGCTTCGTCCATTGCGGATCTCGATCACGAAATCGAACGGCTGCGTGCATTCAAGGCGGCCGGGCTGACCGAAATTGCACTCCGGATCTATGACGATCCGGCAGCATCCATTCGCCTGATCGGCGAGCGGGTTCTGCCCGCGCTGCGCGATACCGGCTGACAGTGTGGCACCGGTGTTAGCCGCGATTCAAAGCCAGCCAGGTGCCGTTAGGCTATGGAGTCCGCGACTCAACTGCGTGGCGTACAGGTCATCTCGATCAGGCGGGTTTCCACGTTCCATGGCGAGATGTGGCCCGCAATCCTGATACCATCAGCGGTGGTGATTGTCTATCCGGCGCCCCGGGCGGCCGCGGTTGCGGCCCGACAGTGTGCGTCGAGCATATTCTGTTAGTCTCCGTTCTGCTCCCAGTTCCACAAGGAAGATTGTAATCATGAGCAAAACTGCGCTCAGCCGAGGTCTGGTGCCGCGGGGAGGGTCTACGTGGGAGGACTCTCCGGCCACTCACCTGTCCATGTTATGGGGTGGACTGCACTTTCATATGCACCGCTACGGTGCGAATCCGATCGGTCAGTTTCTCGTCGGCTGGACCATCACCATGCTGTGCGAGATGGGGCACAGGCCGACGGTCATGGAATTGTCGAAGGCCGTGGGCCTGCCACGCTCGACGGTTTCGCGCTACGTGAATCAGCAGATTCGTGACGGCTATGTCGAGGAGCAGATCAATCCGGCCGATCGTCGTCGCCGCGAACTGTATAGGACCGATGTTGCGCTGCAGGAGCTTGAGTACCTCGTCGAATTTTTCCACAGCATGTACAAGGGGATCACGGACCGGGAAAAACGTGACCAGCGGCCAAAAAACGGGGCCGATTTGCTGGCGACCATGATCCGGATCAGCGAGAAGTTCACGGCTGATCCGGCTTAGGGAGGCGGCATCGATACGGCCGATGACGGGGCTGCGGGTCTGTATTTGCGGCGATTAAACGGTATATTCCGGATGGCGGCGGGTCGCGTGGCCGATTTTTTTCCGGCGAGGGGAACCTGTTGCCCATCAGCGTGGTCAAGAGGTACAGTTTAGAGGCAGATGTCTGCTGTATTGCAGGCGACCATTATTTTACATTGTATGGAGAGGGATTATCATGAATATCAAGAATCGCCGAAATGGTGTGTTACTTGCAGCTGCGGCTGCGGCTTTGTTTGTAACCGTGCCGACGATTGTCAGCGCCGCTGATGGTGCGCAGTCGGCGGAAGCCACCGGTCATTGCGTCGGCGGGAATTCCTGCAAGGGCCAAAGTGAATGCGCGACCGCCAACAGCAGTTGCAAGGGCCAGAATTCGTGTAAAGGCACCGGCTATACGGTTGCAACCGAAGCCGATTGCGACGCGGCCGGCGGCAAGTTCGAAGCGGCTTGATACCCGAGTCGATGCAGTCCGGCTATTGAGCCGGTAACTCGCGAGGCCGCCGGCACGCACTGGCAGTTTGCCAGGCGTTCCGGTGGCTTCGTCGTACCGGGTGCGGCAGGTCGTGGCATCGTCGGCATGCACCAATTTCGACTCTAGATCTGAACAGCACATATGTCAGGCACAATCAGTACCCGGCCCTCGCTGGGATTTGGCCTTGGACTGCGTGTAGACCATTACGAGCAGGTGCTTCGCGATCGACCGAAGGTCGATTGGTTTGAGGTGCTGACCGAGAACTACATGGTCGACGGCGGCAAGGCCCTGTATTACCTCGACCGGGTTCGGGAAAACTATCCGCTGGTGATGCATGGCGTTTCGATGTCGATCGGCAGCACGGCGCCGCTGGATACCGGTTACCTCGATCGATTGCGCCGGCTTATCGAACGGGTCGAGCCGGAATGGGTTTCCGATCACCTGTGCTGGACGGGCATCGCGGGTCTGAACGTACACGACCTGATGCCGTTACCCTATACCGAAGAGGCGATTGCGCATGTCGTCGATCGGGTCTTGCGTGTCCAGGATTTTCTCGGCCGGCAGATTTTGCTGGAGAACGTGTCGAGCTACGTGACGTATACGACGTCGCAAATTCCGGAGTGGGAGTTCCTGCGGGAGATTGCGGAACGCGCCGACTGCCTGCTGCTGCTCGACGTCAACAACATCTATGTCAGCAGTCACAATCACGAATTCGATCCACTCGATTATCTCGATGGCGTGCCGGTCAGCCGCGTCCGGCAGATCCACCTTG
>SMWD01000133.1 GCA_004357495.1 Gammaproteobacteria bacterium
TACGAGATGTACAGACGCACGCTATCGGTCGAAGTTTCGGTCGAGTTCGGTCCCCATGCAAGATCGAGCAGCTGGGTGTGGCTGAGTACCTGGCCGGGGTGCCGCAGCAACGCGGTAAGCAGGCGGTATTCAAGCGGCGAGAGCGAAATTTCGTTCCCGCGGACCGTCACGAGGTGTGCGCGGTGGTCGATAGTCAGAACAGGGTCGGCGTAGATCTGCTCGTCTCTCTGGACGGCGGGCATCGAAGCCCTGCGCAGGTTCGCCTCGACCCTGGCCACCAGTTCGTTTTTGGAGAACGGCTTGACGATGTAGTCGTCAGCGCCGACGTGCAGGCCCTGCACGCGATGGTTCTCTGACCCGTACGCTGTCAGGAAGATAATGGGAATGTCCGACATTTGCCGAATTCGCTCACACAACTCGAACCCGTCCATGCCGGGCATTTCAAGATCGAGAATTGCGAGGTCCGGCCGCTCGGTGAAAAAGCATTTCAGCGCTTCTTCGCCGCTCTCAGCCACCAGCGTTTCGTACCCGGCCATTTCAAGGCGGGTCTGGACAAGTTCGAGGATATCGGGCTCATCGTCCACGATAAGAATCTTAGGAGACATAGAAAGTAGATCGAACCTCGCTCGCTGCACGGTGTCCTGAGGCTGCGTCAACTCCTCGTTTGAGATCAGATTAGTTTTATATCGGTTGTTGATCGTTCGTGTGAACCCTACGTTCGTGTGAGTGTCCGCATACGACCGGGCGTTCGTCGAACAACACTGTCGAAGAGGCTGGGAAATTAATAAGGGCAAACCTGATGCGATGTCATTTCGTATCGTATTTCGATATCTGAAACAACTCGGGACGGATCGCAGGCCAATACAATTTCGTCTGAAGCCCCAGATGAACCAGTAGCTGGCGGCAAAAATAAAAAACTTACGGAGAGCCCCCTGAACGGCATCGCACAAGCAATAATTCCCGCGTCCCTGACCAGTTTTACAACGGAAAACCGGTGGCACCGCTGGCACCGGCGGTGGGTGGTTGTTCTAACCGGCCTCGCCCTGCTGGCACTTGCCGGTTGTACTACAGCGCTGCCACCGGTGGCCGAGTTCAGCACGACGAACGATTCTGGCAACGCGCCGCTCGATATTTCATTCATTCTTGGTGAAACGGTAGACGGCGAGAGCTACAGTTGGGATTTTGGCGACGGGAACGGTAGCAGTGAAGCTGAGCCGAAGCACCTTTTTCGGGACGCGGGAACTTTTATCGTCAGGTTGACAGTAACTAAAGGCGAACTCTCCGCCGCTGCCGAGACCACCATTTCAGTGCAACCGGGCGAGGCGGGCTGGGTGGTGATCTCTGGTGGCGCAGAGTCGATTTCCTCATTCGATGCAACCCGGTTCACTGTAAGTGCGTTCGACACGCTCGGAAATCCCATTGCAGAACCGGAGTTCAACTGGCATGCCGACCCCGCCGCCGGCGAGATCGACGAAACCGGTCTGTTCACCGCCGGGGCCAACCTCGGGAATTTCGCCGACGCCGTATCGGTCGAATTCGAGAGGCTCGGTGTCACGGTCGGCCAGAAAGTTGAAATTACGGTTGTCGCAGGGCCGATGCACGCGATCTCGATCGAGCCGACCGAAATGGAGATCGGCGTTGGCAGAGAGCTGTCGATCTCAGTGCGGGCGGTTGATGAGGCCGGGCATGAGCTGGATTCAACGCTTATCTTGTTCACCGCATTGCGGGAAGGCGATTCGGTGGATTCAGCGGGCATTTTCACCGCAGGCAAGGTTGCAACCGACGAGAATTCAGAGCTGCTCACGGTCGAAGTCGAACATAAAGACCAGATAATTGAAATGACGATATCCGGAGTAGTGCGCCCCGGAATACTCGATCAGATGCACGTATCTTCACTGCCAACCAGCATGGATGTCGGCGAGTCGGTTCAGGTAGTAGCTTTCGGGACGGACCGGTTCGGGAACGAACTCGAACTCGACGAGTTCCGCTGGTCGGTGACCAGCCCCGACATCGGGTCGGTGACCGATTCCGGACTGTTCACCGCGGGCGCAGTAGCCGGTACTTATGTAGAAGAAGGTCTCACCGTTCGGGGGGTCCTTGACCGGATCGAGGCCGTGACGACCGTGCCGGTAACGATCAGCGCCGGTCCGGTCGAGTCAATCGGTATCGTCCCGGATGGTGATTCCGTCCCGATCGGGGCCGGGTCGCCTTTCGATGTCGTGGCATATGACGGAAACGGCAACGTTCTCGACATAGATCAGTCAGCTTTCGAATACGAATATTCGATAGCCGGTCGGGGTACCGAAACCGCGGTATTCATCGCAGGTTACGAACTGGGCGATTTTGAAAATGCGATCACCGTGAGGTTACCGGCGGGTGTTGCCGGAAACTCCGAGGAGTTGGTGGCCCAGTCCGACATCAGCATCAGGCAGCGCTCATCGAACATGGTCGCAATCGAGATCATCGACCAGGACGGCGGCATCATCATGCTGTTGGACCTCGAGCTCGCGCAGTTCGGACCCGCCAGCATCGATTTCGCCGATAACGGGGCGGTCGAGTTGTCGCCGTCGTGGTGGCCTGATGGGTCTCGCCTCGTATATATATCCGGCCTTACCGGATCCTTGCAGGTTTATACGCTGGACATTGCTACCCGGAATATTGTCCAGCTAACGGACATCGAGAGCGGTGTTTCGATGGCGGACATTTCACCCGACGGCAAATCGATCACATTCGTACACCTCGGGACCGATGCCTGGCAGTTGTATGTTGCGCCGATCCCCGGGGACGTGGCGGCGAATCCAATCACGCTGGCCGATGCGACTCGCATCAGTGTGGACGACTCAGCCCAGCACATCCTGCCCCACTGGTCGCCCGACGGTTCGCAGTTACTCGTTTCTGTAAACACACCAGACGATCGCGTACGGATGGCTCTCTTCGACCCGACTCTGGCACGCGCCACCGCAAATGAGCCGGTGACAATCGGCCCGTTCGGCACGGTCGGATTCGGGTGGACGGCCGATGGGACCGGCATCCACTTTGGAGTATCGACTGCAACGGGGGCACTGGAACTCGGGACGCTCGACCTGACAACTTCAGTGCCGAGTTTTATCGAATCCTCACTGGATTTCCTGGTGGCGGCGTGGGCACCTGACGATTCCGAGCTGATGGCAATCGATTCGCTCGTCGGTGCAGCCTGGTTCCTGGATTCAGACAATACCGGGCTCCGGCGTGCTATCGATGCCGACCGGTTTCCGACCCGGATGGCATGGCGGCCACGGGCGTACGGAGATCCCGTGGCGCAAATCGCAGGTGCAGATTCGGAAAGCCCACCGGCGATGCTCGAAGCTGGAGATGAGCCCCGGGCGCCCGTCGGTGCCCTGGATACCGCCCTGAGTTACTCTGCGGTGATTTCAACCACAGAGGGCGATATCAGCATCGATCTGTTCGACGACTTAGCTCCATTAACGGTGGAAAACTTCATCAACCTGGCGCGGACCGGTTTCTACGACGGTTTGGAGTTCCACCGTGTGGTCCCCGGCTTTATATCCCAGGCGGGACAGCCGGCCAACGCCGCCGATGGACCGAGATATCTGTTCAACGACGAGTTCAGCCGGGAGTTGTCGCACGATTCAGCCGGGGTTGTATCGATGGCGAATGCAGGTGCGAACACAAACGGCAGCCAGTTTTTCATTACTCATGCAGCAGCGACCGAACTTGACGCGTACACCGACGGCGTCAAGAAAAACTGTGCCGACGACACGATATCCTGCCACTCGGTATTCGGAGTTGTTACGAGTGGATTGGAGATAGTTACGGGGATGGCCGAGCGAGATCCGGCGACCGCGGCCACTCCGGCCCTGGCGATACTGTCTATAGTGATCGTCGAGAGTTAGACCGGGCCCGGTTTTTCGCCCCGGCCGTCACCAAAATCGACGAACGACCAGCAGTAGTTAACGCACGGAGCCTCGCTTGCCAGAACGTATGCAGTTTCGCAGCCGGTTGTCGCACCTCGAGTGTGCGCTCACGGGTGAACGGTTCGAATACGATCACCCGCACCGGCTGAACCCCGCAAACGGCAAGCCATTACTGGCCCGCTACGATCTGGCGAAAGCGGCGGAAACGCTAACAAAATCGGCCATTTCCGATCGGGAACCCAACATGTGGCGCTACCGCGAGGTTATGCCGGTGATCGACCCCAAGAATATCGTGACGCTGGGCGAAGGCTTCACGCCGCTGCTGCCCGCAAAGCGACTTGGCAAACACCTGGGCATGAGTTCTCTGTTGATCAAGGACGAAGGGGTCAACCCGACGGGATCGTTCAAGGCCCGTGGGCTGTCAGCCGCGGTCTCGCGGGCCCTGGAACTCGGTCTGACGAAGCTGACCATGCCCTCTGCCGGCAACGCTGGCGGGGCGATGGCGGCCTATGCCGCGGTGGCCGGAATGGAAGCCCACGTGTACATGCCGCGCGACGCCCCGGAGGCGAACCAGATCGAGTGTGTTGCCTATGGCGCTGAACTGAACCTCGTCGACGGGTTTATCACCGACGCCGGCCGCATTTCAGCAGAGGCAGCCGAGCGGGACGGCCTGTTTGACGTATCGACGCTCAAGGAGCCTTACCGGGTGGAGGGCAAGAAGACCATGGGCTACGAGATCGTCGAGCAGCTCGGCTTCGAAGTGCCCGATGTGGTGATTTATCCGACGGGCGGCGGAACGGGGATCATCGGGATATGGAAAGCGCTCGCCGAGATGCAGGAGCTCGGCTGGATCGGCTCGGAGCGTCCGCGTATGATCTGTGTCCAGGCTGATGGGTGTGCGCCGCTGGTGAACGCCTACAACAAGGGCGAGGAGTTTGCAGAGCCGGTCGCCAACCCCACCACGCTGGCAGCAGGGATGCGGGTCCCGGCTGCAGTGGGCGATTTCCTGGTCATCCGTGCGGTGCGAGAGAGCGGTGGCACGGCCCTGACGGTTACCGACGACCAAATGGTCGGGTCGGTCCGTGACATGGCGCGTTTCGAGGGCATATTCCCCGCGCCGGAGGGCGGCGCGACCCTGGCGGCGCTGGAAAAACTGCTCGATTCGGGTGAAGTAAACCGCGACGACCGCGTTGTGTTGCTGAATACCGGCTCGGGCCTGAAGTACCTCGACGTGCTGGGTCCGGCCCTCGGGTTGTAGCGGGCGTGGCGACCGACTACAAGGCGATGGGAGGCAGGGTGCGGGCCGATTTTCAGGGTCGATCAATGTCGATTGGTGATTGCCAGGCCGTCGGATCCCCCGCAATGTCATGTCGTCCCGGCGCGGTGCGGGGCGCGCCAGTTGGCTTAAGCCCGCGCTAGACCTTTGGCGAATCCCACGTGGTGACGTGGCTGAGGGTCCCCTCGGGGAATGAAGCGGCATACTCGTCGGCCAGCATCCCCAGTATCACCGAGTTGTGACGCGCACCGTCGTGCGGCCGGCTCTGGCGCAGCGTACCTTCATGCTGGAACCCGATATGTTCGAACATCGCGCGCGCCGCCGTGTTGTATTCCGGTACATCGACCCAGGCGCGGTGCAGCCCCAGGTGTTCAAAAATGTGTTCGACCATGGCAATGACCGACGAAGTGCCGTAACCGTGGTGCCACAGCTTCGTCTGGCCGATCAGCACCGATATCTGGGCATCGCCGAGGGCTTCGTCGATCGAGAGTTGACCTTCGCCGATATGCTCGCCCGAGAGCGTGTATATCGAGAATATGTCGCGGTGGGGTTCGTGATGGGGATCGTGGAAAACCTCGTCCCAGGCCTCCTGGTCGGCATCGATCATTATCTTTGGTTCATACCCGAGGTGTGCGGCGTCGCCGTAGGTATAGCGCCCGAACCACGCATCAGCGACCTCGGTGTCGTCCAGCCAGTCAGAAAGGCGTTTTACGTCATCACGCGTTACCGGGCGCAATTCAACTAGTGAGGGCATTTGTTGTCCTCCTCAAAATCGACTTGATCGCCGATATTTACGGAATCGGTGGGCCGCGCGATCGTCTCTGGGTACTCACCGGTTCAGGCGCAAACGCCAGGTCAGGTAATGGTGAAACAATCGGTGCCGGGTGCCGGAGTATACCCGACGGCGCTTCCGGGAATTCGGCCAGCGCATGGCAAATGGCTGACACATGCAAGTTTTGCGGCACGATTTGCATCGCATGATACGATTTGGCCTCCCGGGGGGATCAATCGTTGTCGCACCGGCGACTCGCCCCCGCCGCCCGGCTTAACAAGCAGATTTGAGGTAGATAAATGTCCGACCACTGGAAGATGGAAGCTGAGATCGAATACTGCGTCCCCTGTGGCTACGCGAACCTTGCCGCGAGCATGGTCAGCGAGCTTTTTCAGGCGGCTGGCCCGGCCCTGGCGATTTCTCTGAAGCCCGGCCACAGCGGCGCATTCAAGGTAACCGTCGATGGTCGTGTGCTGTGGGACAAGAAGGCCGAAGGTCGTTCCCCTCACATTATGGAAATCAAAGAGATGAAGGCCACGGTCGCCAACATGATCGAGTCCGGCGCTGTAATCCAGACCAACTAGACGGCTCGTTGTGATCGCCCCGCCGCGGCAGACTTGCCCGACGGGGGTGAGGAACGTACCGTGTGCTCCGGTTACCTTTGATAAGGAGGTCCTTATGGCTGATGTACCGGCGAAAGTACATGCTGAGATCGAATACTGCGTTCCGTGAGGCTACCACTCTGTGGCTTTCTGGATGGGAAGCGAGTTGTATGTGGCCGGCGGATCGCAGGTGGCCGTAACGCTGACACCCGGCAAGGCCGGTGTGTTCAGGGTCACCCTGAATGGCGAGGTCGTGTGGGACCGGGATGAGCTGGGCAGATACCCGTCGCTTCCCGATGCCAAGGAACTAAAGGCGAAGGTGGCCAGTATGGTCGAGGCAGCTACCGCGCCCGTATGAGAACGTCGTTCCGAGCCTTTGCCCGGAGCCATCGGCCAACCCGTGAGGGTAACAATTGAAAAGACGCCCGGGCTGCAAACGTCCGGGTGTCTTTTTGTTTTTTCGCGGCCGTGACTCCGCCTTTGCACACCGGAATGTTTCGGTTCAGAATATGCGTGACAATTCGACCGTCAACCCCCTGAAATCACCGGGAGCACAAGCTTGAAAGCAGCCGTCCTTTTCGAATCGAACAAACCCATGCCGATCGTAGAACTCGACCAGTCGGAACCAAAGACCGGCGAGGTGCGGGTCAGGATGGCGGCGGCAGGTGTTTGCGCCTCCGATTATCACGTCATGACCGGGCACAACCCGACTCCTATGCCGATCGTGTTGGGCCATGAGGGTGCAGGGGTTGTCGAAGCTTTGGGACCGGGCGTGACCAGCGTGAAAGTAGGGGATCGCTGCGTATTGTCGTTCGTTGCGAACTGCGGTCATTGCCGGTCGTGCCGAACGGGACTTTCTAACCTCTGCGACACCAACCGGGAAACCGGGACCCGCCAGTACGACGGCACGTTTCGTCTTCACACCGACGACGGAACCGAGGTCCACCAGTTCGCCAAACTGGGAGTGTTCGCCGAATCGATAGTCGTCCCGCAGCAGGCCTGTTATCCGATGCCCGATGAAGTGCCGATGGAAGTTGCCGCCCTGATCGGCTGCTCGGTCACAACTGGCATTGGCGGCGTGATCAACCAGCCGGGGATGCGTGCGGGGATGACGGTTGCCGTGATCGGCGCGGGCGGCGTGGGTTTGAACGCCCTCCAGGGCGCGAGGCTGATGAACGCATCGAAGGTGATTGCGGTCGATATTTTCGACCACAAGCTTGAGTTTGCCTACAAGTTCGGGGCGACCGACGTTATCAACTCGAAGGAGCAGGACCCGGTTGCGGCAATCCTGGAAATGACCGACGGCGGTGTCGATTTTGCCTTCGACACGTTCGGTCACAAGATAACCACTGAACAGGCGTGGGGCGCCACCCGCAAGGGCGGCACGACCGTTGTAGTGGGGCTTGCCCCCGACGGCATGGCGGCCGAAATCCCGATGATCGACCTGGTCCGCAACCAGAAGACCCTGGTTGGCAGCTACTACGGTTCGGCAAGTCCGCACGAAACGTTCGGTAAGTTGCTCGACTTCTACCTGCAGGGCCGCATTGATGTCGATGGAATGGTGACCCGCCGCCACAGGCTCGAAGAGATAAACGAGGCTTACGAACTGCTGGCGAGGGGTGAAGACGGCAGGGGAGTGATCGTCTTTTAGCTCCAGGCGTCGTCGGACGACTTGCCAGAGGACTGGCGTGAGCAAATCGCCCGCTGCAATCTACCCTCCCCTAACCCCTCCCGAAGGAGGGGGACAGCGCAGGGTGCTGGCGCGTGGGCGGACGATAAACGCCCTTGTGTCATCCCTGCTGGCCACAGGCCCTGGTGTGCCCCGCGGAGCTGCATACGCGACCAAGTCGTCCGACGACGCCCGGAGCATAACGATCAAACGCACGTGCATAGGCTCTGGTGTGCCCCGCGGAGCTCGCTCGTTGTCGCCCAAGTTCTACGCCCGGA
>SMWD01000134.1 GCA_004357495.1 Gammaproteobacteria bacterium
CAGACTCGTGTAACAACAAAATCATCGGCGCGCGTTTCTACCTCGATGGCTTTCTCGCATCCAATCGCCTCGATGACAATGAATTCCGGTCACCGCGCGATGCGGACGGGCACGGCACCCATATCGCCTCGATTGCCGCGGGCATCGAGGTCCGAGCGACGCTGGCCAGCACCGAAGTTGATCGGGTCAACGGTATCGCGCCGCGCGCCCGGATCGCTGTCTACAAGGCCTGCTGGCTGGAGCCGGGGCAAATACGCGGGACCTGCGCCACCTCCGACTTGCAGCGCGCAATAGAGGACGCGGTGGCCGATGGCGTCGACATCATCAATTACTCGGTCGGCAACACGGACATCAGCATCAGCGATCCGGACGACCTGGCGCTGCTGGCCGCATCGGATGCCGGCGTACTGAGCGTGGTCGCGGCTGGTAACGACGGCCCGGTTGCGGGCACGATCCTGTCACCTGCCGGCACACCGTGGGTGCTGACCGTCGGTGCATCTTCCCGCGCCGGTGATCAATTCGCAGAAGCGCTGCGCATCAACTCACCAAGCAACGTCGCGGCCGATTACGCGTCGCGCGAAGCCAGTTTCACACCCGCACTCAGCACTGCCGGCCCGCTGACCGAAGAACTCGTGCTTGCCGATGATGGCGACGAGGTCACCAGCACGACCGATGACGCGTGTCAGCCGATCGTCAATGAGGACGATATCGCGGGGCACATCGCGTTCATCCGGCGCGGGGGATGCGACTTCCAGGTCAAGATCGAAAATGTCGAGGCGGCTGGCGCAATCGCGGCCGTGGTGTTTAACCACCAGGGCGAACTGATCGTCATGTCGGGCACGCGGGATGTCGTGCAAATCCCGGCCGTCATGATCGGACAGGCCGATGGCAACTTGCTGCTGACCGAACTCAATGACGGCAACTTCGTCGAGGTCACGCTCGACAAGTCACTGTTCCTGACCCTGCCGGACGACGGTAACGTCATGGGCAGTTTCTCCTCCCGCGGGCCGAACCTGACCGCTGCCGACATTCTCAAGCCGGATCTGTCCGCGCCCGGCGTCAACATCCTCGCGGCGCAGACCCCCGACGTGGCGAACGGCGTGCGCGGCGAAATGTTCCAGTACCTGTCCGGAACCTCGATGTCCGTACCGCACGTCGCCGGCATCGCGGCACTGCTCAAAGAGGCACACCCCGACTGGTCACCCGCCGTGATCAAGTCAGCGTTGATGACGACGGCGCGCCAGGATGTCGTCAGGGAGAACGGCGAAACCGATGCTGACCCGTTCGACTTCGGCGCGGGCCACGTCGTCCCGAACCTCGCCGTCGACCCGGGATTGGTCTATGACGCCGGCCGGGAAGACTACGACGCGTTTATGTGCGGCACGAAGCAGCCGCGCGTCAGCGCGGCAGACTGCCAAGTGCTGATCGATGCCGGATTGTCGACGGATGCTGCCGACCTGAACCTGCCGTCGATCGCCTTGAGCTCATTGGTCAGCGAACGCACGATCCGGCGTCGCGTCACCAACATCGGTAACGCCGCGCAATATAACGTGCTGATCAATGCGCCGCCGGGCATCGACATCGAGGTCACGCCCTCCGTGCTGTCGCTGGGCCCCGATGAGACCGGCACCTACGACGTCCGCCTGTCGAGGTCCGGCGCCGAACTTTTCGAGTGGCAGTTCGGCTCGCTGAGCTGGGTCGACACGACCCACACGGTGCGCAGTCCGATCGCCGTCCGTCCGGTTCCGTTCCTCGCTCCGTTCGAAGCAATCGGCAGCGGCCGCAGCGGCGCACTTAATTTCGACGTCCAGTTCGGCTATACCGGAACCTATGAAACCGTCCTCGAGGGCCTGGCCGCACCATTTCGCCTGGCAGGCATCACGGTACTCGATGACCCGCTGAACGGATACACGTTTGAATTCGACGCCGCGAACCTGCCGCCGAGCGTCTGGCGCTCGCTGAACCCGCTGATCGTCGCCGAGGACGACACCTTCCTGCGCGTTGCACTGTTTAACGATCACACCGACGGCGACGATGACCTCGACCTGTACGTCTATTACTGCCCCGGCCTCGTGTTCTGCTCGCTGGTCGGACTCAGCGGCGAGACCGACTCAGACGAGCAGGTCGACGTCTTGTTTCCGTTACCGGGCGAGTACCTCATCGACGTGCATGGCTTTGAGACCGACGGGCCGGCTGCAACGTTTGATTTGTTCATCTGGACGCTAGGGCCCGGTGACCAGCTCGGCGCCCTGAACGTGACGACACCAACCGAAGCGGTCAGCGGCGCGACCGGCAACGTCTCGGTCACGTGGGAAAATCTCGAACGCGAGACCCATCTCGGTGCAATCACGCACCGCAACGGGGAAGAAACGCTGGAAGTCACGATTCTGGAGATCCGCAACTGACCAGATGACTCACGCCAGCGCCCGGCACTCTTTGTAGCGAAAGCAACTGACGATGTGATCGTTCACCAGCCCGGTCGCCTGCATATGTGCATACATGATCGTGCTACCGACGAATTTGAAGCCGCGCTGTTTCAGATCCGCGCTCAAGGCATCGGAAATCGGCGAAGTTGCGGGTACCTGGTTCTGATCACGCCAGCGATTTTGCACCGGCTTGCCATCGACGAAACTCCAGATGTAATCGGCGAAGCTGCCGAGCGATGACTGCAGCTCGAGGTACGCCCGCGCATTCCCGATGGCACACTCGATCTTCAGGCGATTGCGAATAATCGCCGGGTTCCCGATCAGTGCTTCAACCTTGCGCCGGGTGAACCGCGCGATCTTCTCGGCATCAAAATCGGCGAACGCGGCGCGGTAACCGGCGCGCTTGTGCAGCACCGTCGACCAGCTCAGGCCGGCCTGAGCGCCCTCCAGCAACAGGAATTCGAATTGCAGCCGATCGTCCCGCGCGGGCACACCCCATTCGAGATCGTGATATGCCTGGTAGGCATCGCTGACACCGCGGCACCAGGGACAACGCGACGGTTCTTGTTTCACGGCCATATGACCTCCTTCCGCTCGTCGACTGACCGGCGAGGGCCGGCATAAATATGCAGTTGCCCGCAGGACAGGGGCCCGGGGATTATGGTAAAAAGCCTGTCGATACCGTCGATAAACAGATCGACTATTGCATCGACGTCACCACTGGGAGTTCACCATGACGGACCGTTACGGGGTCATCGGCCACCCGATTGCGCACAGCAAGTCGCCTGTCATTCACCAGCAGTTTGCAAACCAGACCCGCCAGGACCTGAGTTACGAGGCGATCGATATTGCGCCCGAGGTGCTGACCGAGAGCCTTGACAGCCTGATCTGTGATGGGTTCAAAGGCCTGAATGTCACCGTTCCCCATAAGCATGCCACACTCGACCTGATGGACGAATTATCGGACCGCGCCCGCTGCGCGGGCGCGGTCAACACGATCAGCGTCTCGACCGAAGGCCGGCTGGTCGGCGACAACACCGATGGCATCGGCCTCATCCGCGATCTGAAGCGTAACCTGGGAATCAGCATTCGTGACAAGAATATCCTGATTCTCGGCGCCGGCGGAGCGACGCGCGGCATCGTGCCGACACTGCTCGATGCCGGGCCACAGCGCATCCTGATCGCGAATCGCACGGCGGCCCGCGCCGCGGAACTCGCCGCAGAGTTCAGCAAAGTCGCCTCGCAGCCGGACGCTATCGTCGCGTGCCAGTTCGACGCACTCGCCGATCAGTCGTTCGACCTGATCATCAATGCAACATCGGCCGGCCTGAACGGGGAAGTACCGCCGTTCCCGACCGCTATCATTCGGCCGGAGGTCGTCTGCTACGACCTGTCGTATGCGATGACACCCACGCCCTTCATCCGGTGGGCTGACGAGCACGGTGCGGAACGGACGCACCAGGGCTGGGGCATGCTCGTCGAGCAGGCGGCAGAATCATTCTGGGTCTGGCGCGGCATGCGGCCCGAGACCGCACCGATCCTGGCGCAGCTGCCGTAGCGGCCTGAGACGACCGGCGCCGCAGTGCTGGAAGCCGGATCGGATCCGGTCAGTTCGGCATCTGCTGAATTGCAGCACGGCCGACGTCGCGAGTCATCAATGTCGCCGGACACTCAATACGCACGCTATACGCGCACGACCGCGCCATCGGGCTGAGTGTCCGCGTCGGGGCTAAATTTTGGGGCCCTCTCAGCCGGCAAGATCGCGTCTGAGGCCACTGTGAACCCGTGCGTGCGCCCGTTGTCGTGTTTACACGACAGCCGCATTCCCGCCGCTCGTCGCACGACGTCAATCCTGACCGCAATCTCGTGTCTACTCCATAAACATGGATTTTGCAACAGATAATGCATTGCATTATAGTCTTGCAGGGGAATCCCCGGCCACTCCGCACGGAAGAGGCCTCAGCCGAGTATCTGTTGTATTTTCACGAACGACATTGCGATGGCAGTGCCAGGAAGGTAATGGTCATCGCTCAGGGGGAAAAAATGAAATCTCGCAGACTGCGGCGTCGATCCGTCAACATGCACATGAAACCCATTGCCGCGGCCGTAGCCACGGCTATCGGCGTCCTTCCTGTGACCGTCATCGCGCAGCAACTTGGTGCCGAATCGGGTACTCGGGAAGAATTGATCGTGACCGCGACCCGGCGAGACGAAACGATCCAGGACGTGCCGATTAACATCGCCGCATTCGGCGGCCGGGACCTGGAGCAGAAACGCATCACCAACCTGGCGACGTTTGCGCGACAGGTGCCGGGCCTGATGGTCGTCGACCAGGGCCCACGCGGCGGCAACATTATGACCGCTCGTGGCATGAATGCGGATTCGCTGAACGGGAGTGAATTTCTGAACAACTCCAGCGGCGACACCGTTGCAACGTACATAGGCGACATTCCGCTGTACCTGGACCTGAAGCTCTATGACATGGACCGCATGGAGGTATTGCTCGGACCGCAAGGCACGCTATACGGCGCAGGCACGCTGGCGGGCGCGGTGCGTTACATCCCGAACAAACCTGACACCCAATCGTTCGGCGCCGAGGCCCACGGCCAGGCATATGGTATGGACCAAAGCGACGACACGGGCTTCGAAGGTGACATGTGGGTCAACATTCCGCTTGTTCAGGACAAACTCGCGTTCCGCGGCGTATTCGGCTACCTGGATGATCCCGGTTACATCGACTACAACTACCTCGTTATCGAACCCGGCGTTTCGAATCCGCAGCCGGACTTCAGCGATCCGGACGACGTCAGCGCAAACCTGAGGCGTGTCTCTGATGTCAACGACCAGCAAACCACGACGGCGCGACTCGCCTTGCTGTGGAATATCACCGACAACCTTGAGAGTCTCCTCACCTACACCTATCAGAAGCAGGAATCCGGCGGCCGATCCGTTACCCATACAGCGGCATTCGGCGATGACGTCCTGGGCGTCCCGGGGGCCGGCGCGGACAAATACACGTCCGCGCATCGCTACGTGGAGCCGAATGACCGCGAGAACCAGCTAGTGACTCTCGAGTTCAACTGGGACCTCGGTTTTGCGCACCTCGTATCAGCCACCGGTTACTCTGAATACGAGGAAACCGGGCAACGGGATCAGACGGACCTGTTGCTGAACTTCGAATACGGCTATGAGGCCTTCCCGTCTTTCGCCGCATTTACCCGCGAAGACGCGGAAGAGAGTCGCTTCAATCAGGAATTCCGACTGGTTTCGCAGGGCGACGGCCGCCTGAACTGGATCGGCGGCATCTTCTATAACGACTACGATACCGACGCCCTCAGTCAGGAGTTTACGCCGGGTATACCGGCGTTCTTCGGCCAGATCCGCCCGGATAACCTGGAATACATTCAGATCACGGATGACGACCTGGAAGAAACAGCGGTATTCGGCGAGATCGGCTACCAGATAACCGACCGCTGGCAGGTAACCGGCGGCGCACGCTGGTTCGAATACGAAAACAACGTCACTATTGGCGTCGACCTGCCACTGTTGAACGGCACCGAAGACGAAACCTGTCTGAACCCGAACGACACTATCTTCGATCCGGACTGTTTCCAGCCCAACAAGGTCGAACATGACGATGTCATATTCAAGTTCAACACGTCCTTTGACTTCACCGACGAGCTGATGGCTTTTGTGACAATCTCCGAGGGCTACCGGATCGGCGGCGTGAACTCGTTTCCCGAATGTAGCAGCGTTCCGCCACCTGCTGGGCAGAACGTCTGCCTGACGCAGCCGGAACTGTTGATCGACCCCGACACGACACTGAACTACGAGCTTGGTATGCATAGCACTTGGCTGGATAACGCGATTCTGTTCAACGCCAGCGTGTACTACATCGACTGGGATAAGATCCAGACCCAGAGTATTTCTCAGTTCGGCGGTCTGCCAATCACCGTAAACGGCAGCAAGGCCGTCAGTAAGGGCGTGGAGTTGCTCGGCAGCTGGCGGATCAACGAAAGCTGGTATGTCGGCGGCTCGTACGCTTACAACCAGACCGAACTGACGGAGGACGCTCCCGGATTGGCCGGCTCAGACTCCACCGGTACGCCGGTTGATGCATTAGACGGCGACCGTTTGCCCGGGTATCCGGAGCACATGGGCAGCCTCGATGTGGACTACTTCCACAACCTCGGATCCCGCCTGAATCTCGACGTGCAGTACCAAATGACGGTCAACAGCGACATCCTGACGCGAGTGGGTATGCGAAATAACGGCGAGTCACTGCCGGGGTTTGCAGTCCACAACCTGTCGCTGGCCCTGTCCGGAGAACGCTGGACCGCGACGTTGTATTCGCAAAACATCACCAACAAGTACGCCAGAACCGGTACACGACAGGATGCGAGCTATATCCGCAAGGTGCCGGACGATCCGGCCGGCTTCGACCTGCGGCGGTATTTTCACAACGTCATGCGTCCGCGCACGATCGGCCTGGACCTGCGTTGGCAATTCGGCGACTAGTTCAGGGGCTGTAGCGCCAACAAGCCCGGTCGACGGATCGTCAACCGGGCTTTTTTCCGTTGCCAGGCTCGCTCACGACGTTGGCAAGCACGGCCATGGTGCGGTAACGTGCCGGAACTGGTCCTGTTTCCGACATAACCGTTCAACGATGGCACAACCGAACGCAAACGAATCGCAGATCGCGCAATTGCACCGTGAGGCCGAGCAACATCTGAACCGGGCCGAGTACTCGCAGGCGCAAGCCTGCTGTCAGCGGATTCTGAAGATACGGCCCGAACATCCCGATGCATTCTTTCTGCTCGGCATGATCGCGGCGTCCGGCCAACGATATGTTGAAGCCGTCCAGCTTATTCGCCGGGCAATCACGCTCGAGAATCGGCTGGCGGAATACCATGCCCAGCTGGGGCGTTGTCTGGTCATGCTGAAACAGCAACAGGACGCGGCGATGGCCGCGGAGCGTGCCCTACAGCTCGGCTCCGAAGACGTGCTGACGCTGGATACGATCGGCGTCGTATTCAGCGCGGTCGGTATGCACGAGAAAGC
>SMWD01000135.1 GCA_004357495.1 Gammaproteobacteria bacterium
AGCGCGTCCAGCACCGTTGAGTCCGGGTGGACGTCGACCTCGTATTCCTGCCACCAGGTCTTGCCCCCCGAATCAGAAGGATCGAATCTCTTTATCTTCAGATTGACCTGCATCTAGTAGACCCTCTCCACTGGTTCCCACCGGGTGATAGTTACGGGCGACGTTTCGACACGCGTCCCGTGCTCCTGCGAATCGTCCTTGTACACAAGCGTGTGTTTCAACCAGTTTTCATCGTCGCGCTCAGTCATATCAGTGCGGTAATGCGCTCCGCGGCTCTCTTTTCGGGCAAGCGCACCGGCCACGATGGTGTCGGCGCAATCGACCATGAATTCGAGTTCGAGAGCGAACATGAGGTCGGTATTGAACACCTTCCCCTTGTTTTCAACCGAAACGCCCTGCAGCCGGGACTTGATGTCGACCAGGTTTTCGAGCGCGCCTTCCATCGACGCCTGGTCGCGGTTCACGCCAATCCCCTTCGTCATGCCGTGGGCCATGTCGTCCCGCACCGTTGCAATGCGTTCGCCCTTCGGTCGGTCGAGGAGCGCCTGCAACCGGGCTTTCTCCGATGCCAGCTCTTCCTCCGCCCGGGAGGCGGGCCCCACGCCCTTGATGTATTCGAGCGCATGCACGGCCGACCGCCTGCCAAAGACGACAGTATCGAGCAGCGAGTTTGCGCCGAGGCGGTTGGCACCGTGGACGCTGACATTTGCGCACTCTCCGGCGGCGTACAGGCCGGGCACGTTGGTCGCGCCATCGACGGTCGTCTTGATCCCGCCCATGATGTAGTGCATGCCGGGCTGGACGGGCACGGGCTGCTCGGCCATGTCGATGCCCAGGAATTCGACCGATATCTCCTGCAGGTACCCCAGTTTCTGTTCGATGAAATCGCGGCCCAAATGCGTCAGGTCGAGCAGCACGTTGCCATCGATTCCCCTGCCCTCGTCGATTTCAGTCTGCTCGGCGCGAGAAACGACATCCCGGGAGGCGAGTTCCATGTAGTCGGGAGCGTACTTGTGCATGAAGCGCTCACCTTCGGCATTGAGAAGGTGCGCCCCTTCGCCGCGGGCGGCCTCCGACATGAGGATTCCCGTGCGGGCGAGCGTTGTCGGGTGGTACTGGATCATCTCCATGTCCATCATCGGGACGCCCACCTGGTATGCCAGCGCCAGGCCGTCGCCCGTGCAGATGAGTGCGTTGGTCGAAGGCTCGAAAACACGGCCCGCCCCGCCGGCCGCCATGATGACGGCTTTGGCCTTGATCGTGTGCATTTCGCCGGTCTTGATATCGAGGGCAACAACGCCCCTGCACGCACCGTCCTCCATGATCAACTTCGTGACGAACCACTCTTCGTAGACGTTCAGTCCCAGCTTTATCGACTGCTCGAACAGGACGTGCAAAATCGCCGAACCGGTGATCGCGCCGACGAAGAACGTGCGCGCCACCTTCTGGCCGCCAAATGCACGGGTGCCGAGCTTCCCATCTTCGCCGCGGCTGAAGATGACACCCATCCGCTCAAGTTCAAGAACAGCCTCGCCGGCCTCCTGCGACATGATCTCGACGGCGTCCTGATCGGCCAGAAAATCGCTTCCCTTGATCGTGTCGTAGGCATGGCCCTCCCAGTCGTCGCCCCGGTCGGTCAGCGGGGCGTTAATGCCGCCCTGCGCGGCGTTCGAGTGGCTGCGGACGGGGTGCACCTTTGAGATCACTGCAACATCGACACCCGCCCGTGTCACCTCGACGGCCGCCCTGAGCCCGGCGAGCCCGCCACCAATAATCAGAACGTCATGCTCGTACATGGGTCGGCCTCGTGCTGCGGAGATTTTTACCGTTGGTCATTTATCTTGATTCGTTCTCGTTGTGATGTAATCCGCATACACATGCTGCGCCGTGAGCAGAGCAGCTATCGTCATCTGGTCCTCAAGCTCGCCTTCGATAATCAGCCGGTGGACATCGCCGAGTTCGATCTCAATAACCACGATGTCCTCGCTCTCGTCCGCGGGCAGCGGGTCGGGTTCCAGTTCCGTCGCAATATAAGTGTATGAATACTCGGTCGAATATCCCGGGGCGACCCATGAGCCGCCGATGGGGATTAGTTTTCCGGCACTGTATCCGATCTCTTCACGTAGTTCCCGTCGTGCTGTCGATTCCGGGTTTTCCCCCGGTTCCATCGTTCCGGCAGGTGCCTCCAGCAGGACCGTTTCTGCCGACTGCCGAAATTGCCGGATTAAGAGCACCCGGCCCTCCGCAGTGATGGGTATCAACACCACAGATCCGGGGTGCTCGACAATCTCACGCTCAAACTCGGGACCGTCACCGAACCGGGCTGTGTCGACACGCAGGGATATTCGATCTCCCTCGTACTTACGGCTGACCGACAAAGTGGTTGGGCGTTTTGGTTCCAATTCGTTCTGATTTTACCGAAGATACCGGTGGCTAGTGTTGGCGACGGCGTGACGTTTTGAGGGAACCCTTTCGCAGTCCGAGTCGCCTGGAAAGGTCGCCCCAGAAATCGGCGGGGGGCTTGCGCCTCAAAAACGAGGCGAAATTACCCGCCTGCGAAACAGTTACGGTCTCACCAGCAGCCAGCGGCCGGTCTACAAAGCCGTCGACGCTCAGGGTCGCTTCATGGTCGGTCAGGACTGTGAGTTCGAGCTTCGACGATTCTCGCAGTATCACCCCGCCAAACTGACTCATGTGAGTGGCGATCGGTTTCACAAGAAAATCCCGCGATTGCGGGTCCATGACCGGACCGCCGAGTGCCAGGCTGTAACCGGTCGAACCGGTCGCGGTCGCAACGACTACGCCATCGCCCCGGTAGGTCGCCAGGTGCACGCCATCGACGACCGTGCTTACCTCGATCACTCGCAACACCGCGCCGCGTGCGACCGTGATGTCGTTGAGCGCGAGCACCGGCTGCGAATCCGTGTCCGAACGGGCCCCGATCGCCGCACTGAGCATGTATCGCCGTTCCACCCTGGCGTTGCCATCGAGGTACCAGGAAACGTCGTCAAGCGCGTTACTCGCCTCGATATCGCTCATGAAACCGACCCGGCCCATGTTTACGCCCAGGACCGGGATGTCGAGCGGCGCGGCCGCGTGCACACCCCTGAGGATCGTGCCGTCGCCGCCAATAGTGATAATCAGATCGGTGGATTTCAGGTCGTCCCCACGCTCCTCCAGCGTGTCCTGCGTGGCGAGCCACCAGCTGCGCCCGTCGGCATATTTGCCGGCAAGGTCGTTCGCCAGCTCACCTGCCCCGGCAAGCAGACCGTGGTGGACGATTCCTATTTTCTCGTAGCGTGGCATTTTGGGCGGTTACTCAGAAACTATCTCAAATTGTGCAGCCCGGGGTGACCGGCTCCTTCTCCCGGTGTGGGCACGGAGTGATCACAGTATCCAATTATCTATCCGGGAAGGATCGAAAGTGCACTTTCGGCAAATTCGAGGACCAGGAACGGAGCAAATCCGAGCACCCCGGCGCCAACGGCCGCAATGCTGGTCGCCACAAGAATGGGTACATCGCCCTTGATAGGCGTGGTATCGGCCGGGTCCTCGAACACGATTGCACGGATGACCCGCAAATAGTAGTAGGCGGCGATAACGGTGTTGACCACGCCTATAACTGCAAGCCAGGCAAGGTTGGCGTTCAGCGCAGAACCGAACACTACGACTTTAGCCATAAATCCGACTGTCGGCGGCATACCCAGCAGGGAAAGCAGGCCGAACACGAGCAGCGACGCGAGCAACGGCGAGCGCTTGATCAGCCCGTTCAATCCCTCGATCGAATCGTCTCCTGTGCGCGACGTAATCGCGATCACGGCAAAGAAGACTGCGAGGTTGGTGAACGCGTAGCCGGCAAGGTAATACAGTGCGCCCTGCGCCCCGGCCCCCGCGAAAGTGGCCCCCACCTGGTTCGCAGGGACCGATGCCACCCCGACCAGGATGTACCCGGCCTGCGCAATAGTTGAATATCCGAGCAGGCGTTTTATGTTCGACTGCGAGATCGCCAGCAGGTTGCCGACCGTCATCGATGCCGCGGCGAGAACTGCGAAGAGACCCGACCAGTCCTGCATCAGGCCGGGCTCGCCGAATGCCGTGTACATGATTCGCATGATGACTGCGAAGGCCGCCGACTTGGACGCGACCGACAGGAAAGCGGCGACCGGGGTCGGTGCGCCCTGGTATACGTCTGGCACCCACATCTGGAACGGGACGACGGCCATCTTGAATCCGAACCCGGCAACAATCATGATCACTGCCAGGAGCACCGCGTAGGAGCCGAACGGCACGCCGGCCTGGGTCGGCAGCACCAACAGGCGTTCCAGAATCACTTCAAGGTTCGTGCTGCCAGTAAAGCCGTAGATATAGACGAAGCCATAAAGGAGGATGGCGCTGGATATCGCCGATAGGACGAAGAACTTTGTGCCCGATTCAACCGCGTGCCGCGTGCGGTGTATCGCGGCCAGCGCGACCACCGGGAGCGCGGTCAACTCGAGCGCGACATAGATCGTGATCAGTTCCGTTGCGGATACGAGCAGCATCATCCCCGTTACCGAGAACAGCACCAGCGCAACGAACTCGCCGCCGTAGTCCTTCATCCGGTCACTTGAGATGTACTTCGTCGACGCGAGGACCGTGCCCGCCGTGACCGTAATCAAGAGGAAGTTGAAAAACAGTGAGAACCTGTCTGCTTCGATCGTCCCGAACAGCGCCGGACCGGCCACGGGATCGCCAAACCATCCGAACCAGAGGTTCAGCGTCAGCACGAACGGTGCGATCAGGCCAATGAGAGCGACGGCAGAAACCTTCGCCATGCTGCGTGTTACGAGGTCGACCGTCACCACGACCAGCGCCAGCAGGGCCATCGAAATCTCGGGGGAGATTGCCCAGAAGTCCTGAACAGTCATCACTTGAGCACCGCCTGGATTCCGATATCGAACACCTCTGTAATCACTGAAGGCCAGATGCCGATGATGAAGATCGGCGCTGCCAGGGCGATGACCGGGACCATGTCGACCCAGCTCGCATCTTCAAGGCCGTCGTAAACCTCATCGGACAAACCGGGTTTCGCCGGGCGTGCGCCGAAAAACACACGCTGCACCATCCAGAGCGTGTACCCGGCCGCCAGGACGACTCCGAACGCTGCCACCCCGGTTGGCCACGGCCAGACCGAGTATGTGCCCAGGAACACCATGATTTCCGCAACGAAGCCGGATAGCAGGGGCAGCCCGAGCGACCCGAAGCCCGCGACCAGGAAGAATATGGCGATCAATGGCATTTTTTTCCACAGTCCGCCAAGGTGTGGGATGTGGCGCGTGTGCGTGCGGTCGTAGGAAAGTCCGACCATCAGGAATGCCAGCCCTGTGATGGTGCCGTGGGTGAACATCTGGACCGCGGCGCCGTTGATCCCGCCGGCCGACGTGTCGGCCTTCGATGCGCCTATTGCCGAAATTCCGAGCAGCACAAAGCCCATATGGCTCACCGAGCTGTAGGCGATCAGGCGCTTCATATCGGTTTGCCGGACCGTAATTATCCCGCCGTAAATCACCGATACCGCCGCCAGTATCGCCATTGGTCCGGCCACATCGTGAATCGTAAAACCCTTCGTTTCCTGGAAGAAGCCCAGGTTGATCCTCAGCAGGCCATAGCCGGCCATCTTCAGCAGCACACCTGCGAGCATCACCGAAACTGCCGTCGGGGCGTCTGTGTGGGCGTCGGGCAGCCAGCTGTGCACCGGCCAGAGCGGCAGCTTGATCGCAAAGGCAACAAAGAAGAAGCCGAATATCAGTGCCGCGGGAATTACAAGGTCGGCCGCGGCCATAAGTTCCGGTATCCCGGTGATTCCCAATTCCGGAATCGTCACCATCGCCAGCGTGTTGACACCCGGTGTCACGTAAATGGCAAGGATGCCAACCAGCATCAGCGCACCGCCCGCAAGCGTAAACAACACAAACTTCATCGCCGAATATCGAGGCCGACCGCTCCCCCATATCGCGATGAGCATGTACATCGGGATCAGCTCGAACTCGAAGAAAATGAAGAACAGGAGCAGGTCGAGCGATAGGAACACCCCGAGTACCGCGGTTTCCAGCAGCAACAGCCACAAAAAATACTCGCGGACGCGGGTCTTGATCCGCCACGATGCGAATGCAGCCGCCATCCCCAGGATTCCCGTCAGCAAAACCAGCGGGGCACTCAGGCCGTCGACACCCAGGATGTAGGACGACCTCAGGGCATCTACCGGTATCCAGCGCTCGAAGTAGTCGATCATCTGGACGCCGCCTTCGCTGCGGTCGTAACCGACGAATATCAGCACCGTCAGCACGAACGTGACCACGGTCGCACCGATGGCGATCCAGCGAATCTGCTGGTCGGCCTGTTTGCCGCGTGCCAATACCGCGACCAGCACCGCCACTGCGGCAGGCAGGAACACAGTTACCGATAGCAGACCATCAAACATGGACTACCAACGTTTTACTCTCTGATTCGTATTCAGTTGTTCTTGAGCTAATTTTCACGTGCTTTTTCAGCCCCAGAGCAGGAACCCGGCAACGATTGCGACCACGCCGATTACCATGCCGACGGCATATGTCTGCGTCTGACCGTTCTGGACCAGCGCGCCGCTTTTGCCGATACGGCTAATCCAGGTGTAAAGGTGGACATTGGCGTTGTCGATCCAGTGTTCATCGAACCACCGCACGCCATCGGCGATGTACCTGTAGAAACCCCTGCGTACCAGCTGGTCTTCGTACAGCTCATCGACGTAGTACTTGCGGAAGATCAGCCTGTAGACCGGCTGCAACCTCGCACCCACAGCCACCGGGGAGATCGATCCCCTGATGTACATCAGGTACGCCAGTCCAACACCGGCCAGGGCGAGTACGGTCGATGCTCCGGCGACAACAAAATTGAACGTCGGCTCCGCGCCAGCTTCGACCGCTGCATGTTCGGTTGGGAACACCACCTCGTTTTCAACAGTCACAAAATGTGCGAATGCATGTTTGTCGATTGGGCCGACGTCTACAGTTGGATTCGAGAAGAAGCCGACAACTATTGCCAGCACGGCAAGCAGTGCGACCGGGCCGATCATCAGCCAGGGCGACTCTGCAAGGTGGGAGTGTTTGTTGCCGACCGGTGCGGGCTCGCCTGCCGCTTTCGCCTCTTCATCTTCACGTTCGCCCCCGCCGCGCCATTCGCCGTGGAAGGTAAGGAATATCGCCCGGAACATGTAAAACGCCGTCATGAGCGCGGCAATCAAGCCAAGGGCCAGTACGATCGTCGCGGTAGTGGTGCCCACTTCGGCAGCGTGCCCGAGGATCTCGTCTTTCGACCAGAACCCCGAAAACGGGAACAGCCCGGCAAGGCTCACGCTGGCGATGATCATGCTCCAGTAGGTCCAGGGCATGTGCCGCTTCAGGCCTCCCATGTACTTCATGTTGAACGTGCCGGATGCATGATGGACCGAACCTGCGCCCAGAAAGAGCGCGGCCTTGAAGAAGGCGTGGGTGAACAGATGGAAAATCGCCGGGGCGTAGGCACCGATACCGAGGGCCAGCATCATGTAGCCAAGCTGGCTGATGGTCGAATAGGCCAGCACACGCTTGATGTCGGTGGCAACAAGGCCCATCGTCGCCGCGAACACGGCGGTAAAACCGCCGACCAGCGCAACCAGCGTCATCGCATCGGAATATTCAAACAGCGGGAAGAAGCGTGCGACGAGGAAGACCCCGGCCGTGACCATTGTCGCCGAGTGGATCAGCGCCGAAACGGAAGTCGGACCCTCCATGGCGTCGGGGAGCCACGAGTGCAGTGGGAACTGGGCCGATTTTCCCACCGCGCCCGCAAAAAGGCCCAGTGCGACCCACGTCGCCACCGCCACTGCGATCTCTTCAGCCGCGATTGCGTTGTAGAGCGTTTCGATATCCATGTATGCCGGGTTGACCGAGTAGAGATACAGGATTCCGAGCAGGAACCCGAAATCTCCGAACCGGGTCATCAGGAACGCCTTCTTCGCCGCTGCGGCCGCCGAGGGGCGGTCCATCCAGAAGCCGATCAGCAGGTACGACGAAATACCGACGAGTTCCCAGAAGACAAACATCTGGACCATGTTTCGCGACAACACCAGGCCGAGCATCGAGGCGGTGAACAGCGACATGTATGCGTAGTAGCGGGTGTAACTCTTATCGCCGTGCATGTAGGCCTGTCCGTAGATCTGGACAAGCAGGCTCACCCCGCTGACAACGATAAGCATGATTACCGTGAGCTGGTCGAGGATCAGGCCGAACGTCAGGTTCAGGCCGCCAACAGCAATCCAGTCGCGTTTTTCGAACAACAGGGGGCCGTCGGACATCACCGTCAGGAGTGCCCAGATCGACAGCACGAACGAGCCGCCGATTGCGGCTACCGTGATGTAGCCGGCGTACTTCGATTCGGAACCGATGAAGGCGCGCACGAACACCCCGTTCACCACAAGGCTGATGACGGGTAGAGCGATTATTAGCCAGGCCAGGCCTTCGGTAATCACAGTGTCCCTGCTAAAGCTTTCTCAAAATTTCGTCGGCCACGTGTTCCCGGCCCTTTGGCACCATCACACGGAACGCGGTCTCCTCCGCCCAGTCGAGGATGTCGCCCTCGGGGAGGATCATCGTCGGCAGACCTTCTCCCTCGAGGAGGTCCTTCCACATCTGCGCGGAGATCAGGTTTGGCGTTCTCTTGTAGTCGATCCACATGGTTATCTAAATTCGAATTCCAGCTATCCGGTTCACGTTCACGGAAAACACGATCAATGTTTCATTGCAGAGGCATCGGTAATTTCTATCGATTCCCGTGCCCTGAACATTGCGAAAACAAGCGCAAACGCCAGCGCTGCTTCACCGGCAGCAACAGAGATAATGAAAATTGCGAAGGCGTGGCCGGTCAGCGCCGAACGAATGGCTTCGGCAGTAATCGGGTCGTTGCTGAGCAGGGCGGCCGAGGGTGTAAAGCGGCTGAACGCGACCGCCGCAATCACAACGCCGTTAAACATGAGTTCGAGCGACATGATTACGGTAATCAGGCTGCTCCTCGAAACGACTCCGTATGCACCCAGCGCAAATAGCGCAGCAGAGACGAGAAGCACGTTTTCGATAGTCATACCGACGCCTCCGATCCCGCTGCCTCGGCGTCCGCGTCTGCCTTTTCTTCCGCCGCGGCCTCCGAATCGGGGCCAGGGTTCCGCATGAGCAGCAACCCGCCGATCAGCGTGGCCACCAGCAGCAAACCGATGATCTCGAAGGCGAGCACGTACTCGCGAATGAGGAGAACTCCGAGCGCGCCGGTGCTATCGACAAGGACGCCACCGTTCTCGACCACAAGCTGGGTCGTTCCTTCCGGTGCGGTAATGGCGACCGTCGCATCGTCGCCCGTGCCGATCTCGACATATCCCTCGGTGAGCGCGGCGATGGCGACGGGGTCGGTAATGTCGTCCATCGTCGCCCAGTCGGTGTTTACTGCCGTAAATGCCACCGCAGCGAGAATGAGCACGGCCACGGCCGCCCCGACCAGCCGACCCTTCACCGGTCGACTGCCCAGGGTAACGTCCTGGATGAACATCACCGCGAACGCCATCAATACAGAGATTGCGCCGACATAAACGAGGATCTGGACAACGCCGACGAATTCGGCGCTGAGCACGAAATACAGGATCCCAACGCCAAGAAACGAACCCGCGAGCGCAATCGCCGCCCTGAAAACATCGCGCTGGGTGACAACGATCAGGGCGAACCCCAGCGTCATCGCCGAAGCACCCCAGAATGCGACGTTAGTCAGTGTCGAAACTTCCATCATCGCTCGTCGACCCACCGCTTCTTCAGTTCCTCGTCCGATGGGCGCTCGTGGCGGCCCGCGTCGTGATGGTCGTCGATCGTTTCGGTGTAAGGGTCGAATGCCTTTTCTTCAAATTGTGGACGGTAGAACGAACTGGGCTTTTTCTCGGCCGCATTCAGCTCAGCAAGGTTCAAGACCAGCTCGTCCCGAACATAAGTCGACCGCTCGAACTTCGTGCCCATGTGGAGGGCGTCGTACGGGCATGCCTCGACGCAAAGGCCACAGAACATGCAGCGCCCGATATCGATGTCGAACACCTCCAGCTTGTAGCTCTCACCTTCTTGCGCGTCGATCTTTCCCGGGACACTTACTATCTCGATAATCCCGAGCGGGCAGTACTTGGCACAGCTGGCACAGGCCGTGCAGCGGTCTTCATAGAACGTAAATTCGTTTCCCCGGAACCGGGGCGATTGCTCAAGCGCCACCGGAACGGTCGCAAGGCCCGCGATTGCCTTGATCGAATCGCCCGGCCTTTTGACAAGGAACCTGAACGGGTTCATCCCCGCTTCTTTGGCCGCGCCGAACAGGCCAACATGACGGTCCGGGTACTGAACGGTGACGGGCGCCCTGAAGAAATTTTTCAGCGTGACCAGGAACCCGCGGGCCAAACCAAGTCCGATCATCAGTTGCCTCCCTGTTCAACGTGAGAGTCAGCAGCGCTACTCATACGGTCCTGCGTACCGGTGCCAGGTGCGCTCGAAACGTGAACGGCCGAAACCGGTATTTGTTCGGTCGCAACCGGGTAAACCGGCGCGTCCGAGTCCGGTTGCGGGTCGTCGTAGCCGGGTGTCCCGAGCAACTTGCTCACCGCCCAGATCGAGATTATTGCGACCGGCCAGTTCACAGCCGCCATGATCCACAGCCGGGTTGTCGTTGGCTCCGGCCAAATGGCGATCAACACCGCAGTCACGACGATGTTGATCAGGGTGAGTTCAAACAGGCCCTTCCAGGCGAGTTTCAGCACCTGGTCGATGCGCAGCCGGGGCAGGGTCATGCGGAACCAGATGATCACGAACAGGACCAGTATCAACTTCGCACCGAACCACAGGTGCGATGGAACTGGCTCCCAGCCCCTCCAGCCGCCCAGGAACAGGACCGTGACAATCGCCGATGTGCTGATCTCGGCCATGAACTCGGCAAGAAAGAAAATACCGAACTTCATGCTTGCATAGTCGTTCAGATACCCGGCCGCCAGTTCAGATTCGGCCTCGGTCAGGTCAAACGGTGCCCTCGCCATTTCGGCCATCGCGGCGATAAAGAACACAAATATTGCGAGCGGTTGCACCAGGATGAACGGGATGGACTGGG
Organism: Gammaproteobacteria bacterium; assembly: GCA_004357495.1. Taxonomy (GTDB): domain Bacteria; phylum Pseudomonadota; class Gammaproteobacteria; order Steroidobacterales; genus SMWD01. Next base: position 11,173 of record SMWD01000135.1, read on the forward strand.
CCTGGATGATCTGCCCGAGCGACATCGAGCCTGCGAGCATGATGACGCCGACCAGCGCGAGCGCCATCGGTATTTCGTAGCTGATGAGCAGGGCCACCGAACGGAACGCCGAGAGAATC
>SMWD01000136.1 GCA_004357495.1 Gammaproteobacteria bacterium
TAACGGCTTTCCAGGACATCGACCGGGATGACGCTGCAGAAATGTTCGGTCAGCTCCTTGTAGAGCCGGTAATAGCTGCCGAGATCTTCCAGCGTGCGCGAATAGGAATGCGCCTGGTTGAACGGATTGGTGAAGATCGAAACGCAATTGTCGACCGGATTGCGTGTGCAATGGATATAGGTAGCCTTGGGGAACAACAGCGCAATCAGCCACAGGCCAAATGCCACCCTCAACTTCAATACCGCGTGCACCGCATAAATCATCGCCAGACACGGCAGCGACTTTTGCAACACTATCGGCCAACAGGCGACATGCCGTGATGTTAAAACTAATCGTACTTTTGCCCCGAAGCGAGGCATTATTTGCCAGTATTAACAGCATCAGGTTCATACCACCATATCGCGTTCCGGTCGGCATGTGCCCGCACCAACCGCAATTGAGATTACCGACGATGACAGACCCCGGAGGATGAAGAGAGAGTTTCACCAGTCTGACCCCGCAAATCTCAGGCGACCTCAGACTGGGTCACGCGACTGATGGCTGCGGGAAATGTAACGGACGGGGTCGGCAACAGCCAACCAATAGCGGCAGTTGATTGCTTGGATTTCGCCTGCCGATCAGGTTATCTCACCTGCTGTGACATGCAAGATTCTCCGGAGCACAGGTTTGATCAATCAAGGCGACGACGCGCTGGACGCAATTTCGAGGCCCCTCGATTTCCCGGTGGTACACAAGGCCTTCCGGCAGGGTTCGCACCGCTCTGTTGATCCCGCCGAGACAATTGAGCGCGTCAGGCCGTTGATGCCGAACATGGGAATTACCCGCATTGCCAATGTAACGGGTCTCGACCGGATCGGCATCCCGGTCGTCATGGTGTGCCGGCCAAATTCACGCTCGATCGCGGTCTGTCAGGGCAAGGGAATTGACAACGATTCGGCGATAGCGTCGGGCCTGATGGAAGCAGCGGAGATTCACCATGCCGAACATGTCACCCTGCCGCTGAAGCTCGCAAGCTTCAGCGAGATTTCACGTGATCATCCCGTGATCGATGTTGCGCGACTGCCCAAGGTCCGTGGCAACCGATACCATAATGATCTGGTGATGTTGTGGATCGAAGGGTTCGACCTCATCGGTCGACAGCGCTTGTGGCTGCCCTTCGAAATGGTTCGCGCCAACTACACCTTGCCTTTGCCGCCGGGCTCCGGTTGCTTCGACGCCAGCACCAACGGCCTGGCGTCCGGCAATCACATTCTTGAAGCCGTGAGCCATGGCATAAGCGAAATCATCGAGCGCGACGCAAATACCTTGTGGAACCGGCTGGACAGCATCGCGCGTGGTCAAACACAGCTCAGTCTCGACACAATCGACGACGGCGCCTGTCGGGGAATTTTGCAGCGTCTCGACGCAGCCGGATTTGACGTGACTGTCTGGGAGACGACGAGCAACATCGGTGTTCCGGCCTTTTATTGCGTTCTTACCGACACGGTTCAGCATCAGGCCCATATCGGCGTCGGTTCGGGCTGCCACCCGGCTCGCAACATTGCCCTCTCGCGGGCGCTGACCGAAGCGATCCAGGTGCGCACGACCTACATTTCAGGGGCCCGCGACGATCTGATGCCTGAGGAATACGGAGAAACGCTCTTGGCCCAACGTCAGGCATGGGCCAAGCAACTGAAAGGGTCCGCCCCGGCGCGAGCCTACGGCGAGGGGCCGGATTACCGCTCTGACACCTTCAACGAAGACGTGGCATGGCTATTGCAGCGGCTCGGCCAGGTTGGGGTCGAGCAGGTCGTGGCGGTCAACCTGACGCAGTCCGGATTGGATCTTCCTGTAGTCCGGATCGTCATTCCAGGGCTTGAAGGTCCGGACGATCACGACGGCTATGTTCCCGGCGAACGGGCGCTGCAACAGGGTGTATGATGGGCGTGGACGCAATTCTCTTCATCGGGCCATCCCTGCCCGAGCGCGAATCCGGCGAGCCGCCCGGATTCGAACGCCGGCCGCCGGCGGCGCAGGGCGATGTTTATCGCGCCACGCTGGAAAAACCGCGCGCCATCGGAATCGTCGACGGCTATTTCCACGGCGTCCCGGCGGTCTGGCACAAGGAGATCCTGTGGGCCATGACCAAGGGGATCCACGTCTTCGGGGCAGCAAGCATGGGCGCACTCAGGGCGGCTGAACTCCATCCGTTCGGCATGCGCGGCGTTGGCCGGATCTTCGAGGCTTATCGCGATGGAGCGCTGAGCGATGACGACGAAGTTGCTCTGACCCACGGGCCAGAAGAACTCGGCTATCCGGGCCTCAGCGAGCCGATGGTAAATATCCGCGCGACCCTTGATAGCGCTGTTTCAGTAGGCCTTGTTACCGACGCGACGCGGATCGAATTGCTGGCACTCGCCAAAGTGCAGTACTATCAGTCGCGAACCTGGGAAACGGTTCTTGCGGCGGCCGAATGCAAAGCCGTGCGAGCCGAAGACGTCGCAGCGCTCCGCGCCCGGTTGCCGGCAGGGTCAATCGATCAAAAGCGCCTGGATGCACGAGAATTGATTGACGCGATGGTTTGCCTTCTGGAGACTGATCCAGCTCCAATGCAACCCGACTTCGCCTTTGAGTGGACGGAAATGTGGGCCAACGCCGCCTGGCTCGATGAGCGGCCCGGAACGCGCAGCGTGGACGGCGGAGATGACTTCGACGAACAGGTCCTCAACGAACTGCGGCTTCTCGGGCCCCGGTATTTCGATCTGCAGGAGCGAGCGCTGCTGCACGCCTTCGCCGTTGGCGAGATTTCAGCGCCGGAGATGCCGCCGGACAGCGAGGATGTTCTGAAACAGGTCGATGCCTTCCGCCGCGCGCGCGGGCTCACCCGACGCACGGATCTTGAAGCCTGGGCGGCGGCGGCCGGAACCGACATGGCCGGGTTCGAACGAATGATGGCCGAAGAGGCGACAATCCGCATGGCAGCGCAAAACAATGCTGCCCGCCTTGCCGTCCGTATTGTCGACCAGCTTCGGCTTTCCGGCGATTACGAGCGTCTGGCAGCCCGCGCGCGCAACAAGGTCGAACGGCTCAAAGGGCGAAAGCCCCTGAACAGTCCGCGGCACCTCCTGCTCGAGCGGCATTTTCAGCGCCTGGATTGTGAGTTGCCGGGCGACATTGATGTCTATGCCGCCGAATTGGGCCTGCCCAATACCGGCGAATTCCAACGTTTGTTGCAGAATGAGGACATTTATTCCAGAATGATGGAGGAAGCCGGCGAGGAACAATAAGCCGGCACAATCATCGGGTCACCGGCCTTCAAAAGCAACGGGGTTCGGATGCGACACATAAAGCGCCGGGCAGTTCGAAACGAAGGCTCACGGTTCCTGCTGTATCCGCAGCCGCCATTTCTGGATAACTTTGCGGAGCCGGAAATCGTGACGGTGTCGTCGCCGGCCGGCAGTATCGGCCCTGGCCCCTCGGACGATCGCATGTACGCGATTCATCCTGTGGGCAAGGAGCTTCAATACGGCTTTCACACTTCCGACGGCGGCGAACCAATCATGTATCTGCCGCCCTGGCGGGGTGGCATCATTGCCCCGGCATTGCCGGACGAATGGGGTCATTTTGATCACCTTACCCCCGGCACACCGCAGTTTGAGACGGCGCATCTGTTTGGCACCGCCCGCTTCGCGCTCGACGTCTGGGAGCGCTATTTCGGGCGGCCTATCCCTTGGCATTTTGCCGATGATTATGACCGGCTTGAACTCTCCGTTTTGCCGACGCTGGCCAATGCGATCATCGGCTGGGGCTTTCTTGAAACCGGAGTTGTCCGATCGGAGGAAGGCATTCCGCGCGCTTTCAGCATGAACTTCGATGTCATTGCGCACGAAATCGGTCACGCCATCATCTACAGCGAGGTCGGCCTGCCCGATCCGGAGACGGACAACGCCGAATATTTCGGCTTTCATGAATCGGCCGCCGATCTGGTGGCGCTGCTTGCCTCGCTGAATTTCGATTCCGTCATCGATACCGTCCTGCGTCGCACCAGTGGTAATCTCTACACGGTGAACAAGCTGACCCGGTTTGCCGAACTTGGCGACCACGAGCAGATCCGTCTGGCGGCCAATGACCGTGTCATGTCGGAATTTGCCTCAGGCTGGAGCGATGAACATCATCTGGCACAGCCGCTGACCGGCGCGATGTTCGATATCCTGGTCGATATTTTTCACGAAAATCTTCTCGACCGGGGCCTGATCCCGCCTGAGATGGAGGACCTATCGGACCGGCTGGAAGGCGATCCGGACTACGGTGCCGTGCTGCAGGACGATTTCGATGTGCTGTTCGCTCAGAACCCGGACGGCTTCAAGATGGCGCTGCTCGACGCGCGCGACTTTATGGGTACCATGCTGGCCGATGCCTGGCGGCTCCTGCGGGCCGATACGCTGACTTATGTCGGCGTTGGCGAGGCGCTCAAGACCATCGATGGCCAGATGACCGGCGGGCGGTTCCGGCGCATTATCGAGGGCAATTTCAGAATCCGCGAAATTGGCCGTTTCATACCGGGACCGCGGAAACCGAAGAAGGGCGCCGTCAGCCATGTTTATTCGGCCCGGACGATGGTGCCGCAGGATTAGGCAGTTTTACACTGAGTTGCAGAAACAGTGTTGGAGGCGTAAGCTTAAAATAAATGGTTTTCCGTCTCGGGCTCGTAACCGCGCCAAGGCGGACGGGAGGGGGCACAAATGCCAGAAACACTACTCAGCGCGTCAAATATTTTGTTATTCGGTCGGTGTGTTACCGACCTTTCGATTGAGAACGTGGAACATGATCCACACCGGGCGATAAGAGGCAGAGATGGAGACGGAAACTGTCAACTTGAAACTCTTATAGACAAATCTGTACCTGGTGCAGTAGACAGAGCCAATTTCGCCAGGATATACGGCGTAAGCTTTGAGGGGCAGTTTTACGATCTGCCGGCACCCATGCTTTTCCTTGTTCATGGTGATGGTGAAGATGCGGAAACAGCGGTTGCCGCAGACGTGCGGCAATCACGTGCGCCGGATGTTTCGGACCGATCAGGACTGGGTGCCCAGGATTTTTCGTTCGCCGACGGTCTTAGGGTCTGGTCCTACGACAAGGCCGACTATACCGTCCGGATGGATGTTGAGACCGGCATGTTCGAGCAGTTGTTGTTCGATGTCATGTTCGGCGATGACAGGCTCGGCGGCGGCATGGCCGGCGCCAGTGTCCGCGGTGCCAGTGTCCGCGGTGCAAGCGTGCGTGGGGCCAGTGTCCGTGGAGCGAGCGTGCGCGGCGCTAGTGTGCGCGGCGGCGGCTTTGGAGACTAGCTGCCGTCAAACCTTGGTGAACTGGCCGAGTCGCGCTCGCGCAGCATTTCGATGATGCTTTCGCCATCGTCCCGGCTGGTCTTGAAACTGAGCCGTTCGTAAAGCGCGATTGCCCGATTATTGCGCGGCACCGACAGGGAAATAGTCTTGCCGTCGCGCTCGGCGCGGGCAATGAGATCGGCAACGATTTGTGTGCCGATGCCCTGATCGCGATAGCCGTCAATGAGATGAAGCTGGGCGATATTGTAATCGGTTTTCGCTACGATCACCTGCATGAAGCCTATATCACGGCCATCGACGGTGATCACCTGGCTCTCCCGAGCTTTGAATTGCTCCCGGAATCGCCTGCGGAATTTGTCCTGGTCCCA
>SMWD01000010.1 GCA_004357495.1 Gammaproteobacteria bacterium
CCATCGCGCCCCCCTGCGAGAAACCGGCCACGACGATGTTCCCGGCCGGAATCCCCCGCTCGCGCTCGGCATCGATCAGCGCCTCGATGCCGGCCGCGCTCGTGCGGATGCCCGCTTCATCCTCGGGCGCATCGCGGTCCATGCTCACCAGGTCATACCAGGCGCGCATGGCCATGCCACCGTTCAGCGTGACCGGGCGCATCGGCGCATTCGGAAACACATAGCGAACCGGCTTGGCGGGCCCTAAATCCAGGCTCGGCACGGCCGACTCGAAGTCGCGCGCATCGGCCCCGAGACCGTGCATCCAGATGACCGCGGCCACGGGGTTCGCGGCGGTTTCCACCTGCAGAGTATCCAGTGTCGTCATAAAAAAAGTGCCGAGTTTATTTTCCCAGCGGCTTTTATTACAGAAAACTGCTGAAAAAATAAACCCGGCACCTTTTACGTGTGCTTGACATGCATCAGAATATTGTTAATATGCGCATCTATACATTTGTATGTGCATATTATTGACATGCCTGCTGAAGCCGAAATCCGCCGGAAACGCCAGGACGCGATCCTTGCGATCATCCAGGCCCGGTCCGTGACCAGTCAGACGCAGCTCGCCGCGTTACTGCGGGCGCGCGGCCTCGACGCGACCCAGTCGAGCGTCAGCCGCGACCTGAAAGCGCTCGGCGTGATAAAGCTGGACGCCGGCTATGCGCCCGCGGACAATGCGTCGCGCGCGACTGAACGCGAGCTGAGCCTGCTCGGCGAGTTCGTCCGGGAGATCGACACGGCGGGCGCGAACCTGACCGTCGTCAAGACCGCGATCGGCGCAGCGCAGCGCGTTGCCGTTTATCTCGACCGCACCGACTGGCCGGAAATCGTCGGCACGCTATCCGGTGACGACTCGATATTTATCGCCACCCGCAATGCGTCGGCACAGCGCCGGCTGGTCGCGAAATTGCGCGCGCAACTGAACAACTGAACGCCGCGTACCAGGCACCGCGGCTCTTTTAACCCGACATGTCTCAAGGTTCCTGACCATGACTGCGAAATCCGGATCACCCATCATCCTCGCGTTCTCCGGCGGGCTTGATACCTCATTCTGCGTGCCCTGGCTCAAGGAAACCTACGGGCGGGACGTCTTGACTGTATGCATCAACACCGGCGGTCTCGATGCGGCGGCCGCGGCCGATCTGCAAACACGGGCGCTGGCGCTGGGCGCGTGTGAACATGTGCTGGTCGAAGCACGGCAGCAATTCTTCGACCGTGTCATCCGCTACCTGATCGCCGGCAATGTCCGACGCGGGCATCTGTACCCGCTGTGCGTCGGCGCGGAACGGGGTATCCAGGCAAGCTTGCTGGCCGAGATTGCTACCGAGCGCGGCAGCGACACGGTCGCGCACGGCTGCACGGCCGCCGGCAACGACCAGGTCCGTTTCGAAGTCACGCTGCGCACCATCAACCCGGACCTCGAAGTTCTTGCACCGGTGCGTGATCAGTCATTCGTGCGCACCGAGCAGGTCGCCTATCTCGAAAAGGGCGGCTACCCGATCCCCGGCAAGGGCTCCGACTACTCGATCAACCGCGGCCTGTGGGGCGTGTCGATCGGCGGCAAGGAGACGCTCGACTCGGCGGGTTCGATACCCGAGGCCGAGTGGGTGCTGTCCGCCGGCGCACTCGATCACCCGCGCCCACCCGAGGTGCACAGCATCGGTTTCAACCAGGGCGTCCCGGTCAGTCTCGACGGCGCCGCGATGGACCCGGTCGACCTGATCGAGACACTGGAAACACTCGCCGGCCCGTTCGGCATTGGTCGCGGCATTCATCTCGGCGACACGGTGCTCGGCACCAAGGGACGGGTTGCTTTCGAGGCGCCGGCGGCCGAGGTGCTGCTGACGGCGCATCGCGAACTCGAGAAGCTGACACTCAGTGCCCTGCAGATGCGCATCAAGGACCAGGTTGCCGCCAGTTACGGTGACTTCATCCACGAAGGCAAACAACTCGATGCGGCCTGCCGCGACATCGAGGCGCTGCTCGAATCGTCGCAGCGCCGCGTAACCGGCGAAGTCAAAATACAATTCCGGACGGGCAGCGTATTTGTCGAAGGGGTCAGCTCCCCGTACTCGCTGATGGCCGCCGGCAAGGGCGTCTACGGCGAGGCTGTGGGCGAATGGACTCCGGCGGATGCGCTCGGTTATTCCCGCATACTCGCGCTGACCGGCATGCTGCAGACGCGAGCGGCCGGCCCCGAACGGGATTAAAACCTGATGAAGACAGTCATCGCGGATAAAATTGCCTCGGTCGCACAACACCGGCCGATCACGCGCAAGCTGCAGGTCAGCGCCGATATTCCGTGCGAGGAAGGCGTGCTCGTGGCCGTGCGCATTCTCAACAATAAAAGCACGTACAACACGCTCGAGCTGACGAGTGGCCGCATGGCCAAGATCAGTCGCGGCGATATCATCGTCGGTGCGCTTGGCCATCGCAAGGCACTGTTCGGTTACTCCGGCCACCTGCCCGAGCAACTGACGCCCGGCGACATCGTGCAGGTGCTGAACATCGGCGGCGTACTCGGGATCTGCGACTCGGTCAACGCAAACTTCGGCGCGCCGTTCGATGCCGAAGTACTCGGCACCGTGCAGGAATTCCCGTATCTGGGCGAACGCATCGGCGTGCCGGCGCGCGCCGGCACCGACAAGTTCGACGCACACGCAACCGTTGCCACCGGCGGCATACCCGTCGTCGTGCTCGCCGGCACGAGTATGGATTCCGGCAAGACGGCCGCCGCGAGCGCAATCATCAGCCGGTTGCGCCATCTCGGGTTTACGGTCGATGGGTTCAAGGCCACGGGCGTATCGCTGCGCCGGGACATCCTCGCGATGGAAGACGCGGGTGCGCGCAACACGTCGATCTTCACCGACTTCGGTGTCGTGACGACGACCGGCGAGAACGGGCCGCCGGTGACGCGCATGATGCTGACCCGGCTCGCCGCCGAGAAACCCGACGTCATCGTGTTCGAACTCGGTGACGGCCTCCTCGGCGCATACGGCGTCGAACAAATCCTGCGTGACAAGAGCATATGCGAATGCATCTCCTGCCTCGTACTGTGTGCCAACGACCCGGTCGCAGCCTGGGGCGGCGTCAAGCTATTGCGTGAAGACTTCGGTCTCGAGCCGCACGTCGTGACCGGCCCGGCCACCGACAATCTGATCGGCACCGAGCTGATCGCCGAGCGACTCAAGCTGCCCGCGTTCAACGCGATCACCCACGGCGCGGCGCTGGGCGATGCGGTCGCCAGACAAATCGGCCTGCAGGAGCCCGCGACATGAGCCCGGTTCGCACCATCGTGCTCGGCGGCACCGGCTACGTCGCCGGCGAGCTGCTGCGCCTGATCGCGGGCCACCCGCAGCTCGATCTCGCAGGCGTCATGTCGAACAGCCGGGCCGGCGCGCAGCTGCATGACGTGTTCCCGCAGTTGCAGGATGCGTTCGGCGACCTGTGCTTCGGTACGCAGGACGAGATACTTGAACTGCTGGGGTCGGATACATCCGGGCCCGGCGAACCCACGCCCAACCGCATGGCGCTGTTCTCGGCCGCACCACACGGCGCAAGCGCCGCACTCGTGGCCCGGTTCCTTCGCAAGGCAGACGAGACCGGCTGCAACCTAACTGTCGTAGACGTGTCGGCTGACTTCCGCTATTCCGAGGCCGAAGCCTACGCAGCTGTCTATGGACAAGCGCACGGCGCGCCGGAGATCCTCGGGCAGTTCGCCAGCGCGATCCCCGAGCATCTGGCCGCCACCGACCGGCCGCATATCGGGCACCCGGGCTGCTTCGCGACGTCGCTGCTGATCGCCGCCGTGCCGCTGATGGAACTCGGTATCGCGGGGCCTGATCTGTTCGCCGTCGGTATTACCGGCAGCACCGGATCAGGGCGCACGCCCGGCGCCGGCACGCACCACCCGGAACGCCACTCGAACCTGTTCGCATACAAGGCTCTCGAACACCGGCACGTGCCCGAGGTGACGGGCATTTGCGAGGCCCTCACCGGCCGGCGCCCCAAACTCCGGTTCATCCCGCATTCCGGTCCGTTCGCGCGCGGCATTCACATGACGATGCAGGCGCCGTTAGAGACACCACAGCACGCCGACGCGATCCGGGACGCGCTGTCCGATTATTATGCCGACAGCCCGTTCGTCGCCGTCAGGGACGGCATGCCGCGCATCACGGACGTCGCCGGCAGTAACTATTGTCACATCGGCGTGGCAACGGATGCGGATACGGTGGCCGTGTTCGTCGTCATCGACAACCTGATCAAGGGTGCCGCCGGCGGCGCGGTGCAGTGGATGAACCGGCAACTCGGGCTCGAAGAAACGACCGGGCTTACCGCGCCCGCCCCAGGCTGGATATAGCCCCAAGAGTCGCAACACATGAACGCACGCGAACACGAAGCACAACACCTGCTGCAGGTTTACGGTCAGCTGCCGATCGAACCGTCCTCGGCCATGGGGGTTTACCTGCACGTAGGTGATCGCCGGATTATCGACTTCTACGGCGGACACGCCGTGACGGCACTCGGCTATGGCCACCCGGCGATGTTACAGGCGCTGGAAAAGCAGGCACGGACCCTGATTTTTCAAAGCAACGCCGTCGCGATGGAGGTCCGCGCGAATGCCGCAGATGCTCTTGCCGCATTCGCACCGGGCGCGCTGAACCACGTGTTCTTCACGAATAGCGGCGCAGAATCGAACGAGAATGCATTGCGCATCGCGTGCAAGCTGACCGGCCGCTCGCACGTCGTCGCCATCGAGCACGGCTTCCACGGCCGGACCGCGGCGGCCGGCGCCGTGACCTGGAACTCGCAGCGCTGGTACGGCTTTCCGAACCGGCCATTCGATGTCGACTTCATCCCGCGCGATGACGTCGGTGCGGTCGCCGCGACAATCACGGAGCAGACGGCCGCCGTCATCCTGGAACTCGTACAGGGACTCGCCGGCGCGCACGACCTCGATGCAGCCTTCGTGCGCGCGATTGCGAAGACCTGCAAGGAACGGGGTGCGTTACTGATCATCGACGAGGTGCAGACCGGTATCGGCCGCTGCGGTCAGCCGTTCGCGACGAATATTTACCGGATCGAACCCGACATGCTGACGGTGGCAAAATCCGTCGCCGGCGGGCTGCCCTGCGGCGCACTGATCGTGACCAATGCGATCGCAGGATCGGTTGGCCCGGGCGATCTCGGCAGCACATTCGGCGGCGGGCCGCTGGCATGCGCGCTCGTCCAGACGGTGCTGGAAGTGATCCAGCGGGACAAGCTGATGGATAATATCCGCCACTTGTCACACCTGATCGCGGACGCATGTCCGGTTGGTCCGGTCGACAGCGTGCAGGGCAAGGGTTTTCTACTGGGCCTGCGCGTGCGACGGAATGCGGCCGCGGTGCGCAGCGAATTGCTCGAACGCGACATACTGGTCGGAACGAGCACCGACCCGCATGTCATTCGCCTGCTGCCACCTTACATACTCGAGCAGCAACACGTCCAGAAACTGATCGAAGCGCTGGCCGAACTGCCGGACGAGTGAAGGACAAGCGGACGAAATTTTCTGAATTCTCGTTTTTTTATTGTGCAGACGAATAATCCACAGGGGTGACCAATGAAGGAATTTCACGATCTGGCCGATCTCAGCGGCGAGGAAATACAGGATCTGCTGACACTGGCCAGTCGCTTGCAGACCAACCCCGAACCGCGTGCGCTCGCAGGGAAGGTACTGGCCCTGTTGTTCATGAGTCCGTCATTGCGCACCCTCGCTTCATTTCAGGCTGCGATGGTGCGCCTCGGCGGCGGCTCGTTCGTGATCTCGCCAAACATGTCGATTCACGGCCTCGAGACACGCCCCGGCATCGTCATGGACGGCATGGCTGCCGAGCACATTCGCGAGGCCGTGCCGGTTATCGCATCCTACGCGGATGCGATCGGTATTCGCGCCTTCGCCGAGCGACGCAAACTGGAGGATGACCTCGCAGACCTCGAGTACAACGAGATGCGCCGGCTGTGCCAGGTCCCGCTGATCAACATGGAGTCCGCAATCAACCATCCGTGCCAGAGCCTCGCTGACTGGAAGACGATGGACGACCTCGGCGTGGCGGGACAAGGCGGCAAGTTCGTACTGAGCTGGGCGTATCATCCGCGCGCGCTGCCGTTGGCGGTGCCGGCGGCGACCGTACACATGGCCGCCGCTCGCGGCATGCAGGTCACCGTGCTGCGACCGGAAGGATTCGAATTGCCGGACGCAATCATGCAAAAAGCGCGGCAGGCGGCCGAAGCCTCGGGCGGCTCAATCAATGAAACCGACGACCGCGCTGCCGCCGTTGCCGGCGCCCACGTGATTTATGCCAAGTCATGGTCTTCGACGCGCCACTACGGCGACCGGATCGAAGACCAGGACCTGCGCAACGACCTCGACCACTGGCGCGTAGACGATTCATGGTTCGATACGGCAGACACGGGCTGCCACTTCATGCACTGCCTGCCGGTGCGCCGCGGCGTCGTCGTTACTGACGAGGTCCTCGACGGACCGCGCAGCGTCGTCATTCAGGAAGCACAGAACCGCATGTATGCGCAGATGGCCGTGCTGCACCGAATCATGCTCCAACCTTGAGCCACGCACCCATCCACCGACCCGGCAGCGCGCCCGGACGGCGGGAACCAGACAGGATTGAACGAGATGCATAGCAGTGAGAACCGGGACATCGTCGTAGCAGCGCTCAGACACGCTGCACCATACATTCGGATGTTCAAACACAAGACGTTCGTGCTGAAAGCCGGCGGCGAAATTTTCTCCAGCCCGGAAAGCACGCACCAACTCATCGAGCAGATCGCGATACTCCACCAGGTCGGTATCCGCGTCGTGCTGGTGCATGGCGGCGGCCCGCAGTCGACGCAGCTGGCCACCCGCTTGGGGCTGGAAACGCAGTTCGTCGCGGGCCGACGCGTGACTGATGCGCCATCACTCGAAGTCGCGACGATGGTGCTGAACGGGCAGATCAACACGAACATCCTGGCAACCTGCCGGGAGATCGACCTGCCTGCCGTCGGAATCAGCGGCGTCGACGCCGGGTTGATCCACGCGAACAAGCGCCCGCCGGTCGACATCGATGGTGCCGGCGGCAGTCCGGTCGACTATGGTTTCGTCGGTGACATCGAGTCGGTCGACGCGAACGTGCTACGAACGCAACTCGAAAATGATCTCGTACCGGTCGTCAGCCCGCTCTCGGCCGACGCCGACGGCACATTGCTCAACATCAACGCGGACACGGTGGCGGCCGCGCTGGCCGCCGCGCTGAATGCAGAGAAGCTGATTCTGATCACCGGCGCGCCCGGTATTCTCGAAGACCGGCTGGATGCCGGCTCGTTAATCTCGTACATCGATCTGGCGGGGCTGCAATCGCTGCGTGAGGCCGGCGCGCTGGCCGACGGCATGTTACCCAAAGCCGCAGCCATCGAGGCAGCACTCAAGGGCGGCGTACACCGTGTGCATGTCATCTCCAACAAGCTGTCGGACAGCCTGCTACTGGAGGTCTTCACAAATGAAGGCACCGGCACGCTGGTCGTGCAGAACATCGACACATTGTCGGCTGCCGAGCAGGCGACCGGAGAGACGACGTGAAACGACTCTGGGACAAAGGCGAACCACTCGACGAGCAGATCCTGCGCTATACGGCCGGCGAGGATCATCGCCTGGATCACCGCCTCGTCCCGTACGATATCCGCGCGTCGATCGCGCATGCCGGGATGCTGAACCAGCAACGCCTGTTGTCGGACGAAGACTACGAGGTAATCTGCACCGGCCTCCTGGAACTCGAACGATCGCACGAGGCCGGTGACTGGGACATCAGTCTCGAGGACGAGGACGTACACACGGCACTCGAGATCCGGCTGACCGAACAAATCGGCGCGGCGGGCAAGCGCATTCACCTCGGTCGTTCCCGAAACGACCAGGTACTCGCTGCGCTGCGCCTGTACCTGCTCGACGCAGCCGATTCGCTCGAGGATGCAACGCAATCCGTCGCGAGTGCCCTCGAAGCACTGGGTGAACGTGACGGCGACACGGCGCTGCCAGGCTATACCCACATGCAGCAGGCCATGCCGAGTTCGGTACATCTGTGGGCAACGGGCTTCGCTGCCGAATTGCGCGACGATGCAGCCGGTATCGCCGCCAGCCGCCGGCGCCTGTCGAAGAACCCGCTCGGCAGCGCGGCCGGTTACGGTGTGCCCGGGCTGCCAATCGATCGCGACACGACGACGCGCGAGCTTGGCTTCGACGCCGTACACGAACCCGTCACGGCGGTGCAGCTTTCGCGCGGCAAAGCCGAAGCGACGCTGGTGTTCGAATTAACGCTGCTGATGCAGGACCTCGGCCGCCTGGCCTCGGACCTGTTGATGTATTACACACAGGAATTCGCGTTCATCGCACTGCCGGACACGATGACGACCGGCTCGTCGATCATGCCCCAGAAGCGCAACCCGGACGTGCTGGAACTCGTGCGCGGCGCCACCGCGACGCTGCAGGCCGCCCTGCTCGAGATCCTGCAGATTCCGGCCAAGCTCGGCTCGGGCTATCAACGTGATCTGCAGCGCATCAAGTCGCCGCTGTTTCGAGCCATTGACCTTGCAGGCGATTCCTGCGACATCATGGCGCACCTGATCGACGGTCTCGAATTCATCGAGGAGAACATCGTGCTCGATGCATCCATCTATGCGGCCGGGCGAGCCAATCGTATCGTGCTCGAGGAAGGCATCAGTTTCCGCGATGCCTACCGACGCGTCGCAGCCGAGCTCGACGCCGAAGACGACGATGAAGACTGAGCGCCCCGTTGCCTCGGCGTTGCTGCTGATGTCGTCGATCGCCCTGGCGAGCTGCGGGCTCAAGGGTGACCTGTACCTGTCGGGCCCGGCAATCGATGAGACAGGGGCTCCGATCGAGCAGCCGACGGACACGCTCGTCAACGAGGCGACCGACGAGGCGGTCGGGTCCGATGCTGAAGACGGGCTGGAAGAGCGGGTGGAATAGGCATGGCGGACGGTGGTTCTCTGATCCTGGTCGATGGCTCGTCGTACCTGTATCGCGCCTTTCATGCACTGCCGGAGCTGACGAACGCCGCCAGCGAACCGACAGGGGCTATCCATGGCGTCCTGTCGATGCTGAACAAGCTGCTCCGGGAGGAACCCGCGGACCGGATCGCGA
>SMWD01000137.1 GCA_004357495.1 Gammaproteobacteria bacterium
CACAGGCCACAGCCCGGAGGCGGAGTGAGTGGGTTTCAATTTATCGTCATCAGTGTTGATGCTGCTGGTTGTCATGACGCTAGCGGCCTGCACCATGAGTCGTGTGGATCCGTATGAAGGGGTCAATCGAGAATTTCATGGCTTTAATGACAAGGCCGATCAACTGGTCCTCAAGCCCATTGCCAAGGGTTATACGGTTGTCACGCCTGGGCCCGTCGGCCGCAGTGTGCATCGTTTCTTTGCAAATCTCCGCGGTCCGACCGTCTTTATTAACCTGTGCTTCCTGAAATCGCCCGCTGGGCCATATCGCGGGGATGCCTTTCGGGGTGAAATCGAACAGGCTCTGGATGGAATTGACGGTGGTCGGAGAGGGTTGAATAGCGATCGAAAAACCGATCTCCTCGTGATTTTTACGCAGGATCGGATAAACGGTACGTACGGCAACGGGGCCACCCTGATTCAGCATGATTGCTCTGACATCATTGGCAAGACGTTCCGCCGCGCGCTGGGTAGATGCTTTGAAATCAGTGTTAAAGTCATAGACTACGAGCGTATAACGGATGCCCAGTTCGAGAGCGACGATAGCCAGCAGCGCCAGGAAGAAATCCCGGATCATGTGGATAACAAAGGAGTCATCGAAGCGATGACCTTTTCCGGTCATGCGGGTTCCCCGCTTGTGGTAACCGGCCGGAAGTTCAAGGCTGGGCGGGGGGAAGAGAGCAGATAGCGGCGAGTCCTCTGCCAAACACCGCGAACAGTGCAATGTTTTTAAATCTGGTGGTGATACCCGGGGACCGACATTTGCGCTTCTGGGGGGAAGTGAGATTGTTGTGTCAGCCCTCGGGCATTGCCATTGTGGTTTCAATAGCTATGACCAAAAACTTTACGGGAAGTTCCCTGCGCGAAAATTGGTGACATTCGCCCTTGGCTATGCGAATCGGCGCCGACTTCGGGTCCATTGCATATGTCGATTCAGCATATATCGATTCGCATTCGCAACCCACGGGTAGTCACACCTAAAACTTCTCCACCCAAGGTCGAAGTTCCAGCTCCAGCGTCCATGCCGAGCGGTGTTGCCGGTGGAGCGCAAGGTAAGTGTCGGCGATGGCTTCCGGCTTCAGCAACGCATCCGGGCCAAGATCAGCGGCCATCTCTGCGTAGCGCGGCGAACTGATTCCGCCGTCGATGACGACGTGCGCCACGTGAATGCCCTGCGGCCCGAGTTCGCGTGCCATGCTTTGCGCGAGTGCGCGCAAGGCAAATTTCGGTACGGCGAGATTCGAGAATCCGGCGCCGCCCCGTAACGACGCGGTTGCGCCGGTGAAAATGATCGTGCCTTCATTGTGCGCCAGCATCCGTTGGGCTGCGGCCCGGCCGGTCAGGAAACCGGCGAAACAGCCGACCCGCCAGCAGCGCTCGAAGTCCGCCGGGTCGGTATCTGCGACATGGCCGCGCTCGAACGCACCGGCGTTGAAAACCGTGACCTTAATCTGCCCGAACTTTTTCTCGGTGTTCGTAAATATTTCTTCGATCTCGACCGGCTCGGTCGCATCACAGTCGTGCAATTCGACGCGCCCGGCGGCAACATCGTCTTCGAAGCCGGTCAGGCCCGTGGCATGACGCGCCGCCGCGACGACGGTCAGTCCTTCGGCGGCGAATTTCCGGACCAGCGCTGAACCCAGGCCCGGACCCACGCCGACCACTATTGCTGCGCCACTCATATCTTGATTCCCTGTACAGTAGTAATAGTCAGCCCGAGCTACCGCATCCGGTCGCCCGACTGAAGCGTTGAGGCATAATGTACCTGATTCATAGATTCGTAGCAGGGGAGATCACCGCAATGAACTCGATACGCAGATTCCTGGTCGTGGCTTTAATGACGTTCGGTCTGGTCATCGCAAGCAATATGGCTGGCGCCGAGGCCTGGACGGTCGATGATTTGGCCGCGGCGCTGACTGGTCCGGACCGGTCCGATGCGGACAAAGCCCGCGATGCGGGGCGTAAGCCGGCCGACGTCGTCGTCTTCGGCGGCATCGAGCCGGGCATGTTGGTGCTCGATGTCATGGCGTCCGGGGGCTGGTACACCGAGGTGTTATCTATCGCGGCTGGTCCCGAGGGCACGGTCTATTCGCATAATGAGCAGTCGGCTCTCGAGAGCAGGGGCGGGGCCAACCTCAGGGCGCTGAATGAGAGACTCGCGGACGACCGGCTGGCGAATGTCATGCGTGCGATCGGCGCGCTCGGTGAGCTCGATATTGAGCCCGGCAGCATCGATGCGGCGTTAACGGCATTGAACTTCCATGACACCTTTAATTTCACCGGCAGGGACGCCGCGACGGAATTCTTGCGGGACATTTACCGCTATCTGAAGCCCGGCGGGGTACTGGTGATGATCGATCACATCGGCAATTCGGGCGGTGATAACACCAAGCTGCACCGCATTCCGAAGCAGGACGTCATGGAACTGATCTCCGGTACGGGATTCGTTGTCGAGGCGGACAGTGAACTTCTGTCCAACCCGGACGATGACCGCACGCAGATGGTGTTCGGCAAGGGCATGCGCGGCAATACCGACCGGTTTTTGTTAAAGCTGCGTAAGCCGGCCGGTTAATCGGCACAGAAGACTTTCACGATAGAAACCCGGCAAGTCTATGGAGTGAGATCTTCCGCCTGCTCTCTGAGTCGCCGGCTATAGCCGATCAGGCTCAGGGGTTTATTACTGTCCATGTGTTACGGGGCTACAGCAGTCACTAACATCTCTATGCTGCGCATTGCCCGTGTGATGCCCGGGAACCGAAAATGATGGTGGTCGTTTCTTCCGCAGCGCGGGTGCGGGGTGTTCGAGCGGCGATCAAAGCCGACTGACTGAATAAATTAAGTAAACTCCCCGGCATTATAGTCGGGTTGTCTCATGGAAAATTTCTTCTCAGCCGTTCAACGCTATGCCATCTGGATCCTGCTTGCTGCGCTCGCGGGAGCTGCTCTGTGTCTGAGCTACACTTTCGACAATCTGCGCATCAACACGGATACGGCGAATATGATCGACGCCGAGGTGCCGTTCCGGCAGAACTGGGAAAAGTACCGGCACGAGTTTCCGTTGGGCATCGATTCTTTGCTGCTGGTGATCGATGCGCCGGGGCCGGAAGCGGCCGAGCGGGCCGCCCGGATGATCGCCACATCATTGCGGGGTAAACCGGCGCTGTTCGAAGAAGTCTACCGACCCGGAGCCGGCGTGTTTTTTGAACACAATGCGCTGTTGTACCTCGAACTGCCGGAGCTGGAGGAACTGGCTGACCGTCTGATCAATGTCCAGCCGCTGCTCGGCCGCCTGAGCCAGAATCCGTCGATCGATATGTTCGCGGACACGCTGAGCCTGGTTCTGACCGAGGACGACATCGATCTGGACGCCGAGCTGTTGCCGGTGCTCGAGGAGTTGAGCCGCAGCTTCGCCGCGGCGCTGACAGAACGCCGCTACGCCATGTCATGGCAGCGCCTGCTGGGGCCTGATGACGACGAGCGCAACGCCGGCCGCAGCTATCTTTTTCTGAAACTGCGCATGGATTTCGGTGCGCTGCTGGCCGCCGAGCCCGCCATTCGCGCGGTTCGCGACGCGGTTGCGGAGCACGACCTGGTGGCATCCCGGGGCATCCGGGTGCGCATCACGGGGGATGCGGCACTCGCGCACGAGGAATTGCTCAGCGCCATGCGCGGCGCCCAAATTGCCGGGGTCCTCGCACTGGTCATGGTGACCGGCGTGCTGTTTATCGGTCTGGGCTCGGTCTGGCTGGTACTTGCGTCCCTGGTGACGCTGCTGGTGGGCCTGATTGCCACGGCCGGCTTTGCAACCGTCGCGGTCGGGCATCTCAATCTGATTTCGATTGCCTTTGCGGTGCTTTATATCGGCCTGGGCGTGGATTATGCGATTCATGTCTGCCTGCGTTATCGAGAGTTGCTTGGCCGCGGACAATCGAAAGCACCGGCGATCCGTGATGCGGTGATGTCGGTGAGCGGTTCCCTGCTGATCTGCACTTTGACCACGGCGACGGCCTTTTATGTCTTTTTGCCCACGGCGTTTGCCGGGGTTGCCGAACTGGGCCTGATATCGGGCACCGGCATGTTCATCAACCTGGCATTGAACCTGATCCTCTTGCCGGCTCTGCTCGCACTCTTGCCGCCGCCCCGGCCATGGGACTCCACCGCGCTTCGTGGGCAGGGCGCGGGCCTGGCCGACTTCCCGCGCCGGCATTCCGCGCTGATCATCGGCGGTGCTCTGGTAGCGGCCGTGACCGCCGGCTTCCTGATGCCGCAGGTGCACTTCGATCGGAACACGCTGAATCTGCGTGATCCGGACAGTGAATCGGTGGCCACGATACGTGAGTTGATGGCAGACAGTGACACCTCGCCAATCAGCATCGATATGCTCGTGGCGGATATGCAGTCCGGGCGTGCGCAGCTGGCCGCACTGGAGGCATTGCCGAGCGTGGCAGCGGTGGTGAGCCTGGCCGATTTCATACCCGACGCCGATGAACAGAAGCTGCTGATTCTGGACGAGCTCTCGCTGACCTTCGGCGCTGACCTGGGTCTGCAAGCGGCAGAGACCGATTTGCAATTCACCGACACCCTGCCGGCGCTGGAGCGGCTGCAGGTCAGCCTGGAGCATGTCGACGCTGATGTCGGTGCGCCGCTGGCGCAGCAGGCCCGGCAACTGGCGCTACAACTCGGCGCATACGTGCAGCAATTGCGCGCCAGCGAACCGGCCGCACAACGTCAGCGACTGCAGCGACTCCACGACAGCCTCCTGTCGAACCTGCCGCGCAGTCTGGAACGTTTGCAGCGGGCCCTGCAGCCCGAGACTGGCGGGTCTGTCATGCCGCCTGACGATCTGCGCAAACGCTGGATCAGCGCGCGCGGCATGCACCGTGTGAATATCCAGCCGGCGGACGATATCGATCAGGGCGATGAGTTGCGCCGCTTCGTCGAGGCGGTTCAATCCATCGCGCCCACTGCAACCGGAGAACCCATCATCATGCTGCGTGCCGGCGATGCGGTGGTGCAGGCATTTCAGCAGGCGTTTACCTGGGCACTGGTACTGATCACGGGCCTGCTGTTGATTTTGCTACGCAGCCTGATCGCTACCTTATACATCATCACGCCGCTCGTGCTGGCGGCTGCCCTGAGTCTGGCGGCATTGGTGTTGCTCGATGCGCCGCTTAATTTCGCCAACGTGATTGCTTTGCCGCTGCTGTTCGGCATCGGTGTAGACAACGGCATTCACATGGTGCAACGTGCCCGGCAGACGCATCACCCGGAGGATAATCCGTTACGCACCAGCACCGCACGGGCCATCCTGTTGTCGGGAATCACTACCATTTGCGGCTTCGGTAACCTGCTGATCTCGCCCCATCCGGGGACTGCCTCGATGGGTCTGCTGCTGACCATCGGCACCACGACGACCCTGGTGGCTACGTTAATCGTGTTGCCTGCGTTGTTGGCCAAATGGCCACCGCCGAGACACGTCTGATGAGCAACCTGTGGGTCGTACTCGGGTTTTGGTCAGCCGGCGCAGGTTGGGCTATCGGCATACCCTTGTTCCTGACGCGCTTTTGGCTGGATTTTTCGCGCTGGGATTGGGACGCATTCGAGCCGGTCCGCGACAAGCGGAATGACCGCGTGAACGGGGCGCCATAATGAAAGTGCTGGTTACCGGCGCCTCCGGTTTCGTGGGTTCTGCGGTCGTGCGCGCGCTGCTTGGCCAAGGTTCGTCGGTCAAGGCATTGGTACGGTCGACGAGCCTGCTGGATAATCTGTGCGACCTGGACGTTGAGCGCGTCACCGGGGATCTCCGCGATGCGCAGTCACTGGAGCGCGCGTTACAGGGCTGTGAGCTTGCCTTCCACGTGGCGGCAGATTACCGCCTGTGGGTGCCCGATCCGGAGGTCATGTACGACATCAATGTCCGTGGTTCGGAGCGTCTGCTGCGGGCTGCGGCGAGTGCGGGTGTCGAACGCGTCGTGTACACCAGCAGTGTTGCGACCCTCGGTTTCTCGCCGGCCGGGCCGGCCGATGAAGACACGCCGGTGGACGAGAAGCATATTATCGGGCACTACAAGCAGACCAAGTTTCTGGCCGAACAGACGGTTCGACGCACCGCCGACGAGCTGGGATTGCCGCTGATTATCGTCAACCCGTCATCGCCGTTCGGGCCGGGTGATATCAAGCCCACCCCCACCGGGCAGATCGTGCTCGACACCCTGTGTGGGCGCATGCCGGCCTTCGTCGATACCGGTCTCAACGTGTGTCATGTGGACGACATTGCCCAAGGTCATTTGCTGGCATTGGAGCACGGCCGGGTCGGCGAGCGCTACATCCTCGGTGGCGAAAACCTGACCCTCGAGGCGATACTGGGGCTGATTGCAGATGCAGCGGGTCTGCGTCGGCCATCGATACGGATCCCCAATGGGGTGGCAATGATCGCGGCAGTCGCTGCGGAAACCTGGTCGCGTGTCGCCGGCGGCGAGCCACGCATCACGCGGGACGCGGTACGCATGGCGCGCCGCAAGATGTATTTCTCATCGCGTAAAGCGCGCGAGGAGCTTGGTTTTGCACCCCGCCCGGCAAAAGTCGCAATCGAAGACGCGGTGCACTGGTTTTCCAAGCAACGGGCCTCGACTGAACTTTCTGCTTAAGGCGCCGTATCGGCATTCAGTTCCACGGCCTCCAGCCTGACATGCGAGATACAGGAAACGGTCAAAGTGGCGTACGGGTGTTCCCCGGGGATCGGCTGTTCCGGGATCAGGCTATCAGGATGAAGAATATAATGATAATTGTCGGTACACTTCGCGACACAAACATTAACTGCCTGCATTTTAAGCTTTGGTCGTAACGTAAACAGGGCAGCAGCGAGTCAGCGGGTACGGATGTGACCACAGCCATACTGATCGAAACGGATTACCCTCGGCCTGCGCACCGTGAAAGGCCTGACAAGCAACAAATTGCTTGCTGCCACTATCGAGGTCGGCGTCCAGTTTCGATTTCGTGATTGGTGGCGATACCCGGTGACTGACATTTGAGTCTGCAGGGGGGGGAGGAGCTTAACTCTTGCGTCAGCCCCCAGGCATTGCCATTGCAAGTTCAAAGCTTACGACCACAAGATTTACAGGAAGTTCCTGGTGCGAGAAATTGTGGTGTTTGCTCCTGAGATCGACGCCCTGCTATTGCATCGATGAAAAAGCCCCGGTATACCGGGGCCTTGCTGTCAGGGGGCAGAAAAAGTCTCGTGGCGACGGGCTAATGAGACCGGCCGGGACGCAATCGTGCCACGGTTCCGTTAAACGGCAGCCGCGGTTATTTGTCTTTGTTTTTCTTTTTGTTCCGCCACGCTCATGCCGGGCGCAACTATTCTGATGATAATGGCGGCGGCTAACAGCAGCATCTGATAGGCGCCTGCCAGCACG
>SMWD01000138.1 GCA_004357495.1 Gammaproteobacteria bacterium
CAATAACTACTTCGGTGGCGATATCACGGTGCCGGTCGGCGGATTCAAACGAAGCGGCAACGGGCGGGACAAGTCCATCCACGCCTTCAACGACTACACCGAGCTGAAAACCACGTGGATAGAGTTTGACTAACCCCAACGCGGGGGCTTGTAGCATTGGACGACGATTTCGTCCCCGGTATTGATCACCCCGGAGACGTCGATGCTGCCCGCGACGCCCCGTAGATGCCTTGCCTGCTTACTGAAATCCAGACGCCGGATGGGCTCACCTGAGTTCGTCGTATGCAGCTTCGCGATTTCTTCGGACATGCCCGCGCACGGCGGGTTGTAGTCCTCCACGACCAGCGTTGCGCCGGACGGAAAGATCAGCCGGTCACCCTTGGCGAGCCGGGAGAAATCCGGAATGCCTTCAACGCAGATATTGGCGCCGAGAGTTTCCGCCGTGAGCGGCTCCTGCAGATCCATGCGCTCCTGAATCATGGCCAGTTCTTCGACGGAGACGCCGGACCACTGCCGGTTATTGCGTCTTACGGTCCCCACCGGTTCCGTGTCGCCCTTATAGGCGACCCGGCTAAAACCTACATGCCGGTCCCCGACAAAACCGTCCAGTTTCGCCTGGATGGATGATTGCGCGACTTTAGCGAGCTCACCTTCCTCGCCTATATGCACGGAGACCAGCCTACCGATAATTCTCGCCATAACCTGCCTGCAATTCGCGCTGCCGCCCCGCCGATTCTATATCGGCATCTACGCGACAACGCTCGACGTGAATGTGAAACCATACCGGGTCAGTTGACACGGTACAATACCCGGTAACATCCAGAAGAAAATAATCTCTGCAATATGAGTAGCCGATCAGTCCTGGCGGGGCTCGACCTCCACGCCATTCAGCAAGTCGTCAAATGGATCGTTTCTGCGCTGGACCACGACTTTTGCTACGACGATCGATGAACTGGGCTGGCTCATCTTCACCGTAGTGGATCAGTCGAACTGCTCGACGCTGTCGGTCGGTACGGTTTTTTTCCCGGTCGACAGCGAATCGCTCGTCACCGATACCGAGGGCATCGCCATCTCACGCCTACTGGCGTGGGCCGATCTCATCGAGGCGAGTATCTGGTTGTTGATCGTGTTCTTGATCGAATTCATGGTGCGTCTCCAGGGCCGCGGCATCAGCAGCGGCCCGCTGATTACCCTGGGTAACTTCGCCAAACCCGCGTTGTACGGACTACTCCTGCTGATCGCAGCGTATTGGGGCGTGTTGAGGCATTGGCTGTTCGTCTGGGACGAGCTGATCTGGATCGCCGGCTTCGCAGCCATTGAGTTTAATGTCGTCAAGTGGCGAGGAGAGTTGGAGGAAGCGCAGGAGCCAGCTTGATCGCTGACACGCAGCCGTTAAATCGATTCGAGACAATGCGCTTGAACACTGATCTCGATCAGTGCTGATTATCGTTATGTCGGCGTGTGCGTGTGCTAGGTTAGCCCGACGGCCCGGCCGTCCCGCAGCACCTTGATTTTCGCAGCCTTAGGCACCTTCGGCATCCCCGGCATTGTCATGATATTGCCGGCCAGAACGACAACAAATCCGGCGCCGGCGCTGACACGCAACTCGTTCACGGTGATACGAAAATTCCGGGGCCGTCCGCGGACGGATGAGATATCGCTCAGAGACGCCGCCGTCTTCGCGACGCAGATTGGCAACTTGCCAAATCCCTGTTCGGTCAATAGATCGATATTGCGTTGTGCTACCCGACTAAAATCCACGCCCGATGCGCCGTACATGCTGCGAGCCAAAGTTTCTATCTTCTTCTCCAGCGGCATGGACAAGGGGTAGGCGAATTTTAATTTGCGTCGACGGTTTGTCTTGATGGTGCGCAGCACCGCTTCGGCCAGGCTCGTCGCGCCCTCGCCACCGCGCGCCCAGTGTTCCGCGATGAGAGCTTCAACGCCCTGCTGCTCGCAAAACGCCGCGATCTTCCTGAGCTGTGCCGGTTTGTCGTCGCTGAATCGATTAATCGCGACTACCGGCTTTAACCCGAAATATTTGATGTTCTCTATGTGTTTCTGCAAGTTCGCCAGCCCACCGTCTTTTCCGGCCCCGCCATGCCATTCGACTGCTTTTACGGTCGCTACGATTACCACGGCCTGCGGTCTGAGGCCGGTAATTCGGCACTTGATATCGATAAATTTTTCGGCGCCCAGGTCTGTTGCGAAGCCCGCCTCGGTGACGACATAGTCGCTGAGCTTGAGCGCCAGACGTGTCGCGATGGCGGTGTTCGTGCCTTGGGCAATGTTCGCGAATGGCCCGCCATGCACGAAGGTCGGCGTACCCTCGAGCGTTTGGACAAGGTTCGGATTCACGGCATCACGCAGTAGGACCTGCATTGCTCCCTGGGCCTTGATGTCTGCTGCTCGGATCGGCTTTCCCGTGTAGGTAAATGCGATGACGGTCTCGGCTAGTCGACGACCGAGATCCTGGTAGTCGCTCGCGAGACAAAGCATCGCCATCACCTCCGAGGCGGGAGTGATGTTAAAACCGTCATGTCGCGGAACTCCGTTCACGACACCGCCGAGACCGACGAATATCTCTCGTAATGCCCGGTCATTCAGATCGATGACCCGCCGCCAGACGATTCTGCGCGGATCGATGCCGAGGTCATTGCCATGTTGTAGATGATTATCGAGCATGGCAGCGAGCAGGTTGTTCGCCTTTTCGACAGCATACATGTCGCCGACGAAATGCAGATTGATGTCCTCAGCGGGATACAGCTGGGCCCGACCGGAGCCGGTGCCTCCGCCCTTGATGCCAAAGTAGGGGCCGAGTGACGGCTCGCGCAGACACAAGGTTGTATCGTGATCGAGACGGTTCATCGCGTCGGCGAGGCCGATGCTGGTCGTCGTCTTACCTTCGCCCTGTGGCGTCGGTGTCATCGCCGTAACCAGGATCAGGTCACCGTCGCGTTGTTTCTGCCGCGACTGCAGTTCGGCAATAGGTACTTTGGCAATGTAATGTCCGTGCGGCAGAATTTCATCGCCGCTCAAGCCGAGTCGTCTGGCGACGTCGATGATTCGATTCTGTTGTCCACTTTTTGCGTTCGACATGACTACCCGCTTCGGTCGATCAGGCACCTGTGGCCTTGGAATTCTGTTGTCTTACTACATGCGCCGTACGCGATGGTCTACCGTTCACACGTTTGAATTTCAGAATGTTCATCTCACGTACAGGAAAAACCATCCTGGTCGGAGAGTCAAGCCGGAGAAAATCAGTAGGTGGCACCAGCGGGCTGCAGCCCATGGTGTGGAGCCCGCTCCTTAACGGCACTTTTTGAGAACGTCAGTTTGCGTCCCAACAGGCAAAGAAATTTTATCTAAAACGATTCAGGATAAAAGCGGCCAATGGGACGATCGTGCGGTAGAAGCTTAGCGATAAGTTGAATCGCGACACATCAGTCGAAGCGTCGCTCATCCTATTACGCAGTCACCGCAAGTGAGCAGACCGATTATCCCATTTTGGAGGGTAACGAGACAACGGGCATTTGCGTGGTCGGCTGCGGCTTCGCCGGCGGAATATGGTGTAATCGGTAGCCCGGTCAGCCCACGAAGAAATAGACTTGACTCAACCGATCGGCAACTGATTGGTCTTGCGTACCGTTCGCAGCGCGAAACTTGAATTAACGCGAGCGACGCCCGGCAAACGTGTCAGGTATCTCTGGTGAATCCGTTCGTAGTCGTTCACGTCCGCAACGACGACCCTTAGTACATAGTCATGCTCCCCGGACATCAGGTAGCACTCCATGACCTCGGGGATCTCTTGAACCGCCTCTTCGAACGCCTTCAGTTCGGTCAGGTCCTGGTGCACGAGCGTGATATTGACGAATACGTTAACCGGCAGGCCGGCTTTCGCCTGATCGACCTGCGCGACGTAGCCCTTGATCAGGCCGGAAGCCTCAAGCGCCCGGACCCGACGCAGGCACGCCGATTCGGACAGCTTGGCGCGGTCCGCCAGGTCGACATTGCTGATGCGGCCATCGGACTGCAGTACTGAGAGGATGGTGTGATCAAATCTGTCGAGCTTCATCGCGCAAGTATACGTCATATATTCGAGTTAAATAGCAGAAAATGCCATTTTTAAGTGATTTTTTCGTGGTTTAGCAGCGATTCTCCATCGAAATCCAGGTATTCTTCGAAAGGCTGAAGGTCATCGGGCCTTTGAGCCTGAGGGTACAGGGCATGCGAATTGGCGTCCCCAGGGAAATCAAAGTTCATGAGTATCGCGTCGGCTTAGTGCCGGCCAGCGTTCGCGAGTTAACGGCGGCCGGGCATCAGGTGCTGGTCGAGCGCGGTGCCGGTACCGGTATCGGAGTTTCCGACTACGACTACCTGGCGGCCGGCGCGCGAATCGTCGATACGGCCCAGACCGTATTCGCCGAGGCCGATCTGATCGTCAAGGTTAAAGAACCGCAACTGGTCGAATGTGAGATGCTGCGCCCTGGCCAGTTGCTGTTCACTTATCTGCATCTGGCCGCGGACCGGCCCCAGGCCGAGGCATTGTGTCGTTCGGGGGCGACCGCGATCGCCTACGAAACCGTGACCGCCGCTGACGGATCGCTGCCGTTGCTGACACCGATGAGCGAAGTCGCCGGGCGCATGTCGATCCAGGTCGGTGCGTACTGCCTGGAGAAGAAGAACGGTGGCGCCGGCGTATTGCTCGGCGGAGTGACCGGCGTGGCTCCGGCCAGAGTCGTCATCCTCGGCGGCGGTGTCGCCGGCACCAACGCCGCGGAAATGGCGATCGGACTGCAGGCGGATGTCACGGTCGTCGATACGTCAGTTGCAAGGCTGCGCCAGCTCTCGGCGCAATTCGGCAATCGTCTGAAGACGGCGCATTCTACGGCGGAGACCGTCGACTCGCTGGTGACCGGCGCGGACCTCGTGATCGGTGCGGTCTTGATACCCGGTGCGACCGCCCCGCGGCTCGTCACTCGCGACATGGTAACGCGGATGAAGTGCGGTGCCGCGATGGTCGACATTTCGATCGATCAGGGTGGCTGTTTCGAGACGAGCAAGCCGACGACGCACGCGGACCCGATTTTTATCGTTGACGACGTCGTGCATTACTGTGTGACGAATATGCCGGGCGCCGTGCCGCGCAGCTCGGCATTGGCGCTGAACAGCGTAACCCTGCCATTCGTACTCGCGCTGGCGAGCAAAGGCTATGAGTCCGCGATCGGCGACGACCCGCATCTTGCGCAGGGTGTCAACGTGCATGAAGGCAAGATTCTGCACGCAGCGGTTGCGAGGGAAATGCGGGCCGCGTGATATGCCCGGCATGATTCGATCGGTGCGTTCAGGCGCGAGGCGCGTTCAACGATCCCCCGCGCGCCGTTTCCGGCAGGCCTCGCCGAACGCCCGAAAGATCGCCGTCGAGGCTTCGTCGGCGTGAACCTGCCATTCGGGGTGCCACTGGACGCCGAGCGCGAACGCCGAAGCGTCCCTGACGACGAACCCCTCTATCAGGCCGTCGTCGGCGGTGGCCTCGACCGAGAGTCCGTCAGCGAGCCGGTCGACGGCCTGAGAATGCAGCGAGTTAACGGTGGCGTCAGGTTGGCGGGTAATTTTTCGGAGCAGGCCCCCGGGTGCGAATGACACTGTATGCGATGGACCATATTGAACGTCCAACGGATCGTCAGGGTTTTCTTTATGGTTGTGGAAGCCGGGGATCTCGTGGACTAACTGATGCAGCGTGCCGCCGAGTGCGACATTCATCTCCTGAAAGCCGCGGCAGACAGCGAACAGGGGCAAGCCTGATTGAACCGCGGCCGGTATCAAACGTAGTGCCGTCGCGTCACGATCCGGATCGTGCCACGTGCCCGGTTGGCTCGGGCGGCCCTCGTAGCGTTCCGGTTCTACGTTGGACGGGCTGCCGGTCAGGAACAGGCCGTCCAGCCGCCCGAGGATCTCCAGTGAATCCAGGCCATCGGCGAGTGACGGCAGTCCGACCGGATAGACGCCGGCCGCATCGACGAGGGCCTGCAGGTACTTCTCGCCGATCATATGAAAGTAATGGGCTGAATCGATCTGGCGTCGATCCGAAATAACGCCGACCAGTGGTTTTTCGACACTCATAAAGTCTACGGTGCCAGACCTCGTTGCTCATTGCCAGCTACAGAATTGACGTATGAACGTCGAACTACAAGAATGAAGGAAGCATAGATGCATCACGTTACGATATCTGCTGAAGCGATCGAGGGCTTTGACCCATGAGTTCCGCGTTGAATCTAGAACCTTATTGGATGCCGTTCACGAGCAATCGATTCTTTAAGGCGAATCCATTGCTGATGGCATCAGCCAAAGGCATGTATTTCACGACCACGGACGGAAAAAAAATACTCGATGGAATCGCCGGACTCTGGTGCTGCAACGCTGGTCACTGCCATCCAAAGATCGTCGCGGCGATCCAGACGCAGGTCGCCACGCTGGACTATGCGACCGCATTCCAGCTGGGGCACCCCGGCGTGTTCGAATTGGCCGACCGGCTGACTCAGATGGCTCCCGGGAATCTGGATCACGCATTTTTCGTCAACTCCGGTTCCGAAGCGGTAGATACGGCGCTGAAGATAGCCATCGCCTATCACCGTGTGCGGGGTGAAGGACAGCGCATTCGCCTGATCGGCCGCGAGAGGGGGTACCACGGCGTTGGATTTGGCGGAATTTCGGTGGGCGGCATGTCGCCGAACCGCAAGATGTACGGCGCGTTGCTGCCGGGAATTGATCATCTGCCGCACACGCACGACCTCGCGCACAATGCCTTCAGCCGGGGCATGCCCGAATGGGGCGCACATCTCGCCGACGAACTGGAAAACATCGTCGCCCTGCATGACGCATCGACAATTGCCGCGGTCATCGTTGAGCCGGTTGCCGGATCCGCCGGAGTGCTGGTCCCAGCGCCGAAATATCTGCAGCGTCTACGGGAGATTTGTGACCGGCACGGTATCCTGTTGATCTTCGACGAAGTCATCACCGCGTTCGGGCGAACAGGCAGCCGATTCGGTGCAGAAACCTTCGGTGTGCAACCTGATCTGATTGCCTTGGCTAAAGGACTGACTAGCGGGGCGATCCCGATGGGTGCGGTGCTGGTCGACAAGGATATCTACTCGGCATTCATGACAGGGCCCGAACACTCGGTCGAATTTTTTCATGGTTACACCTATTCCGGGCATCCGGCCGCGGTCGCGGCGGGGCTCGCCAGTCTTTCTGTCTACGAGGAGGAGGGGCTCTACCAGCGCGCCAGCGAGATGGCGCCGGTATTGGAGGATGCCGTGCATTCACTGAAAGGTGCGCCGCATGTCATCGATATTCGCAATATCGGCATGATGGCGGCGATAGAACTCGAGCCGCGTCCGGGCGAACCTACGATGCGTGCTACGGAGATGTTCCGACGCTGCTTCGAGGCAGGCCTGTTGATTCGGACCACCGGCGATGTGCTCGCCCTGTCGCCGCCGCTGATTATCGATGCCGATCAGATCGGTCAGATCGTCGACACCATTGGCAAGGCGCTGCAATCGATTAAGTAGTTCGCGTAGTGGGTTTATGAGTAGTCTCAGGAAAATTTCTCATTGGATCGATGGTCGTGCGGATGCCGGATCGTCGGGCCGGCAAGGTGTGGTATTTAATCCGGCCACCGGCGAAGAAGCCGCGACTGTCGCGATGGCGAACGCGGCGGATATCGACAAGGCGCTGTCTGCCGCCAGCGCCGCGTTTCCGGATTGGGCGGCCACGCCGGCCCTCAGGCGAGCCAGAATCATGTTTAATTTCAAGGGGTTGATAGAGAAACACCGGGAGCAGATCGGCGCCTTGATCAGC
>SMWD01000139.1 GCA_004357495.1 Gammaproteobacteria bacterium
CCGATCAAAACCAATGCCCTGACCCGACGTGACCTGCTGACGGTTGCCGCCGCCGGCATTGCAGTCCAGACGCTCGCAATCCCGACCGCCCGCGCCACCACGCGCCCCGGCACGGTTCTGATCACGGGCTCGAACCGCGGTATCGGGCTCGAACTCGCCCGCTGGTATGCCGAGCATGAGTGGCGCGTCATCGCGACCGCGCGCAAACCGGATCGCGCCACGGATCTGCAGGCCATCGCCGCTGCGCATCCGAAGGTCCGGCTCGAGCAACTCGACCTGCTCGACCATGAAATGATCGACCGCCTCGCCGCGACCCTCGCCGACCTGCCCATCGATGTCCTGCTGAACAACGCCGCGATCCTCGGCGAGCCGAACGAGCAGAACTTCGGCTCGATGAACTTCGCTCTGCTCAGCCGGGTCATGGCAACCAATGTCGCCGGGCCGATGAAAGTGGCGGAAGCCTTCGCCGCGCACGTCGAGGCCAGCGAGCAGAAGAAGATCGTCTCGCTGACGAGCACCCAGGGCTCGATCTCCAGCCTTCGCCGTCCGGGGCTGGTGTTCTACAACATGAGCAAGGCCGCGCTGAACATGGGCATGAAGTCGAACTCGACGGCCCTGAAAAAACGCGGAATCACCGTCGCACTCGTGTCGCCCGGCGCCGTCGATACGGACATGATGAACCTGGCCCTCGACCGCGCCGGTGTCAGCTTCAAATTGCTGCCCGCCGCGCAAAGCGCAGAAATGGTTGCGACCGTCATCGACAATTACGGCCTGGATCAAACCGGCACGTTCGTGTCACACAAGGGTGAAATCATCCCCTGGTAATTGAGGCCCCGGCAGGCACAACAATCGTCGGTGACAGATTCAGCGCAAACACGCCGTCAGGCTGCACGTCGAAGCAGTCGCGCGCCAGCCGGATCACCACGGGACTCTTCTCGACCGTGGTCACGATCAGACCGGGCAGGTGTGTGCGAAAAAATCGCTCGAACACCCCGCCACCCAGGCCCAGGTTCAGCAGGCGTTTCGGTGTGTCGACAAACAACACGGCAGCAAGCATGAGCACATGATTGGGCATGATCGGATCTGCCGGCGTCGCCCGCCGCAGGTCAGGTCGGCCAGCGCATCGATAGCCAACGCTTTGCTTTCGACTGCCACCGTCATCGCCACCCGCCGCTACCGGGCGCCGACCCCCACCTCGAGCAGCGAGAACGGGTCGACCCGCGCACCTTGCGCGCGCACGCCCCAGTGCAGATGCGCGCCGGTCACGCGTCCGGTGGCACCGGCAAGACCGATGATCTGCCCGCGCCCGACCCGCTGCCCCGCTGCCACCCGGATCTCGGACAGATGCAGGTAGACCGAGTAGATGCCGAGCCCGTGATCGATGAACACGGCATTGCCGCTGAAAAACAGGTTCTTCGCCAGCACGACCTGACCGCGATTCGCCGCATGAATCGGCGTCCCGGTCTTCGCGGTCAGATCGGTGCCGGAGTGCGGCGCGCGTGACTGATCGTTGAAGACGCGTCGTTGCCCGAAGTTACGGCCGCCGCTCACACCCGGAACCGGCGTCGTGAACGGCTCCGTCCACATCGCCTGCGGGGTAATTTTTGCGTAAATCGCGTTGATCTCCTCGCGCTCTCGCGCCGTGCGCGCCTGATTCTCCTCACTCAAGTCGACATATTCCGCTGCAACCGTAAGCTGCCGGATCGGAAATGTTTTCCCCCGCACCGTAACGTTCGAGGCCCGCGTTTGTCTACGGCCATCGTCAAATTGGAATATCAACTTCAGTGGCTGCTCGCCCGGGGCCTGTTCGAGGTCAATACCGAGTACCGTGAACCACTCCGCGGCGCGTGGAACCAGCGGCACCGATCGATCGTTCCAGGTGGCCGTCACCGTCGTGAGACCTGCCTCATCGGGCACGACCACTTCGATCACCTGACCTTGCACCGCAGACCATGCACCGATGAGCGCAATCAACAAACTCATGCCAGCACCTCGCCATGTTCGCGCGTGGTCCGGAACCCGACGTGCTCCCAGCGCTCCTCGGTCAGTGCCAGGTTGTACTTGCTGGATGCCAGGTAAACCGGGTTGCCGTCCACGTCTTTGGCAACCGCGGCTGCTTCGCGCTGGAAAAACGCCTTGCGCGTCGCCTCATCGGGAAAACTGAGCCAGCGCGCCGTGTAGATATCCGATGGATCGTACACGGCATCGACATTGTATTCGCCGCTCAGGCGGTGCGCGACGATCTCGAACTGCAGTTGCCCGACGGCGCCCAGCAGCAGCCGGCCCAGTTCCGTCGTGAACACCTGCACGGCGCCCTCCTCGCCCAGTTGCTTAAGACCCTTTGCCAGTTGCTTGGCCTTGAACGGATCCTTCGGCCGCGCCGAGCAAAACAGCTCGGGTGCGAAATACGGAATGCCCTTGAACGCGAGTCTCTCGCCATCGGTCAGGGTGTCGCCGATCTGCAACTGGCCGTGGTTGTGAATGCCGATGATATCGCCTGCAAACGCCTCCTCGGTACGAACCCGCGTGTTCGCCATGAACGTCTGCGCGTTGCCGATGCGCAGTTCGCGTTCCATGCGCAGGTGACGAACCTTCATGCCGGGCCGGTAGCGGCCGGAGCAAATTCGCAGGAATGCGATCCGGTCGCGGTGTTTCGGATCCATGTTGGCCTGAATCTTGAAAACGAAGCCGGTAAACGGCGACTCCGCCGGTTGTACGTCGCGCGCGCCGCCATCGCGCGGCTGCGGTGGTGGCGCCCAGTCGATCAGTGCCTGCAACACTTCCTGCACGCCGAAATTATTGATGCCAGAGCCGAAAAACACCGGCGTCTGCATGCCGGCCAGGAAAAGCTCCTCGTCGAACGGGGAACCGGCCGCGCGGATCAACTCGACCTCCTCGCGCAAAGTATCGATTTCGCCGGGACACAACTCATCGAGGCGTGGATTATCGAGGCCCTGAATCAGCTCGGCGGATTTGTCGTAGCGCGACTGACCGGGCGTAAACCGCATCAGCCGGTCAGTCAACAGGTGAAATACACCCCGGAATGTCTTGCCCATACCGATCGGCCAGGTCACCGGTGCACAGTCGATTTTCAGCGTGTCCTCGACCTCGGCGAGGATCTCGAGCGGACCACGCACCTCGCGATCCAGCTTGTTCACGAATGTGATGATGGGCGTATCGCGCATTCGACAAACCTCGAGCAGCTTGATGGTCTGCGCCTCGACGCCCTTCGCGGCGTCGATGACCATGACCGCTGCATCGACGGCCGTCAGTACACGGTAGGTATCTTCCGAGAAATCCTGGTGACCGGGCGTGTCAAGCAGGTTGATCGTCTGCCCCTCGTATTCGAACTGCATGACCGAGCTCGACACCGAGATGCCGCGCTGCTTCTCGATCTCGAGCCAGTCGGACGTCGCGTGCCGCGTGGCCCGGCGCGCCTTGACCGCCCCCGCCTCCTGGATCGCACCCCCGAACAGCAGCAGCTTCTCGGTCAGCGTGGTCTTGCCCGCATCCGGGTGCGAGATGATCGCGAACGTGCGGCGCGTCGCGACTTGCCGCTGGAACTCCGGATTGATTTCTGGGTCGGCCATAGCTGGATCTGCGATATACAAACAACGAAACCGCGGACCCGATCGGTCGGCGGTTTCGGCACAGATAATACCACCGCCGCCCGGTGAATGGGTTGGCCGGCAACCGGGTTTACGAAGAAAGGCACTGACAAAGATGCCGGATGCGAAGGCTAACATCTGCAGATCAACGCACGGATGTTTGCACAGACTGAGGCGAACGATGGGACCAGGCCAGTTTCAAGAATCTATAGGGCATCGACCGCCATGAAGGTCAGCAGAAGGTCTTCGCCATCGAACATCCGCAACTCGCGCTCGACGATCTCGATGCGATCGACTCGCCCCAATGCCTGCAGATAATTCGCTTCCAGATCCATGCTGTCGATACAGGCACGCCGGGTAGACATCAACGGCCCGAAGGACAAAGCTCCGTCTTGCCGGGTGAATCCGCCCGAAAAACGGTTGCAACCGGAATACCCGGCAACCGTATTGTCGTCCGAGCTCAGCAACAAGTGGGCCTCATCCGGTGGTGGTTTGGTGATAATCGGCTGATTCTCGATCGCGATAAGTTTCCAGCGAGTGTCGAGCAGTTCGGCGGCCGGGGTGACGACGGGGGCTTCCGGCCCCCGTTCGCACGCAGCCGGCAATAACAGCGCGAGAAACATCAGGATTCTGGGACTCATGGTCGGGGCTCCAGCAAACCGGACAGTACCCGGGACACCAGTTAGCCGCTACCGGACCCGCGGTATCAAACGCTGCATATCCGGCCGCCGCGCCTTGAGCTCATTGGCCGAGAAACGGGATTTCGCCAGCGTCACCTGCTGGCCGCCGGCAACCCGCGCGACGCGCGACTTCGCGGCCGATGCAACATCTGCGACACCCAGCGCAATCAGGGTGACGAACACAACGGGCAGCAGCAGCGCTTTGAACCTGATCATTTCTGTTTCCTCGGAACGAACTTCAGACGGCCGCATTATATCGATATTCCGGGCCCCGCACGGACCCGGTATCGGTATAATTATATGTAGCGGGTGGCGGACCGGGTTTATGGGGAACTGATTTTGCAGGACGGGGTTTGTGGGACACCAGTCGTCTGACACCAATGCCTGGCGCATCCGGCGTTCGCGACGCGCGCGGCATGTGCGGCTGAAAGTCGATCCGGTGGACGGACTCGTCGTGGTCGTGCCGACCGGGTTCGATGAGCGGCTGCTGCCTGCACTCATCGAGCCTCAATGGCCGTGGATACAGAAGCAACTCCGGCGCTTCGGTGACTCACTGAGGTCGCCCGGCACCGTCGCCGAGCTGCCCGAAGAAATCACGCTGCCGGCCGCGGGTCAAACCTGGCGAATAAACTACGCGACCAGCAACGCGTCATCGCTGCGTGTCACGACGCAACCGGACCAGATCGTGCGCCTGCGCGGCCCGGTATCCGATCGGGCACAGGTGCGAGCCGCATTGAAGCGCTGGCTCACGCGCACGGCGCGCAGCCACCTGGTCGAACGTCTCGACGAACTCGGCACGCGTTACGGGCTTGCTTGGGCGCGCGCAACGATTCGTTACCAGCGCAGTCGCTGGGGCAGCTGCTCGTCATCGGGAACCATCAGCCTGAATGCACAGTTGATGTTCCTGCCGCCCGAACTCGTGCGCTGCGTGCTGTTGCACGAACTGTGTCATACCAGGCACATGAATCACGGGCCGCGCTTCTGGGCATTGCTGGACTCATGCGAGCCGGATCACCGACATCTGCATCGGGAACTGTGCCGCAGCCGGGCCCGGATTCCGGCCTGGCTCGAGCGGTGAGCAGAACGACTGCATGCGGGAGCGGCGCTTTCTGAAAAAGCTGCTACAGATCACGCATCGTGAGCGCGTGCCGAATCTCACTGAGTGGCGCCTGCTCGTCGAATACGACTGACTGGCCTTGCTCCGACACCCCGAGCGACCGCCACAGCGAGTCGAGGTCGTCGATACCGGGTTGATCACGCATCTCGTCATACAAACCGATCAGCACACTGACGCCGGTCGCCCGATCCGCGATTGTCAGCACCTCGCGCAAATCACCCCGCTGCGTGATGTCATAGCCGGCATCGACAATGCCGCGCAGTGCATCGCGCAATGTTCTCCGCCCGTCCGTCTGCTCCCGAATCCGGATATCGGCCAGCAGGCAGAACAGCGCGCCGCCCCAATAAGTGCGCCCCCAGGTCGGCGTGTAATCGAGACCGCGGTCGTCGGGTTGCGGCAGACCCCGCGGCATGCCCGCGAGGAACCCGCGCCAGACGGACTCTGCCGACAGCGCGCCGGTGTTTGCGCGCGCGATGGCTTCGACGTAGACCGACAGCCCCTCCTCGATCCAGTGATGCCGGCGCGCGACACCCGGAAATGCGAAATGAATCATCTCGTGGATCAGCACCCAGTCGGCATCGAGCGTGTCGCGCGATACCCTCAGCCCGATATCGACGTTCACGACCGCACTGCCTGCCGTGCCGAACGCCCGCCCGGAAAACACCCGTGCACCGCGCCGGGCACGGATCGCAACCCAGGCGTCGTCGACCGGGAAGCGACCATAGTAGTGCGCCACAACCCGGGCACACTGCCGGACCCAGTCACGAATCTCTGCCCGAGACAGGTCAAATGGCTGATCTTCGATGAGCAGGTGAATGCGTACCCCGTCGAACAGAATGGTCTCGACCTCGCCCATCGCTTCGCTGGCTACGAGTTCTGACGTGTCGCGGGATGCGCCGCTCGTGAAATGCTCTTCCGCAACGGCAGCCCCGTTCACGATCGCGAGAACGATACTTCCGGCGGTACACACAATTTTTCGGCGCATATCTGTACCGACCCGGCCAAGCCTGTTAAGTTCATCAACACCGGCGCGTCGGCACCGGCGCCTAATTCCTGATAATCCTCAGAACAACGCGGCGATTCCGGGAACGGCCTTCCGCCGTTGCATTATCCGCAATCGGCACTGCCTCTCCGTAGCCTTGCGTGAACACCCGGCCAGAATCAATGCCCCCGTTGATCAGATACTGGCCGACGGTCTGCGCGCGGCGGCCGGATAATTGCTGGTTGTATTCGGCTGGACCGACGCGGTTCGGCAATCGATTCACACGGCAACAGGGCGGCAACCCATGCCGGCCGGCACCAGCTTAGCATTTTTGCGGCGCGGCACACGGGCCGCTCCGATCTGCGGCATCGGCTGGCAATCGGTCGCAAAAAACCGGAAACTGCGTCGGAAATTATCTGGAGCACCCCCATGCCCTGCAAGAAGAAATGCACTCTGGCCCCGCGCCTGGCCCTGATTACCGTCCTGGCCTGGTACTGCCACCCGTTGCTGGCGGAACAGATCGTCATGCTGAACGGCGATATCATCACCGGCACGGTCAAGACAATCTGGGACGAGAAACTCACGATCGAACCGGCCTACGCCGACGATTTCAAGGTCGATCTGGACGCGGTCTCATTCATCGAATCAGAGCGCGTATTCGACATCGAGTTTACCGATGGTCGCGAAGTCAAGGCAAGAATGCTCGGCGGCAACGCGGGCATGCAGCGCATCGAGATCGACGGCGAGGTGCGGGAAATTCCGCTCATGCAGTTCGCCAAACTCGACGAACCCGCGGACTACTACGACTGGGATACCTTCATCGACCTGAACTCCACGGTCGAGAAAGGCAATACGGACAGCGAAAAGGTCGCGCTGAAGGTTAAAACCAACCTGAAGCTTGGTGACCACCGGCATATCGGTGAACTCACGCTCGCGCGCGAGAGCCAAAGCGGTGTAACCACCAAGCAACAGGAACTGGCGACGTACGCGTACAACTGGTCTTTCAATGATCCGTGGTTCCTGGCCGGCAACCTCGGCTATGAAAGCGACCCGATCAAACAACTCGAATATCGAATCACTGTCGGCGGCGGTTTCGGTTACGACATCTGGGATGACTCAGGGCGATTCTTCCAGATCCAGGCCGTCGCTGGTTGGCAAACAGAAAAAATCGAACGGCAAGATAATGACAGCGCGATCGCCGGCTGGATTCTGCGCTTCCGCTACAATTTGATCGGCGGCGATCTGAGCGCCTTTCACAACAACTCGTGGTCCTCGACCTTAAGCGGTCGCCGGAACGACATCTTCAAGAGTCAGACCGGCGTGCGCTACGAAATCACCGATCTGCTATATCTGAACTTCGAGTTGGATTTCGACTACGAGTCGAGCCCGGCCGAAGGCTCGGAGAACGAAGATCTGACGATGCTGATTGGTATCGGCGTGGAACTCTGATCGGCCGCCGGCGGGCCCATCAGTCATATGTCGGACATCACCGTATGTGCCCTGTATCGTTTCGTCACGATCGACGATCCGGTTACGCTGCGCGTGGCCCTGCTCGACCGCATGCTCGAGTACACAATCAAGGGCACGCTGCTGGTTGCGCGCGAGGGGCTGAACGGGACGATCGCCGGAAACCGGGCGGCGATCGACGCCTTGCTCGATTGGCTCGGGCAAGACCCGCGTTTCGCCGCTCTCGACTGCGCCGAATCGATCGCGGACACAGCACCTTTTGGACGAACGAAAGTCAAGCTCAAGAAAGAGATCGTCACAATGGGTATCGAAGATATCGATGCCAGTCGCGCCAGCGGCACTTACGTCGAACCACGCGACTGGAACGCACTGATCAATGACCCGGCGGTCACGCTGATCGACACCCGCAACGACTACGAGGTCGAGATCGGTACATTTCGCAACGCCGTCAATCCGTGCACGACGAGTTTTCGCGAATTCCCGGACTACGTACGCGGGCATCTCGACCCCGCGCAACACCAGAAAGTCGCGATGTTCTGTACCGGCGGAATTCGCTGCGAGAAGTCGACAGCGTTGCTCAAACAACGGGGGTTCGCAGAGGTCTACCACCTGAAGGGCGGCATATTAAAATACCTGGAAGAGGTCCCCGAGGATCAGAGCGCGTGGCAGGGCGAATGCTTCGTTTTCGATGCGCGCGTGACCGTCGATCATCAGCTTGATCGGGGTGAATACGAGCAGTGTCCTGCCTGTCGGCGGCCGGTCTCAAAGGCGGACCAGGCGAGCCCGTTGTATGTCAAAGGCATCAGTTGCCCGAAATGCGCCGAGGCCCGAACCGAGGCGCAACGCGCAGGCTACCGGGAGCGCGAACGTCAGGTCGCCCTGGCCAAGCGCCGCGGCGAACCGCATATCGGCGGGGACATTGCGAAGCTTGCCGAACGGCGTCACGCCGAAAAACTAGCCGGGAAAAATCGCCAGCGCGGATCCCAGGAACGACAGTGGCAGGAGCAGCTTCTCAGGATCGCGGCTTTAGCCGCGATTCCTTATTCATTCGCGGCTAAAGCCGCTCCCACAACAACTACTTGTCACCCGCCAGATACGGCCGTGTTTGTCCTCGGTGATGTACAACGCGCCGTCCGGCCCCTCAGCGAGGCCGGTCGGTCGGTAGGCTGTGTTGGCCGGGTTCTTGAGTGATTCCCGGCCCATGAAGCCGTCGGCGAAGACCTCCCATTCGCCGGCAACCCGGCCATCTTTCATCGGCACGAACACGACTTTGAAGCCACCCTGCTCGAACGGCATCCGGTTCCACGAGCCGTGAAAAATGATGAATGCGCCATCCTTGTATTTCGCCGGGAAATTCGTGCCCGAGTGAAATAATAAATCGTTCGGTGCCCAGTGTGCCGGAAAGCCGATCAGAGGATCCTTGTAGTCACCGCCTGCCGCGGTTTTGCCATCGCCGCCGTACTCGGGCCCGCGCATCCGCTGGTTCCGTATCGGGTCGTAGTACGTGTATGGCCAGCCAAAATCGTCACCCTCTTCCGCGACATGGAACTCTTCGGCAGGCAGATCACGGTTGTCCTCGCGTGTGTAAAGCTTCGGCCACATGAAGCCGATGCTGTCTCGACCGTGCATCACGAAAAACAGCTTGTCGACCTGCTGATTCCACGCCATTGCCAGGACATTACGGGTGCCGGTCACGTAACGCTGACCGTCGCGAACCTGATCCTGGAGCAGCTTGTCGGCTTTGAAACGCCAGATGCCACCGTTACGCGCGAGGTGCGGGCACGGATCCATGCCCGGTGATTCGCGACGGTTCTTGATCTGCATGCAGGCATTCGACGGCGTACCGGAGTTCACATAAATATTGCCCTCATTATCGAAGGCGAAGGTCTTGTGGCCGTGCGAGCGTTGAATCGGGAATCCGCCGGCAATGGGCTCTGCAACGGCTGCGGGCACGAGCTTGTCATCGAGCGGAATCCGGTAGACGACCGTTTCGGATGAGAAATACAAGAAGTCATTATGAATTTTCACCTCGGTCGTGACATCCGTCGGACCGAACTCCTCGGTCACATCGGCGACGCCGTCACCGTCCGTATCACGCATCGCGAGCAAGGTTCCATACGTCGCAACCTGGCGGAACACCGGCATGTCGAGCATATATCGACGCGCAACGTACACGTCGCCGTTATCCCGAACCGCGATATGCCGCGTGGCGCCGGCACCGGGATGAAAAACCGTCGATGTGAACCCGGGCGGCAGGGAAATCTCCACCGACATCCAGCTGTCGGTATCTTCCGCCGTCGCACTCCCCACCGTGCCGCCCATCGCGACACCCGCTACGACACCAAGAACGCGAAGCGCCCTGATCGAAAACCAAAGGCCAGCTGTCATCGAATGCAATTCCGTATGTTGGCGAAGCCCCGAGTATGTGGCGACCAGTCGGCGCTGCCAACCCGCGCGCCGGACTGGTTCAAAGGCTGAACAAGGCTGGTCAGCCTACGGACAGAGCAGCCGCTGCTCGCACCGACGGCCGCGCAGGGGGCCAGAATCGGGTCAATAACACTGAACCAGGCATCAATTCGATTTGGGAGAGACCAGATTCATGTCCGAGAAGACACCAGCGGCCGGGGCCGACCCGGTATCGCGCCGCACCTTCCTGAATACCGCGGCCGCCGGCACGGCGATTGCCGCGCTTTCCGCTGCGGGTTACACGGCCGATGCCAGGGGCGCGGCGCCCTTCGTCGGCGCCGCATCCGCCGCCGCGCTGAAAAACGCGCCGCAACCGCCGTTCGATTCATTCCGCGACTGGATCGCCGCGCTCGATGCACACGGGTTGCTGCTGCGTTTCGACCGCATCGACCAGGACCAGTACCAGATACCGGCGTTGTTCTTCAAAGCCACCGACATGTACACGATGTACGGTGCCCCGTGCATGCTGTTCGAAGAGGTCAAGATCGACGGCAAGTGGGTGAAGGGCCCGGTGATCGTCAACACTCAGGGCCACTGGAATACCGATGCGATCATCTGGGGGCTGCCGGTGATACCGGGTGATCATTACGCGACCTATCGAGGTGCGCTGGCTTACCTGCAAGACATGCTGGCCAAAAATGACGGCAAGTTTCCCGAAATTCCGCCGGTCGAAGTCTCCCGCGACCAGGCCCCGTGCAAAGAAGTCGTGCTGACGAGCGACGAGATCGACCTGACGAAATTCGCGTTCGTCAAGACCAATCCGGCCGACGGCGGACGCTATGTCAATACCGGTTCGCATTTCATGGACGACCCGGAACTCGGACCGAACTTCGGCACCTATCGCTGCCAGATCAAGGGCCCGCGCAAGCTCGGCATCAACCCCGAACACAATCAGACCGGTTACAAGATGCTGATGGCCGCCAAGGAACGCGGTGAGAAAAGCATGACCTACTCGATCGTGCTCGGCCAGGACCCGGTCATCTGGTTACTCAGCGGCACGCGCCTCGCGGCGCGCGGCTTCGGACCGAAACCGAAACCGGCCGATGAACTGGCGATGGCCGGCGGCATGCGCGGCAAACCGATCGAGATCGTCAAGTCGGAATTGACCGACATCATGATCCCGGCCCATGCCGAGTTCGTCATCGAAGGCGAGGTACCGCTGGACGAATCGACCTACGAGCCAGAGGGCCCGTTCGGGGAGATGTTTGGCTATCTCGGGCCGATCAAGGAAGCAAATTTCGTCATGCACGTCAAGAAGGTCACGCATCGCAGGAACCCGTGGTTCATGAACGCGTTGACGGGCATGCAGCGTGGCATGGTCACGGCGCCGATGGATGCGGCGTACAGCATACGGCTCAAGGAGATGGTGCCGCAGTTCGTCGAATACACCAATCCGCAGGACACGATGGGCATCGTCGTTATGAGTATCGACAAGACCGGGCCCGGCCAGGGTCTCGAGGGCGGCATGAAGATTGCCGCGCGGAATCCGATCGCGAAAATCGTCATCGTCGTCGACAAGGACATCAATATCTTCGATCGCACCGACGTCATGTTCGCCGTCGGCTCGCGCTGGCAACCGAACCCGGCCTCGACAATCATCGACGACACCTTCGGCCTGATGACCGACCCGAGCCAGGTCAAGTACGCACGCACGAGCAAGATCGTCATCGACGCGACGCGCCAGCTTCCGGGCGAGGGCGGCAAGGAAGTCTTCCCGAAGACAAACCGCGAATTGCTGAAAGAGGGCGCCCCCGATGCCTTCGCACAGGTCCAGGAATTGTTCGGCGAGGCGCTGGCAAACTGGAAGTGCGTCTAGCAGGCCGGCAAGGCATGATAGACCGACGCGGCGCGCTGCGTGCATTGTCGATACCGGCACTCGGCGCGTTTGCGCCCGTCCTGTTCGCCGCCGAACGCAGCGTCGAGCCGGCGCCGGCCGTTCCGGATCGGAGTGTGCCGGACCTGTCTGATCCTGCGGTATTGCTCGAAGCCTATATGCGCCTGTCCGGTGCGCTGGACGACCGGCTCATTATCTGGTGGATGGATGGCGTGCGTTACGGCGTGGTCGATGCACGCGCGCAAGCACTGTTCGGCATGAAGATCGGCCTGTTCCATCGCTTCTATCGACAAGCTGATGGCAGCTTTAAACTCGCCATGTTCGAGCTCACGTATTACACGGATCTCGCCTCCGGCGAAATGCTCGAGACGTTCGACAATCCCTACACCGGACAAACCGATCGCGTCAGCCATGTCCGCCTGGGACCCGAAGTCCGCATCCAGACGCGCGCCGGCATTGCTCGACCGGACAACCCCCTCGTCAAGGACTACACCAGCAGCCTCGGCCCGGCACTGATCAGGGGCGACGATGTCTGGATACCGACGTCGGTCGAAGCGCGCATCAAGTTCCCGAAACCGACCGCGCCTGAAATCCTGCTGAGCCTGTACACAACCGTGCACGGCACATTGCGCGATGCACTGAACCCGGCACTGATATCGGCACCGTGTTCACTGGCGTTTCAGAATGTCCTGAAATGGGAGCCGTTCATGCGCATGGGCGACCGACCGGGACACATGATGAGCCAGGCGGCGGGTAAAAAACTGGAGTCGGTCGATGCACTGCCCGCCGATTACCTGCGCATCGCTGAACGCATGCATGGGAAATATATCCGGGACCCGATCGGCGCACTGGAGCGCCTGACCGATCAACTCCGAAAACC
Organism: Gammaproteobacteria bacterium; assembly: GCA_004357495.1. Classification (GTDB taxonomy): domain Bacteria; phylum Pseudomonadota; class Gammaproteobacteria; order Steroidobacterales; genus SMWD01. Next base: position 13,035 of record SMWD01000139.1, read on the forward strand.
GGTGGCAATCGACTGATACCTCCCGCGTGCCGGATGCTACCAGGGCTGCGGATCGCCCGTATAACGAATAAAGCTGCCCGTTGTCGCGCTATCCAATGCCGCTATGACGCCGATCATGCCGGCAACGCTCTCCGGCGGCTCGAGCATGCCCGGGAAACGTCGCTCCGGCGGGAGTTCCTCACCCGTCGTGTTGACCATGCCCGGGGACAGGATGCCGACGCTGATCCCGTGCGCCTGCACATCTTTGGCGACGGTGCGCATGATCATATTCTGCGCGGCCTTGCTGGACTTGTAGAAATACATCCCCGGCAAGCCGCCACTGTCGAGTGCGAACGAACCGGCCTGCGACGTCACCGATATCATCTTCTTTTGCGCGCTCGCCTTGACGTGCGGCGTGAACGCCTCGCACATTTTCAACGGGCCCAGTGCATTCGTGCGCATGAAGGTGTCGAATTGAGCGAAGTCGATCTGACCGAATGTCTGCGTCTCAAAATCGCCGAACAAGCCGGCGTTATTGATCAGAACATCGATCGACTGGCCTGCGAGCTTCGCGGCCAGCGCGTCTACCGATGCAACGCTGCCGACATCGAGTCGTTCGATCTCGACCTTGTCCGCACCCAGAGCCCGGAGGGCATCGGCGCTGCCCGGGTTGCGCACGCCGGCGATGACCCGCCAGCCTTGTGCCGCGTACTGGCGAACGAATTCAAACCCGATGCCACGATTAGCCCCGGTCACGAGGACCGTATTGCGTTCAGTCATTTCGATCTGATCTCCCTTGATCCGGCGGACCTGACGCTCAAAAATCGCCCGGGCCAATTTCCTTGATCAGTTCGACCTGCTCCTCCGTGATCGGCTTGAATTTCCCGAGCCCGCAACCCACCCCGCGACGGAAGCCGCCGCCAAAATGATTAACCACATGAATGATGTCGACGTTGCATAACTCGCCGGTTCGGGTGTCGTACGAGAACGTGCCGGACATCCTGAGGCCTGAGCATCGACGCGGCAGCTTGTTCAGAAAGATCGTCGACCTGCGCATGTAAAACAAAATTGCCTGATCATCGATGATCTTCGTGTGGTCAATGTCGATGCGGCGAACACAATTCTGCTGATCGAGCACGATGTTCGCGTCAGAGGTATCCTCGGACCGCCGGCCGGATGACTGCTCCTCCGTAGCGATATCCTCAACGTCGTCTGCAGCCGAAACCAGTCCCGTGCAGAGAAATGTTACGCACATTGTCGCTTGCAGCATCGCCCCGGTACCGGCCCGCAAGCGGGCAGGCACGCTGCGGTCGGAATTAACCTGCGGCTCCATAAACAGCTCCATAAAGCGTTATAGTCTGGACACCATAGTGTAATAATAAGTTCCAACTCATGCAGACAATATCGCGCGTAACCCGGGCAGATACGCCAACATCACCGTTCCGGGGACTCGTCTCGGTCACGTACACGATCAGGGCCGCAAGCAGCTACCTGCGCAGTGTGGCGCTGGCGACCGGACTCCTGTTGATCTGGGGCATGGCCATGGCCGACGCCCACGACGCAAGCAAGCCCATGCCACAGAAATACGACACCGAACTGTCAGCCGAACTCCAGGCCTTCCTCGATACCTATGCCGAGGCCTATAACCGGCAGGACTATGCCGCGCTGCTGCGCATGTGGGACCAGGACTATCCGCACCCGATCTACATGGCCGAGGAGATCGACCCGCCGATGCATGGCTGGTCGCTCCTGAATGCGTACTTCAATCCAAAGCCCGGTGTGCAGGTCCTGGACGGAATCTGGAACGGATACACGGATGTCCGGGCGCATTACCTGGCCGACGATCTCGCGATGGCCACCTACAAGCTGACCTATCACATCAAAGTCAAACGACAAAAAGCCATGTCGAGCTGGGATCGGGTGCTGGCTGTTTTCCGCAAGACCGGCGATGGCTGGAAACTGACCGCTTATGCCGAGGCGCCGATGTCGCCGCTGACGATGGTCCGCAAGATGCTGCAAAAAGCCGTGCCGGATGACTTCGACGAATACCTGGATACACAGCAATAAGCCGGGTGACTGAACAGGTGACAGCCCCGGATTGTGTGGGAGGATTGTGTGGGAGGATTTTGTGGGAGCGGCTTTAGCCGCGATTCTGCCGGTAAGGAATCGCGGCTAAAGCCGCTCCCACAACACCTGCCCATAATACCTGCCCATAACAGCCGCCCTCAAAAAGCTCCGCATCACTGGCCCCTTGAGGTCGCGGGCAGAAAGAAGCGACTATGAGAACCGGTGATCGAGCTCCAACTGCTTCACGAGCGCGAACGACATGAGCACGCCGACCAGCAGGATCGGCAGCGACACGACGAGCACTGCGGTCTGCATCACCTTCAGGCCGCCAACATACATCAGCGTCAGCGGCAGCAGGGTCAGCGCGACGGCCCAGAATACCCGGTGCCAGCGCGGCGGGTCGTCGCCCGCCGCCAGGTGCCGGGTCGCGGCGGCGGCCAGCGTGTAGGAAGCCGAATCGTAAGTCGTCGCCGCGAAGATAATACAGACCACGCAGAACACGCCGATGACGAGGGCGCCCGCAGGCATGTGATCGAGCGAGGCAACGATCGCGCTCGGCGCACCCTCAGCGGCGAGCAAACCCGACACATCGAGCACGCCGGTCAGCTCGAGATGCATGCTGTAGTTACCCATGATCATGTAGAACAACGCCCCGCCCAGCGAACCCCAGCAAATCATGCCGAGGATGACCTGACGAATGGTCCGGCCCCGCGAGATGCGGGTCACGAACAAGCCGACGAACGGACCGTAGGCAACCCACCAGGCCCAGTAGAAAATGGTCCAGCTTTCCACGAAACCGGAGTCAGTGAACGGGTCGGTCCAGCTGTTCATGCGGACGAACTCGGACAGCATCAGCCCGACGCTGTTCAGCGATGTCTTCAACAGAAACACCGTCGGCCCGACGACGAGCATGAAGGCCAGCAGCACGAGCGCCAGCACCATGTTGATATCGCTGAGACGCTTGATGCCTTTCCTGAGTCCGAACCAGACGCTGGTGCCAAAAATTGCAACACAGATGCCGACGACGAAGGCCTCGAGCGCGAAGCCGTTCGCAGCGCCTGTCAGGCGACTGATGCACGCAGCGATCAACGGCGTCGAGAACCCCAGCGACGAGCCGGCCCCGCCGAGCAGCGCGATCATGAACAGCCAGTCTATGACCCGCGCACTCCGTGTCTCCTCGCGGCCACCGAAGAAATAGTGGCAGCTCGTGCTGAAGCGCAGGTGGGTCAGCCGCTTCGTGTAATACGGATACGCAATCGCAATCGTCGGCAGACAATAGAAACACCAGGCCGTCGGGCCCCAGTGAAAAATGCCGTAAGTCGATGCCCACGCAGCCGCTTCGGACGAGGCAGGTTCCGCGCCGAACGGCGGTGCATCATAGTAATACGCCCATTCGATCGGCGCCCAGGCCAGCAGGCCGGCGCCGACGCCGGCGCAAAACAGCATCGCCACCCAGCTGTAGGTCGAGAAGTCCGGCGGCGTGTCGTCCGCACCCAGCACGACCTGGCCATGACGCCCGAAGGCCAGCCAGGCCAGCAGCACCATCGCGCCGATGCCGGCCAACAGGTATAAAAAGCCCAGCTCGTGCGCGATCAGGTCATAACAGCTCTGCAGCAGTTTGCCGCTGGCCTCGGGGAACGCGGCCAGCGGAACGCAGACCAGGACAATAATCGCAATGCACGCGCCGAAGCTCGGCCAGTCGACTTGTCGCTGCTCCATTTCTGTCGCTCCTATGCCGGCCCCAGCCACCGGCACAGGGCCGCATCGAACGGCGGAATCACCCGGATCTCGTCACCGAGTTCCATGACAGCGGGCTGCTCGGCCCGGTACAACGGCCACGCGGGTCGGCCGGGCAGGTTCGGGTCGCCGCTGCGAGCGAATTGTACCCAGTAGTCCATGACGGCGTCGGTCAAGACACGGTCGAGGTCTTCGGTCGGTAGCCAGGCATCGTGCATATCGAATACGTACGGGATCTCGGTGCCGTGATAGGCCCCGAGTTGCTCGCCGCCCGGGCCGGGACGCTGGCGCGTGAACTGGTAGACCCAGGCGCGACCACCGGTTGCCGTGATGCGGGCCGCCGCGCGACGGGCCGGGCAGAGCATGCTCTTCGCGGTTTCCAGCCGATCGAGTGCGCGCCGCGGATTCGATTCATCGGCAACCTGGGCGTGCAGCACATCGGCATCTCCGGGTGCATTGTCGATCAGCCATTGATCGACCGCCGCCGCATTCGATCCTTCGTCAATATACATGTACCACTCGTCAGCATTCGTGCCAATCAGCAGGTCGATGGTCGATGCTTTCGTGCGCTCGAGGCGTGCGAGCGTTGGCGAATGGATGGTCTGATTGTCGACGACCACATCATAGTAACGGCCGGGAAGGGTGCGGGCAGCCGCTTCCAGTAGCTGCTCCGCAGGTACGGCGCGCAGCCGGCTCATCGCGTCGTGCGCGTTATCTATGCCCAGCGTTGCGGCGATCTTCAGTCCGTTGCGCTGCTCGTCGGCGAGTGTGTTGACGGTAGTGAAATCACTGGCGGGACTCTGCGCAATGGCGCGATGGATGAGTCCGGCCCCGATATCATGCGCGAGAAATTCTGTCAGATCGCCGGCCCCCGAAGACTCGCCGAACGCCGTCACATTATTCGCGTCGCCGCCGAACGCGGCGATGTTTGCCTGCACCCATTGGAGCGCCAGCAGTCCATCGATCCAGCCGAAATTGGCGATGGGTTCAGCGGGCGTCGCCTGCATCGCCGGATGTGAGAAAAAACCGAGCGGACCAAGACGATACGCCACCGTCACGACAACAACCCCGCGCGCGGCCAGGCGATCGCCGTGATAGTTGGGTTCGTACGACCAGCCGCTCTTGTTGCTGCCGCCGTGGAACCAGACCATGACCGGCAGCTTCGCTGCGCCATCGAGCCCCGCGCCCACAGCGGGCGTCCAGACATTCAGGTACAAGCAGTCTTCGCTGTAGCCGTTCGGTTTGCCGACCTCCTCGCGACTACCGCCGAAGACCTCGGCCACGTCCGCGTACCAGTCGATGATATACCCGGTCTGCATGCAGGCGGCGGCAAACTCGGTGGCCGGCTGTTCGCCGGCACGCGGGGTATGCGGGCGCGGTTTGCGCCAGCGCAGTTCGCCGACCGGCGGCGCGGCAAACGGCATGCCCTTGAACACCGCAACACCTGGCGCGAGATCCGACCAGCCGCCGACCAGGTCCTCGCCGTTCGCGTGCGTGCGCGGCGCGGCGGTGTCGGGCGAGCCTGCGTGGGCCACGGAAACAATGTAGATCAACGCGACGTACAGCAGGGCCGTCGAGGCACGGGAATTCAATCGAGAGGTAATCACTCGTCCAGTGTAACCACCACACAACCGCGAAAACCACCCTGCTCGATCAGTTCATGGCTGCGCGCTATGTCCGACAACGGCAACGTATGGGTCACGCGGTGCTGAAGTCTTTCGCCCTTCTGAAAAACACTGATATCACCGATCGCCGACTGCTTCGCGGTCTCGGGCATCGCGTAAACAATGATCATGCGAATCGTCAGATCCCGGAACATCATCTGCACGAACGGCAGCTGCGGCTCGCGTACCTGTGTGGACGAATAGGTCGCGATCGTGCCGCCGGTACGGATCAGCTTCAGCACTTCGGGCAGGTTCGCCCCGAATTCGACATCGATGACACGGTCGATCCTGACACCGTTGTTGTTGTCCAGCACCGCCGCCGACCAGTTCGGGTCACGATGGTTGACGACGGCGTCCGCGCCCGCGCTCATGCATGCATGCCCGTCGTCCGGCTGACTCGCCGTGGCGATGACCTTGGCGCCGGCAAGCCTGGCCCACTGGATTGCGTAATGTCCGACCCGACCCGCGCCGCCGGTCACGAGCAGCGTCTGCCCGGTGACGGCGCCATCCGCGAATACGCAGCGGTGCGCCGTCATGGCGGGAATGCCCATGCACGCACCGACCTCGAAACTCATATTGTCGGGCATCAGTACCGCACGTTCGCCATCGAGCGCCACGAATTGTGCCGCCGTGCCGAAACGGCGACCGTACTGGGCTTGGTAGACCCATACGCGTTCGCCGACGCGGCCGGCCGGCACGCCAGCGCCGACCGCATCGATCACGCCGGCACCATCGCTGTGCGGAATCACGAGGCCGCCATCGAGCAGATCCGGGAACGCCCCGGCGCGTTTCTTGACGTCGGACGGATTCACTCCGCTGGTTCGCAACCGAACCCGCACTTCGCCCGGGCCCGGCTCCGGATTCGGCTGCTCGCCGACATGCAGCGTGTCCGCAGCCGCACCAAATTCGTCGAACCAAGCGGCTTTCATGACGGTATCCAAGTCGACAGGGACTCGGTATTTCCATCCACACCGATCGCCTGCCCCGATATCTTCCCGCCCTTGTCCGACGCCAGGAACAGGGCCATCTGGGCCACATCCTCCGCATCGATAAAGGTACGCAGCGAAGTCTGACGTTCATACATTGCCCGGATCTCCTGCTCGCTGACACCACGCAGTTCGGCATCCCGCTCGATGACCCCATCAATGCGCGGGCCCCGCACGCTGCCCGGACAAATCGCGTTGACACGAATCCCGTGGACACCGAGCTCCATAGCCAGGGTTTTCGTGAAACCGATCATCGCCCATTTGCAGGCGACATACGGCGCGCGCAGCGGACAACCGGAGAATGCCGCGCTCGACGCGATGTTGATAATCGAACCGCCACCGGCCGCGCGCAGCAACGGCACGGCGCAGCGCGTGAAATAAAACTGGGCGTTCAGATCGATGGCGATCGTGCGGTCCCAATCTTCCGGCTCGATATCTTCGACGGCCGCGGTGGGGCCTGCGATGCCGACATTGTTGACCAGCACATCGAGGCCGCCGTACCGGGTCAGAAGTTCATCGAAAACGCGGTCAACCTGGGCAAGATTCGCAGCATCCGCCTCCGTGCCGCTGGCCCGGGGATGTGATTTTGCATAGGCCTCGACTGCAACGCGGTCGATATCACAGATGTGTACAGCACGGCCCTCGGTCAGGAACGCGTCGGCGATGGCACGGCCGATACCGGCCGCACCACCGGTAATCAGTACTGCCATCTGCCCGTCCGGGCCGTGGCGGCCGCCGGTTTTTGCCGCGGCTGCGCTGCGCGCGCGCCTGTTCCGATGCTACTCATCAAGTGGATCTTGACATGATATGCACCATGACGACACACTCACGACAGGGCGTAAACATGAAAAAATCTAACCTTAAAGCCCTGCGCAGGCGCCTGCCTTCACTGAACGCGCTACGCACATTCGAGGCGGCCGCCCGGCACGGGAGCTTCAAAGCTGCCGCTGCCGAGCTCTGTGTCTCGCACTCGGCCGTCAGCCACCAGATCAAGCTGCTCGAGCAGCATCTCGACGTTGAATTATTCTTGCGCAAAGCCCGGGCCGTCGAGCTGTCCAGGATCGGGCGGGCGTATTTCCCGATTCTGCGCGATGCGTTCGACCGGATCGCGGAGGGTACGGAGTTGATCCTGTTGCACGAGGCACAGGACACGCTGACGGTGCAGGTCTATTCGACTTTTGCGATTCGCTGGCTGATACCCCGTCTGCCCGACTTCCGCGGTAAACATCCCGACGTGCAGGTGCGTCTGCACACGTCACAATGGGATGTGGACTTCGCACATGACGATATCGATGTCTGCGTCATGATCGGACAACCCGTACACCGGGATCTCCACTACGACCCCCTGTTTTCGTCCCGGATCTTCCCGGTCTGCAGCCCGGCGTTCCTGGAATCTGCACAACTGGAGCAACCCGCCGATCTGGCGAAGCATCCGATCCTGCAGGTCTACCCTTCGGAGCGCGACTGGTGGGTGTGGCTCGAGGCCAATGGCGTCACCAACGTCGACCCGGCGACGGGCGAGCAGTACGACAGTTACGACCTCGCGATGAATACCGCCATGCAGGGGCAAGGCATTGCGCTCGGCATGGAGCCGTTCGTAACTCGTGATCTCGATGCCGGGCTCCTCGTCGAACCGTTCCCGTCGCTGCGCATCTACAACGAAGACAGTTGGTACCTCGTCTGTCGCCGGGAGAAAGCACAGACGGAGAAAATTTCGCTGTTCCGCGACTGGTTACTGCACGAAATCAGCCACGACACGTCGATGCCGCCGGCGCGTCCGGAACCGGCTGCCGAAAGCCTGCGCGGCATCGCGGCCACGGCATGATCGATACACAGCCGACGCCCTCCGCTTACGAGTACCCGCTGCTTATCAGGCAGCTGCTGCACACGCCGCTGACCCAGACTCCCGCACAGGAGATCGTGTACGCGAGCGCACAGCGATTCAGCTATCTGGAATTCGGCCGACGCCTCCGGGCGCTCGCCGGCGCATTGACCGCGTTCGGCATCGGGCCGGGTGACACGGTCGCAGTCATGGACTGGGACAGCCACCGCTATCTCGAGTGCTTCTTCGCCGTGCCGATGATGGGCACGGTGCTGCACACGATCAACATCCGCCTGTCGCCCGACCAGATCCTGTACACGATCAATCATGCGGAGGATGACCTGATCTTCGTGCACCGCGACTTCATGCCGGTTATCGACGAGATCAGGCCCCGGTTCGAGCGGCCGGTGCGCATCGTGCCGCTGGACGACTACGAAGACTTGCTGGCGGGCGCCGATACAGCGTTCGAATTCAAGGACTTCGACGAGAACACGCGCGCGACCACGTTCTATACGACCGGCACGACCGGCCTGCCAAAAGGCGTGTTCTTCAGCCACAGACAATTGGTGCTGCATACGCTGGGCTTCATGGCGGCGCTCGGCTGGACCGCGGGCCATGCGCGCTTCCATCGGGACGACGTATACATGCCGATTACGCCCATGTTCCACGTGCACGGCTGGGGCATCCCTTATATCGCGACGCTGATGGGCGTCAAGCAGGTTTACCCCGGGCGCTACGAAGCGGAAACACTGCTCGACCTGATCAAGCGGGAGGGCGTCACCTTCTCGCACTGCGTGCCGACGATCCTGCATATGCTGCTGTCGCATCCAAAAGCTGCCGAGGTCGATTTCAGCGGCTGGAAAGTCATCATCGGCGGCGCGGCGATGCCGCCCGGACTGGCGCAGCAGGCACTGGATCTGGGCATCGACGTATTCTCGGGTTACGGCATGTCGGAAACCTGCCCGATGCTGTCGGCATCGCAACTGACCGGGGCCATGCTTGCAGAATCACCGGATGAGCAGATCCGGATGCGCTGCAAGACCGGGCGGGCGGCCCCGCTGGTCGAGATTCGCGTCGTCGACCTGGACATGAACGACATCGCGCGTGACGGCAACGCGACCGGTGAGATCGTGACCCGCGCGCCGTGGCTGACGATGAGTTACCTGAAAGAGACGGACCGCTCGGAAGAACTCTGGGCGGGTGGCTACCTGCACACCGGTGACATCGCAACCGTCGACGCGGAGGGTTACCTTCAGGTCACCGATCGCATCAAGGACGTCATAAAGTCCGGGGGTGAATGGATCTCTTCGCTGGAACTCGAGGGCATCATCTCGCAATGCGCCGGCGTCAGCCAGGTCGCGGTCATCGGCATCCCGCACGACAAATGGGGCGAACGACCGCTGGCGCTGATCGTCATCGAGGCGGGCGCACCGCTCGATGCCGAAACGGTATTGGCGCACGTCCGCCAGTCAGTCGACGACGGCGTCATATCGCGCTGGGCAATCCCCGAACGTATCGAGTTCGTCGATGCGATCGCACTGACCAGCGTCGGCAAAATCGACAAGAAACGATTGCGGGAAGCGTTCAGCTAGGAAGCGTGCCGGTCATAGCTGAATTAGCTTATTCGTACCAGGAACGCACCGGTCAACCGCTGGCGCGACATAAATAAGCTAATTCAGCTATGTTCGGCTCTTGCGCGCGGCGACGCCCGCGAGCCAGTTCCGGTAGATCTGCCTGCCCGCGGCGCTCCACGTATTTTCGCGCGCGCCGGCCAGTTCGGCCTCCGGAAACGCCGGGATCGTGTCCTGCTCGAAGTCAGACTCCGTGACCTGCCGCTGATAGGCCTCCAGTCGACGTTTCGCGGCGGCGTCGAAATAATGTTCGGGAAACGTCGGGTAGGTCTTGCGGCCGCCGGTCAGGAAACGCTGCACCTCGCGCTTGTATTCCTTCAGCAGGCTGATGGCATCGTACTCCGGGTGACCCTGGAAGAAGATGAAACGCGCCGGGTCGCCGCTGACGGCAAGATGCAGCCCCGCCTCGCTGCCGACCGCCAGCACGGTCATGCCCGCGCGCTCCATGTCGGCGGCCGACACGGCGTAACGATGCGAGTGCGGCGCGTGGATAATCGCGTCGACGCCCGCCAGCAGCGGATGCTCCGGCACCAGCAACTCGTGCGCGTAAACGCCCCACTGCCGCGCCGCCAATTCGGTGCGCGAGGTGTCGTGATAGTGCTGCAGAATCGCGTGGGTTGCCAGACACGAGCAGACGATCGAGTCGACGTTCGTATGACCCCACTCGATGACCTCGATCATCGGTGACCAGAAGGCCTCGGCCGTAATATCCGGCGCGGCCGGGTTGGCACCCGTGATGATCAGCGCATCGAGCCCTGCGTCGCACAATTGCCCGAACGTCGAGTAGTGCGTCGCGATGTGCGCGACGGCGATCTCGGCCCGGTATTCAGCCCGAACGGCGAACGGATACACAAACAGGTTCGCCTGGCCGCCGTAGCCGTCGACGAGGCGCAGAAATTGACGCTCGGTCGCCTGCAGCGCCGCATCGGGCATCAAATTGAGCAGGCCGACACGCAACGACGGCAGGCCATTCGCTGCGGCAAGCTCGGGCGGGATGAGCGTCAGACCCTCGCCACGCAACGCGTCGAAGGCCGGCAACCTGGAATGAGCGACGAGCGGCATAATCAGACGATGCGGATCAACTGGTCGAGAACCGGGTCCGGACGCTCCGCGAGCAACGCATGCCCGGCGCGCGGCAGGATAACGGACTCGCTGTCGGGAATGGCTTCTGCAAGCGCAGCAGCGACCCGCGTCGGCGTCATCAGGTCGCGTTCACCGAGAATCAGCAACGCCGGGCACTGCAGTTGCCCGGCATGTTCGAGACCATTCACGTAATCATTGCACGCCTTCAGGTCCGCGTAAATCGAACCGGGGGGCGAGCGCTGCAACAGGCGCCGGCCGCCACCAACCATCCACATGCCCGGCGTCGCGTTCCCGCCGATTTGTGCGCTGCGACTGTAACCCCACAAGGTCAGCATCTCGATGGCCGTATCCTCGTCATGCTGCGCCCGGTCCAGCAACTCTTCGGTCACCGGCATCGGCACCGCGGTGCCGACCAGCGCGATCGCGCGCACCCGGTCGGGATGTCGCACCGCGGTTTCGAGCGCGACGAGCGAACCCATGCTGTGGCCGACAACGGCAGCCTTCACGATACCGGCGGCATCCATGACGCGCGTAATCCAGTCGGCGATGTCCTCGATGCTGGCCAGCGGCGGCCCGGCCGAACGGCCATGGCCCGGTGTGCTGACGGCCAGTACGTTGCGCCCGTGGCGAACGAAGTAGCGCGTCGGCAGCACCCATATCGTGTGATCCTGACCCACACCATGAATAAAAACCACCGTCTCCAGTGCAGGGTCGAGCTGCTGATTGCCGGTCGCAACATGAACTGTGCGGTTATCAATGTTCAGTTTCATGGGCCTACGCCGTCTGTGCCGCCTGCAGGCCACGCTCGACGTCCCGGATCAGATCGTCAATGTCCTCGATGCCAACCGAAATCCGCACCAGCCCCGCGGAGATGCCGGCCGCCTCGAGCGCAGCGGCATCCATGCGATGATGCGTCGTGCTGGCCGGGTGTATGACCAGAGACTTCGCATCGCCGACGTTGGCGAGATGCGACACGAGTTCGAGACGCTCGATGAACCTCTGCCCGGCCGAGCGCCCCCCCTTGACGCCGAAACTGAACACGGCGCCGCAGCCTTTCGGCAACAGCCGCTTGGCGAGCTCGGCATCGGGATGGTCGGGGAGCTCGGGGTAGACGACCCAGTCGACCGCATCGTGCCCATGCAGAAACTCGACGAGACGACGGGTGTTGTCGACGTGTCGCTGCATCCGCAGTGGCAGCGTCTCCACGCCTTGCAAAATCAGAAATGCGGTCATCGGCGCCATGCACGCGCCAAAGTCGCGCGCGCCTTCCTTGCGCGCGCGGGTGATAAATGCGGCGGGACCAAACTCCTCGACGAAGTCCAGATCGTGGAAACCCTCATAGGGCTCGGTTAGCGTCGGGAATTTTCCGGATGCCTCCCAGTCGAACACGCCGCCGTCGACCAGCAAGCCACCAATCACGACACCATGCCCGCTGAGAAACTTGGTTGCCGAATGCACGACGATGTCCGCGCCGAGGTCCAGCGGCCGGCACAGGTAAGGCGTCGTGAACGTCGAGTCAATCATCAGCGGCAGGCCGGCCTCATGCGCCACGTGCGACAGCTTCGGGATATCCAGTACCTCGAGACCCGGGTTGCCCAGGGTCTCGCCGAAAATCAGGCGCGTGTTCGGACGAATTGCATCACGGAATGCATCCATGTCGCGCGGGTTGACGAACGTCGTCTCGATGCCGAAACGTGGCAACGTATAAGCCATGAGATTATGCGTGCCGCCATATAACGACTGGGACGACACAATATGCGAACCCGCATCCATCAGGGTCACGATCGCGAGATGAATGGCGGCCTGTCCGCTGGCCGTCGCGATCGCACCCACGCCGCCTTCCAGAGCCGCGATGCGCTCCTCGAGAACGGCGTTCGTCGGGTTCGAGATTCGGGAGTAGACGTGGCCCGTACGCTCGATATTGAAAATCGACGCCGCGTGATCGGAATCGCGAAAGACGTACGCAGCGGTCTGATAAATCGGCGTCGCACGCGCACCCGTTTGCGAGTCGGGCTGCTGCCCGGCATGTAACGCCAGTGTATCCAGATTATAGGTTTTCGGTTTCGCCATGGCTCGGTTCCTGCCCCGGAATCAGATTCCCTCGGGTATCTTCGTCTCGGACGTGATCCACGGAATCGGTACGACGGTCGCACCCCGTAATCCGCCCGGCGTCTCGATCGTAAGCCTCTCGCCCACGTCAGCGCAATCCACACTGACGTTGACCAGGCCGATGTTCTTCTCGAGGCGCGGTGAATACACGCAGCGGCTGACCCGCCCGACCACCCGACCACCCGCCAATACTTCCCAGAACGCATCATTCCCAGCCAGCGGTTCGCCATCGATGTCGACGCCAACGAGACGACGCGACGTGCCGTTGGCCGCGATTTTCTGCAGCGCAGTCTTGCCGATGTAATCGCATTCCTTGTCGACATCGACGAGGCGGCCGAGTCCGACCGTCCACGGATTGTCTGCCCGCGTGATGTCGGAGCCGTAAGACAGAATCGCACCCTCTATGCTGCGGATCGTCGATGGTGCCGCAGGCTTGATATCGAATTCCGCGCCCGCAGCCATGCACTTGTCCCACAGCTCCACGCCGCGCGAACCCTCGCGCAGGAACAACTCGTAACCGAGTTCGCCACTCCAGCCGGTGCGGCTCAGCACCAGCGGGATGCCGTCGAGCTCGAGCTGGCGCATGTGGAAGTAACCCATATCGATCGCCACATCGCCGAATAACTTTCGCGCGACGTGCGGGGCTTTTGGCCCCTGTAACTGCAGCGGTGACACGTCCGGCTCGCCGACCCTGACCGCCATGCCGGAACGTGCCGCCACGCCCTGCGCCCACAACACGACGTCGCTGTCGCCCGGGGACAGCCAGAAGTGATCTTCGGCCAGGCGCAGCAAAATTGCATCGTTTACGATGCCGCCCGCCTCGTCCGTCAGGACGACATAGCGGCAACGATCGACCAGACACGCCGAGACATCGCGCGGCGTCAGCAACTGCGTGAAGGCAAGTGCGTCGGGCCCCGTGATCTCGACCTGCCGTTCGCAGGCCACATCCCACAAACTGACTTCATTGACGATCGACCAGTATTCGGAGACCGGGTCCGAATAACCCGTCGGCAAATACATGTGGTTGTAGACCGTGAACGCCCTGGCGCCGGCGCGGACAGTCGCGTCGAAAAACGGCGACTTGCGAACGCGAGGTCCGATGGTCAGCGTCGGTGAGAAGGGCTCGGTCGTCATTCATGCATCTCTCGGTTCTCGGCGCCGCGCCCCCGATTGTACCGGGATCAGGGCAACTGCCCCAGCAGGCTTTTTCAATAACCTGCGAGCATCTCGTCGCGCCAGGCTATGGTTGCACGGACCTGGTTGAAGCTGAACAGGTAAAAGCCATCGATTTTCAGTGTCTCGTCTCCGAGGTGCGGCGCGAGGGCGAACACGAGATCGTCGGGCCGGTAGTGCGGTGATTTAACGAGCTGGCCGGCAAGTTTCATCTGCCGGCGCGCGAACCGCACGGAATCACCGACCCCGATGCGTAACGACGTCCGCAGCAGCCTGGCCCGATTCAGGACGCCGGGCAGCCCGATCCACGCGGGCAATACGACACCGGCATGGCGAATCATGCGCACCCAGCGCACCAGCACGTCGGCGTCGAAACACATTTGGGTCACGAAATACGTCGCGAACGCCTGCTTTTCACGCAATGCGTCGAGCAGCGCCTGGTTGTCGATCGTCGGATGGCCCTCCGGATGCGCAGCGACGCCGATAGGTTTGAATGTATGCCCGATATCTGCGAGCGCGCGCAACATCGCCAGCGCCGAAGCAAACTCGCCGACCGGCGCGGACACATCACCGCCGGGCACGAACACCGATTCCACACCCTGGTCCGTCAATCGTTGCACGATGTCGCGCAGCTGGAGTGTATCGCGAACCTGGCGGGCGGCGATATGCGGCACAATGTGGAAGTCGTGACCGCACAGGCGTTCGACCAGGTCCAGCGTCGCATCCAACCCCTTGCGCGGCGAGCACGTGATGCCGATATATGCCCCGTCAGGCAACTCCAGTAAATCGTCCTCGATGCCGTCCACCGGAATGACCTCCAGATACAGCTGCTCGATGCAGCGGCGCAGACCAGGCATCATGGGTAATTCATCGCCCCCGTCGGACCCGGCGGCGGGTAATCATCGACCATTCAAATCACCCGTGGCCGGCGTCGGCAGCTTGCCGGTAAAGCGCCATGGGCAGACATGACCGAAAACGATGTCGATGACCGGGGCATCGGTCTACAGCAGTTTTTTCATGAGCGCCCATTTGGCGCCGGGCTCGACCGGCGGATCGGACTGGTAACCCACCGCCAGGTAAAATTCGATCGCGGTGCCGGTGGCCCGCAACTGCACGGCCTCGAGCCCCCCGTCGCGGGCCGCCGCCTCGAGCTTCGTGATGACGGCCGTACCGACGCGCTTGCGATGATGCGCCGGGTCGACGAATACATTCGTGATCTCTTCCCCGGCCACGTTCAGCGCACCCCAGCCAACCACCCGAGCAGCATCCTCGGCAACCACGTAGACCTCCGTCTGCATCTTTTGCGCATACAGCTCCGGTGTACGGGTCGCCAGCCATGTCTCGACCCCGTCCTCGCCCTGCACGCCAGGCGGCAAGCTGCGCACGGCAGCCATCTGCACCCGGTAGATCTCCGGGCAATCGGACTCGTTTGCTAACCTGACTGTCAACACATCAACACCCCGGACCGATTGCTGTTCCGCTTAAATATCCCTTGCATCGAATCGCGGCTAAAGCCGCTCCCACACAATCGTCGACCCGGTTTAGCCATGCGCCTATTTGCCCGCACTCCGCTTGGCGAGCATTTCGTAAAGCCACTTCAGGAACGTCTCGAGTGCCACGTCGTAGGCGTCGATATTCTTCTTGCAGACCGGGTGTGCCTCCAGCGCCTGCCACCAGGTCGCGAGCCGGCCATCGCCAACGGTCGGATCGACCACTTCCTCGAAATTCGGAAACACCGTCCGCTTCAGCATGCCGATGAATGGTGCGAGCGCGCAATCACCGAGCGTCGGCGTCGCGCCGGCGGCGAACGGACCGGGACCCATGAACTGCTCGAGATAAGCAAAGCCCTTGGCGAACTCCTCGGCGCCCTTGTCGATCACCGCCTGGTCGCGGGCACCCGCGCCACGCATGCGCGTCAAAGGCGTGTTGTGCGGTGCGATGTACAAGTCGGTCATGCGCGCGATCATGCGCGTCTGCGCCTGCGCCATCGGGTCGGCGGGCAGCAGCGCCGGTTCGGGTTGAATGCTCTCGAGATAATCGCAGATCACGGTCGACTCGGCGATGATCTGGCCGTCGACATCGAGCGCCGGGATTTTACCCGTCGCGTTGATCTGCCGGTACTCGTCGGAACCCATCCCGCCCGGCGCGGACTCCATCGGCAGTTCCATGCCTTTCAGATCAGCAAACATCACAACGCGGGCAACGTACGGCGACGCCAATGCACCATAGAGCTTCATAGGTTCTTTTCCTTATGTCTTTATCCTCTGGCGGCAGCCAGACGATCCGGTCGATTTATCAAACCGCGAGTCTACCCGAACTGCCCACCGGAATCGCGGCCGGAAGCGACTCTGCGAGGAGCGAGGGGATTCCAACCGCCTGCTAGATGGCGCCTGAAACCAGGAGACGGATGAGCGAAAGGCTCACGACACCGACGACCGCAGCGGCCGCGAAGCCGACCACCAGCGGCTGCATGCCGAGCATGCGGATTGCACTAAAGCGTGTGCCGAGGCCGACAGCCGCCATTGCCACGGTCAGGCAGACCTGGGAGACCTGCTGCAGGCCGTCGACGAATATCGGCCACACGGGCACATCGAACCACAGGTCTCCGCAGGTGCGCACCAGACTCATCACAACGAAACCGACGATGAACAGCGGAATAGCGCCGAGCAGCGACGGAGTCGAGCACTCGGCGGCAACATCGTCAGCCGATCGTGCACGGCGCGCATAGGCAACCGTCATGCACGGAATAACCAGCAGCATGCACAGATTTCGCAGCAACTTGGTTACGGTAGCGATCTCCAGTGCCTGGGACTGCGGGTGCAATTGCTCGAACAGCAGACCGGCACCGATGACTTGAGCGGTGTCATGGATCGCCGTGCCGAGAAAGCCATACTCCAGCACCTGCAGCGTGACGCAACGCTGTCTGTTTCCGCGCTGGCCGAGCGGATCGGCATGTCGAAAACGGCGTGCTGGAGGCGCATCAAGTCGCTCGAGAACCGCGGCATCATTCGCGACCGGGTGACCCTGCTCGAGGCGGAAAAGATCGGCCTGGGCGTGACCATCTTCGTGCTCGTGCGAACCAATCAGCATCATGACGACTGGCTGGAGCGATTCACGGCGGCGATCGACTCGATTCCGGAGATCCTCGAGTTTTACCGGC
>SMWD01000140.1 GCA_004357495.1 Gammaproteobacteria bacterium
CTCGGCATGGGTGAGACCAGCACGATCATCGCCGGCAACGCGTTGATCGGCCAGAACGCTCCGGCCTCGATTCGCGGTTCGGTGCTCGGCAGCTTCGCCTTGTGCGGCGCTGCCGGCATCCTTATCTCAACGTCGATCGCCGGGCGCCTGTTCGATCAATGGATGCCCGGCGGCCCGTTTGTGCTGATGGGCGCCATCAATAGCGGAGTGCTGATCTTCGCGCTCGTCGTGCGGATGCGCACGGGCACCGTCAAACAATAACCGGGAGCAGCCCATGCCGCTCATGCAAACCTCCGACCTGACCCCGCGCGCGTACTGGGCCGAGGTCAAAGCCAACCCGAAGCGGCGCAAATTCGGCTTCGGCAAGCAAGCCGCGTTGATCAATATCGATCTGCAACGCGCCTACACGGACATGGATGCATTTCCGACCGCGTACCAGACCCACCCACGGCAAATCGAATTCATCAATGAATTGTCGCGCCTGACCCGCGCCCGGAATATGCCCGTCATCTGGACCTACGTTGCCTACATGGGCAATGCCGACGACGCCGGTGTCTGGGGCACGCGCACGGACACGCCGGACTCTTTACAGAACATCAAGGCCGGCTCGGAGCGCGCACAACTCGACCCGCGGCTCGAGATCGACCGGGCACGAGACGCAGTATTCAACAAGCGCATGGCCAGCGTGTTTCACGAGTCGCCGGTGCAGTCGCTGCTCATCTGGCACCAGGTCGATACCGTCATCCTGACCGGTGGCAGCACCTCGGGCTGCGTGCGCGCCAGCGCCGTGGATGCCCTGTCGCGCGGCTACCGGGTCATCGTGGCCGAGGAATGCGTCGCCGACAAACACGAGATACCGCACTTCGCGAACCTGTGCGACATGCTGCTCAAATATGCCGACGTCGAACCCTTCGACACGGTTCGCCAATGGCTGATCAACGCACCGACACCTGCCGAATAAAGCGAGGCTCACTCATATGCCGACAATTCTGATCACCGGTGCCAATCGCGGTATCGGCCTCGAGTTCACGACCCGATATGCGGCCGACGGCTGGGACGTGATCGCCTGCTGCCGCACGCCGGATCATGCCGAAGCACTGCGGACCGTCGCGCAGGCGCACCCGCAGGTCACGATCGAACCACTCGATGTGCAGGACCACCCGGCCATCGACGCACTCGGCAACAAGTATCGCGGCCGGGCGATCGACGTACTGCTCAACAATGCCGGCATCATCGGCCCGCTCCCGATCGCCGAGCACGCGGATCGTCAGAGTTTCGGCAACATGGATTACGCGATCTGGCGCGATGTGATCGAGACCAATACCTTCGGGCCGCTGAAGATGACCGAGACGTTCGTCGAGCAGGTCGCGCTCAGCGAACAGAAAAAAATCGTCAGCCTGTCCAGCACGACCGGTTCGATGGCCGAGATGTCGGTGCCTGCCATTGCCTATGCCAGCAGCAAGACGGCACTGAATCGCGCGATGACGACCGTGGCCGGCGAACTGAAGGAACGCGGCATCATCGTCGCGTTATTCTGCCCCGGCTATGTCAAGACCCGGATGGACGCATTCGGCTTTGCGCTGCTCGAGATTACGGACAGCGTCGCGGGTCTGCGCACGCTCATCGCAGACCTGACCCTCGAAGACGCGGGCACCTTCACGCGCTACGACGGCACGCCGATCGCCTGGTAACACCGAATTCCGCATTCTGCCGGCACCATCAGTAGAACAGCCCGTAAAGCTGCGATTCCTTCGTGATCATGCACCAGATGATGTAGATCACCATCAGGGTGCCGAAGTTGCCGCGCAGTGCGCCGCTCAGAATGCCGTGGCGAGGATCGCCGGCGTTGCGATTGCGCCCGTAGCGGATCACGTCGGGCACGATGCTGATGCCGGCCATGAGCCACATCGCGAGGTAAGCATCCCATGCCCAGGGATTTTCCCGGAGCCCGCCGTAATGCTGAATCAACAGCAGCCCGGCCAGCGGGCTGATGATGGAGGTCGGAAACGTGATGCCAAGCGCGAGTTTGCGCAGGAATGCGCGCGCCCAGATGCCAGCCTCGCGGCCCATCGTCATGCGGATGCGCATGGCCCAGATGTTACTGAACAGCGTGTGCCCGACGAACAGGAAACCGGCAAATTCGTGAACCAGCAACAAGCCCTTGCGACTCCAGACCAGCGGCCAATGCAGATCGACATACAACGGCAGCGATGACACCCACATGATGGCGGCGAACACGAGGTACCAGAAATATTTCCACGGGTCGGCGTCGCTCTGCGCCGCGGTCAGCGCGTCAGCTTCGGTCGTACTCATAATCAATCCTTGCCCTTTAAACTAATCCAGTACTTTGCCCGGATTCAAAATTCCTTTCGGATCCAGGGCCTGCTTCAATGTTCGCATCATGGCGATTTCCGTTGCGCTGCGGCACCAAGCGAGGTACGGCTTCTTCTCGAGGCCGATGCCGTGTTCGGCCGATACCGACCCGCCGACGGCCGCCAGCGGCCCGTAGACGATCGCCTCGACCGCGGTACGGGCCTGACCGTCCGCGGCGCCCGCGGCAATCGCAAGGTGAATGTTGCCATCCCCGAGGTGACCGAATACAAACAGGCGATGGTCCGGCCACGCTTCGGCAAGTCGCACCCGAACCCCGCGAATATAGGTCTCCACGTCGGTCAGCGGCAGGCTGACATCGAACAGGAACATCGGTTTGATCGCCAGCAGTTGTACGACATCGTCGCGGATCGACCACAGGCTGTTCTGTTCGGCGCGCGACTTGGCAATGACCGCGTCGACGATCAGCCCTTGCTCCATCGCCTCGGCCATGACCGCCGCGAAACGTTCCGCATCACCGGCCGGGTCGGCGCCCAGTGATTCGATCAGGACATAGTACGGGTATTCGCCCGACAGGGGTGGCGCGGCGCGGGACTGACCGTTGACGACGAACGTGTAGAAGTCCTGCCACATGACCTCGTAGGCGCTCAGCGTACCCCCGAGCGCCGCGCCCGCATGGCCGAGCAAGCGACACAGGGCAGCGAAATCCGGTACTGCGACCAGTGCCGTATCCTGACTGGCCGGCTTCGGCACCAGGCGCAACACCAGCCGGGTCACGACCCCGAGCGTTCCCTCCGTACCGATGAACAACTGCTTCAGATCATAGCCGGCGTTGTTCTTGAGCATCCGGTTCATCGAGGTCAGCACCGTGCCGTCCGCCAGTACCGCCTCCAGGCCCAGCACCAGCGAACGCATCATGCCGTAGCGTATCACCCGGTTGCCGCCCGCGTTGGTTGCGGCATTACCGCCGATCGTTGCTGACCCGCGCGCGCCGAGATCCAGTGGGAACATCAGTTCATGTTCCTCGGCAGCTTCCTGCACCTGCTGCAGCGTGGTGCCGGCACGCACCGTCAGGGTCGCGCCGAGCGGATCGCAGTCCTCAATGCCGGTCAGGCGTTCCAGCGACAACACGACATCGCCCGATCCTGCGTGGGCGCCGTCGACCACGCCAGTCAGCCCGCCGTGCACGACGACCGCTTGTCCCGCGGCGTGACAGATGCGCAGCGCGCGCGACACCCCGTCGGTGTCGGACGGACGGACGAGGATGTCGGCTTCGAGGCAATGCTCAGGGCCCCAGATACCCGCGGAACGCGCCCGCACGGCCGCGCCGCTCAGGACGGCCGCGTCCCCGAGTGCCGTCTGCAGGCGTGTCAGGATATCGGGCATTGATAATTTTTATCTGTTATTATTCAAATAATTAAATAATATTCTTAACAATATACTTAACCAAGGGTTGCACTCCGAATGCTCGCCCCATAGGCAATCATATCGGATCGCAGAAGTTCTGGAACCGGGCCCATGGCCAACGCCGGCGACGCCTCGCTCCACGTAGCATGCCCTATACGTGGTCACCGGGCAGAACCGGTTGCAGGTTCCCTGGCCGGAGCCAGCTAAAATACGCTCCCCGCCCGGCAGTACGGGCGTAACCTGGCGCCGTGCAGATGGCGCGAACCGATACGCCGATGCCAAGGAGATTTCGCAGTGCATGATTTTCGCTCGTTCATCCAATTGTTAAAAGACCGTGGCGAGATGGATCACGTCTCGCGTGAAGTCGAACGAACGCAGGAACTGGCCGGCGTCATGTCGAAAATCGAGGCCCGGCGACGCGCGTATTATATCGAGCACGTCAAGGGCGCCCGGTTTCCGGTCGTCGGGGGCCTGTATAACAAGCTCGAACGCTTCGGCCTGGCGCTGGAACGCGACGATGCCGAAACGTTCACTCACGAGGCGTTCGATGGCTGCATCGAGGCGGCCAAGGCCAGCCCGATCGAGCCGGTCACGGTCACCAGCGGCCCAGTGCAGGAAAACGTCATCACCGGTCCGGCAATCGACCTGGCCGACCTGCCGGTGCCGAAGTTCTTCGAACTCGACAGCGGGCCGTTTATCACCGGCGCGATCGGCATCACGCGGGACCACGACAGCGGCGAACTGAACATCGGTATCTACCGCACGCTGATCCTCGGCAAGAACACTTTTGTCATCAACGCGAGTTCCATGTCGGACCTGCGCCGGATCTATGCAGGCTGGGAGAAGTCCGGCGAGCGCATGCCAATTGCCATGGCGCTCGGTGTGCCGCCGGCCATGCTGATCGCCAGCAGCTGCAAGCTGGCACCCAATGCCTGCGAATACGAGGTCGCCGGCAGCCTCGCCGGCGAACCGATCAAGCTGGTCAAATGCCAGGACAGCGACCTGCTGGTGCCGGCCGATGCCGAGATCGTCATCGAGGGCACGGTCGATTTCTCGCAGCGCGTCGAGAACCTGCTCGGCGAGTTTGCCGGTCAATACGGCCCGGAAAACGCGCCGGTGACGCAGGTCAATACGATCACGCACCGCAACGATGCGCTGTACTACTCGATCGTCGCGGGCCGTAACCCGGAGCACAACACGCTCGGCAGTGTGGCGATCTTCGGCGTCCGGCGCAGCATCATCGCGGCGATTCGCGCGGCCGTGCCGGATGCCAGGGATATCGATGTGTTGCTGGACCCGGCGCTGGGAACGCTCGCGCACGTGACAATCTCCATCGACAAGCAGAATGATGCGCGGCCCGGGGAAATCATCGAAAAAGCATTCGCCGCCGGCGACGGGATCTTCCCGGTCAGCAGGATTACCAAGCGGATAATCATCGTCGACGAAGACATTGATGTGCATGACCCGATCGATGTCAACTGGGCCATCTGGAACCGGGCCGCCACCGCCGAAAAATTTGTCGTGATTCCGAATATCGAGAGCTGGGAACTCGAGCGCGCCGCGAAGGCGGGTCAGCTATCGGTGCGAATCGGCATTGACGCGACCATGGATCTGGAGGATGTCGACAAGCTGATTCGCCCGATCATTCCGGGTGTTGACCAGATCCGGATCGAAGACTACATCGATAAGCAGGGAGACCTGACATGATTGAACCCTACCTGGCCGTTGCACTGCAGACGAGTGTACGACACGTCCTTAACCGTGACGAAGTCGAAATCAACCTGAACCATATCGGCAGCATGATCGACCTCGTCACCCACATCTGCTCGCTGGAACTGCCCGTGCGACTGATCGCGCTGGGCGAGGGCGCGATCCAGGGCTTCGTCGACGAGATCCTCGACATGGATCAGGCCGAGTACACCGAGGTCATGGCAGCCCGAATTCCGGGGCCCGAAACGGATTTCCTGGCCGAAAAAGCCAAGGCCAAGGGCTGCTTCCTCCTGGCCCAGCTCAAGACGCAGAACGACAAGTACCCGGGCCGCTTTTTCAACACCGTATTCCTGATCGATCCGAACGGGGACGTAATCTGGCAGCACCAGAAGAATATCGTGCTGCACGTCGAGCATTCGACGACCCCGCACGACGTATACGATGAATGGATCGCCGAGCATGGCGACACGCTCGAGGCCTTCTTTCCGGTCGCAAAGACCGAAATTGGCAACATCGCCGGCACCATCGGTGTCGAGGGCGCATTTCCGGAGTGCTACCGAGCGTTCGCGATGAACGGCGCAGAAATCCTGTACCGCGGCTCACTGCCCGAACCGTGGGTTTCGCGCGAAATCTTCGAGACGCAGAACCGGGCACGCGCGATGGACAACACGGCTTATATGATCGCGACCAACACCGGCACGCTGATCATGCCGGGTGCGCCCGGCGAGGCGCCGGCCTCCATCGACGGCGCGCTGGGCGGGCGCTCGGCAATTTACAATTACCGGGGTGAAATTCAGGCGATGAATTCGATCGTCGGCGACTGCTACGTCGCATCCCCGATCGACATCGAGGCGCTGCGTCACTACCGCGAGAATGCGCGCTTCCAGAACTGGCTGCCGTACCTGAAGACAGAGCTGTTCAGCAAGCTCTACGCGCAGCCGCTGTGGCCGAAGAATCAGCCGCCGATGCAGCACGCAGACGCAGACAAAGTGTTCCACGACAACGTCGCGAAGCTGATCGAACGCGGTAGTTTCACGAAAAGCGGTTATTAAAGTACCGCTTGTGTGGGAGCGGCTTTTGTGGGAGTGGCTTCAGCCGCGATTCCTGAATATCAGTCCGCGCCTGTTGCCAACTCCCATAGAATCTCCCACACAAGCCGCCCCTACACCCGCACGGGCCGCCAGTTCAGCAATAACTCGCGGTACTTCTCATCCATGCGTGCAAACGCCTCGGGTGCGCCCTCTTCCAGCCGGCTCCGGTTGAGCGCCGGAAAATTCTCGCGGCCGCCTTCCTCCGGCCATTGAATCGTCGCGTCGATCGCGATTTTGCTGCCCTTGCCCGGCGTGACAATGCTGGGGTCGATCGGCAGCGCGGGCATCGATTCATACACCTGATGATTACCCCACGGTTGCCAGCGTGCGCCGATAGCGGCCAGCACATCGCGCTGATCCATGACGTCGATGTCCGCATCGAACACGATGACGATTTTGGCAAAATAGTCCGCCTCGAGGATCGCTTTCGCGACCTCCAGGCCCTGGCCAGGCCGTGTCTTCTCGATGCTGATGTAGGTCGTGCCAACGGATTGCGTATCCGGGAACCAGTCCACGATCTCCGGGAATTTTTGCTTCAGAAGATAAAACGGCCGCGCATGCCGCGCAGCCATCGGTGTGCCGGCCTGGACGCCCGTGAAATTATTCATGATCCATGGGTCACGCCGATGGGTTACCGCTGTAACCCGCATCCAGAATACCTCTTTGAATGCGGCGCCAATGTAGCCGACCATCTCACCGTAGGGTCCCTCCGGGCGAAGGTCATCGAGCGGCACTTCCCCCTCGATCACCATCTCGGCATGCGCCGGCACCCGCAAATCATTGGTCTCGCTCCGCACGACTTCGATCGGGCGCCCGGCCAGGCCGCCCGCCATCGACAACTCATCCACGATGCCCTCACCGCCGTAGGACATCTTGCTGCCCGTGATCGACCAGACGTACGGATCCGGCGTCAATACGATCGACACCCGCCCGATTTTCTCGCCGCGGCTGCGCGCCGCCATCAGGTGTCGGTAACCGGTCTGACCCACCGACGTGAGCAGCCCGATCTCCCGCGGGCCACGCAGATGGCAACGGTAGGTGCCGAAATTCACGCCGTACTCCGGATGCCGGGTAAATACGCAGCCGGTGTTGATATAGCGGCCTGCATCAGCCGGGTTACATTGAATGAAGGCAAATCGGGTCAGATCGATCGCGTCGCCCGTCAAGATCACCTCTTTGCACGGTGCGTTCGCAGCCGCGATCTCGACCGGATCGATGGTCGGGTATTCACCGCCATTATCGGCAATCATGCGCCCCACGTGATCGCGCGCCTGCCGATAGCTGTTGAACGGATTGATCAGCACCGGTCCGTCATCGACAGGCGCCAGCCCGAAGATGAGGCTTTCGCCCCAGCCATGACCGCTTTCGTTGATCAGCAACGGCCCTTTGACCCAGCGCCCATTGATGCGGACTTCCTCGAAAATGAAGCTCGGCGCTCCGCGCATCCCATACAGGTCGCGTGCCCGGTACATCAGCGCCGTGCCTTCGTACGCGTCCTGATCAACGCGCGGAATCCGGATCACCAGCTTATGCGCTTCCAGCGCGGCAACATACTCACGCATCGAGCGGTAGGGTGCCTCCGGGTACGCGCCGCTAGACACCGATGTGCCTGCGATCGCGGCAGCCGGGTTGCCGGCCGATGCCACGGTGGCGGCCCCTACCGCGGAACCCAGAAGTTCTCGCCGCGTGAAAGTACTCATGGCCCCTCCTCCTCTGTGCAATTCCGGGGACAGTTGACTTCGGCATCAGATCGAGACTGAAGTCTCCCACAACAGCGGCGTGTTCAGAAACCGTCCGGGCGCTGCTCTTTCATCATTGCCAGGTCATCGCACAGCGCGCGTGTCTGCCGGCAAGTCTCGGCGAATTCCTCGACCTCCGCGCTGCTGTCGCCATCCTCGTAGGCATCGCATAACGATTTCGATGCGCGGCAGGTGACGATGAACTCCTCGGTCTTGCCATCGGTCGTATTGATCGTACCCGCATCGTTGGCACTGGCTTTCAGCTCTGCCCACAGGTCTTGTTGTGCCTGCACGTTCGTAGCGATCACGGCATCCCCGCCGAGGACGGCCCACGAACTGGCCTCACGCTTCAGTGTCTGCTCAAATGCATTCTGCAGGTAATCCATGTGGAATTTCCAGTCGCCGCGGATCTTGGAAAGGTTTACACCGTCTTCACTCATTTCTGTCACTCCTGTTCTGGGTCATGGCGCCAACCGCTACGCACGGTTGGCGGCCGCCTCGATTGTTGCAGACGGCACCGGATTCCCCTCGCAGGGCTCTGGTCCGGGCGGCGCCGTACAGACACCGTTGCCACTATCTGTTGGCCTGATTCTTAACCAGTTCGAGCTGCGGGTCCCCTGTCAGAGCAGGTTTATCCATCCAGAGGTTAGGCGGCCAGATCGCGCCGCTGTCGTCGGTGACTTTGAGCAGAAAAAACAGGCGCTGCTCCCGGTTACCCGATACGAAACTCGGGTTCGGGCTGCCTGCATCGTCCAGAGCCACGCGGCGACCGCAGACCTGCTGCCAGGCATAACTCACGACCTCGCCATCGATATCCACGCTCCCAAACTAATCGCCTGGGCCAACTGTATTTATGTAAAACGATGTGACCGACTGGCCCTATAAATTTCAGCGGCTTGCCCCCGGGTATGTCCGGGGAAGCCGCTTATGTTAACTCTGCCGTGGATGCTTAACCGCAGTATCAGCGCCCGGCAGCAGCTCCGGCACGCTCAGCCGGTAGCGGTTCAGGATAAAAATACTGCCACTGTGCAAGATGGCCGGCACCAGGATGTAGAACAGCGTAATCCCACGCAGCACCTCGTCGGTCTGCTGCGGGAAACTGCCGTCGTCGGATTCCACGAAGCCGATATACGACAGGAACGCCAGGAACACGGCAGCACCGATGGCATTGCCCACTTTGTCCACGGCGGAATACACCGACGACAATGCACCCTCGCGACTGATGCCCGAGGTCATGCGATCGTAGGTGATGGTATCGGTCAGGACCGAGAAGGACATCAGGATGAAGCCGCCGTTGAACACCCCGATCAGCACGGCCACGAACCAGACGATGGCCAGATTGTCCGACGACGCGAAGAAGTACAGCGGCGTGCTGACCGAGAACAGGAACAGGCACCACTTGTAGACCGCCATCTTGCCGAACCGCGCGGCACACCAGACCAGCACCGGCATGGCGACAATCGATGAGCCGGCAATCAGGAGAATCCAGATCGGCACGACGTTGAACGCATCCGTGCCCAGCCCGATCGAATACGCCAGGAAAAAAAATCCACCCGCATAACCGATACCGGCGCTGATGTACTGGACGATATTGGCGGTAATCAGGATCACGAATGGCCGGTTGTTCCAGGCCACCCGAATCTGCTCCAGCAGCGGCACGCTGGTCTGCTGCGACACGCCGGTCGCAGCGGCGCCGGCCGTGCCGACGAACACCCAGACGGTGGACAACGCGATGATGGCACCGAGGATCAGCGCCATCCACTCGTAGCCCTCGCGTGGCGTACCGCCCAGATCCTGGGTCACATAGGCGATGATCTTGGGCGACACTGCGCCGCCGACGATCATTCCAACCGCCAGGGCGGCATTTCTGAACGACAGGATCGTCGTACGCTCGTCGGGCTTCGCGGACATCTCGGAGGCCATCGTCAGGTACGGCACGGAAAACATCGAAAAGCCGGTGTTCAGAATGACGTAGACCACCGTCATGTACAGGAACAGCTCCATCTGTCCCTCGAGCCCGGGCACGAAGAACAGCAGCACGAAACAGGCGGCTGCAATCAGCCCGCCGGCCAGGACAAACGGCCGCCGCCGTCCCCAGCGGGTCTCGGTCCGGTCGGAGATCACCCCTGCCACCGGGTCGGCGATGACCACCCAGAACTTGGCGATGAGGATCACGAGCGCGGCCAGCGCTGCTTCCATGCCGAGAATCGTCGTCATGTAGATCGGCAGGATCAGTGCCGGTGCGTCGCGCAGAATCTGCCCCCCCACCTGGCCCACGCCGTAGCCGAAATAGGTCGAGACCGGCAGCAACCCATCGGGTCGCTGCCGCAAAGAGTGCAGGAATGCACGCGCTGTACTGAACAAGATTGTCGCCCCCTCAAACCCGAAGATTCAGGTCGTAATTTCGTAAAAAATGCGCCGCGCCTTATTTTTACCGATCAGCTTCGCAATCATGCCCTGCGCCTTATCCTGCGTCCGAATGTCTTCGATAAATTGTGTGTGGAACCGCCCGATGCGTTCCAGGCGTTCGGGTTCTGTGACCTGCCCGGCCTCTCTGGCCAGCTTGAGGTAGTGCTCCAGATAGTCGTGTGCGCAGCTTTCCAGATCGCCGAGGCGATCCCGCGCAAACATGCCGTAGATCGAGCAGGGCCGACGATATTTCCGCATCCATTCGGGATACCGATCGACGCATTCGAACGGGGCATATTTGTTCAGCAACTCGACCTTCGGCGCGACATGTTTCGCGAGATAATCCACGTCGTCGAACGGACAGTAGACGTTCAGGTGCGCTATCAGTTTGCGCCGGGTCACCAGCACGAAAAACAGAAAGATCGGCGTGTCGAAGCACAGCTCGGGATAAAAAATCGTGTTCAGCTGATTCAAGGGTGGCAACCTGACCTGGAAGCGCATGCCGAACAACTTGCGAAAGCGTTCCGCCTCCCAGTTGTAATGCGTCGCATTCAGAATTTTCAGTCTGGACCGCGGCCGCGCGATCTCGGGGTCGAGTTCGACGTCGGTCAGTGGAAACGTGGCACGTACGCGGTCGATCAGGGTATCGAACAGACGGTCCATACCCACATCTATGCCTCTACATATTTCTCAAAGTCGCA
>SMWD01000141.1 GCA_004357495.1 Gammaproteobacteria bacterium
TCGCATCACAAAAATGGCCGTGATCGGCTTGTGGCATGTAACTCGATTGCAACCTCCATCCTTGAGGCCCAGTCTGGTAAACATCCCACGCATGTGTTCACCCACAAAGGAAAGCCAATTTCCTGCACCGTCCTTAAGTACTATTGGACTAGGGCGCGAGCCAAGGCGAACCTACCACAGGTTCGTTTCCATGATTTGCGCCACAGCTTCGGTAGCCGTTTAAGGGCATCAGGAATTAGCTTTGAAGATAGGCAGGACTTGTTGGGTCATGCGAGCCAACACATGACGACTCATTACAGCCAACCTGACGTCAACAGACTGATGGAGGCTGCTGAGAAAGTCGTCAACATGGAAACTGAGACAGCGTTGCGGCTGATCAAGTCCGACAAAAGTCCGACACGGTCAGATCAACCGAAGGAGAAAACCGCGTAACTCGTTGAAAGTATGGTGGTGATGGGTGGACTTGAACCACCGACCCCGGCATTATGAGTGCCGTGCTCTAACCAGCTGAGCTACATCACCACACGATGGGACGGGCATTCTGTTTTCCCCTCGGCCCGCTGTCAAGATATTCTTACCGCTCAAAGATCGGCCGCAATCAGTGGCTCGCCTTTCGAATCAACCGCTTGCTCGGCATCGACCGCCGCCAGCACGCGACCAACCGTCTTCGGGCTGATCAGGGCACGGAATACCCCGTCGCCGAGATCCGTGGGATTGATGTGGCCGGTCACCGTCCGGCTGTCGAGGAGCATCGCGCCGCCCTTGAAGTTGCGCCGAAGCAGGCCACCCGCGCGCACGATCGTCCAGTCCATATCGGTTGCCAGCAGTGCCCGCTCGGCCCAGGTTTTTGCCGTGAGCGCCTTGCCGACGAATGCCTTGACGAACGGGTCAACGGCGTCGGCACTGTCGCCGCAACCGATGGACGTGACGAGTACGAAGCGCCGCACGCCGATCTCGTTGGCGACGTTGACGACATTCATATTGCCTTCACTGTTCAGCAGTGACGTGCCACCGATGATGCAGGCCACGGCCAGGCCGTCGAGATTCAGGTTGACGAAGATTGCCGCGATGTCTCGGCGGTTGACCGGATTGGCGTGTACAACTTTTACGCCGAGACGGTCGAACATGCCGGGATCGGAATGGCGCCGGATCGCGGCAATAACCATCAAACCCGCTCGGTGGCCGAGCTGGGCAACGCGATAACCCGTATCACTGTCAGCGCACACCACCAGCAACGTCTGCACATCCATGCGCTAACAAATACCAGAATCTCCGCACAGGTTCAATTGATCGGCCCGATTAGTCGTCGGCAATCCACGCCTTGACCAATGCGTTCTCTAAACATAGACGAACCGCGAATTGCTGTCCCGCGCCAATCGACAGCTTCGGGAACCTGTCCGCGCTAGACGTTAAACAGGAAGTGAATGACATCACCTTCCTGCACGACATAGTCCTTGCCTTCGGAGCGCAGTCGCCCGGCCTCGCGGGCGCCCTGCTCGCCGCAGCCGGCGATGAAGTCGTTGTATGCAATCGTCTCTGCGCGGATAAAGCCGTGTTCGAAATCCGTGTGGATCTCGCCGGCGGCCTGGGGCGCCGTCGCGCCGACGGGTACCGCCCAGGCGCGCACTTCCTTCTCGCCGACCGTGAAGAATGTCTGCAAACCAAGCAGCTTGTAACCGGCATGGATAACGCGGTCGAGGCCCGGTTCTTCCAGCCCGAGATCATCGAGGAACACGGCCTTGTCTGCCTCGTCGAGCAGCGCGATCTCGGCTTCGATCGCCGCGCAGATCACGACGACCTCACCGCCCTCACGGTTGGCAAGCGTGCGCACCTGATCGACCAGGGCATTGCCACCCGCCAGGCCGGCCTCGTCGACATTGGCGATATACAGGACGGGCTTGGCCGTCAGCAGGTTGAATTCTCGCAAGGTGCCCGGGCCGTCGTTACCATAATCGAAGCTGCGCGCGGGTGCCTCGCCATCGAGATGGTCGCGCATCCGCGCCAGCAGATCGCGGCGCGCGATGTCTGCCCGCTGCCCGGTCTTGGCCTGCTTCCCGGCCTTCTGCAACGCACGGTCGATCTGTTCGAGATCCGCGAGCACGAGTTCTGTGTTGATGACACCGATGTCGCGCTCCGGGTCGATGTCACCCGAGACATGCGTGACGTCCGGGTCAACGAAGCAGCGCACGACGTGTGCGATCGCGTGGGTCTCACGGATATTCGCGAGGAATTTATTGCCGAGCCCCTCACCCTTCGACGCACCGGCAACCAGGCCCGCGATATCGACGAACTCCATCGCCGTCGGAATGATCTTCTGCGGCTTGGCGATCTCAGCCAACTGACCGAGCCGTGGATCAGGCACCGGCACGATTCCCACGTTCGGGTCGATGGTGCAAAATGGGTAGTTCTCGGCGGCGATTTCCGCCGCCGTGAGCGCATTGAACAGGGTGGATTTGCCGACATTCGGCAGGCCCACGATTCCGCATTGAATAGCCATAAGGCCGGCAAGTGTATAGCGGCCGAGAATTTTTACCAGCGGCGTCGGGAAAAAGGTGTCAGACACCAATTTTCGACGACGGATGCCGCTGAAAGCACATACGGTAAACGAAAATTGGTGTCTGACACCTTTTTTCGCCTTAGTCAGGAGTAAACAGCATGTTAGAAACGACTCTCGCGGGCAGCCTGCCCCGCCCCGTATGGCTCGCCGAGCCGGAAACGCTGAAGGGCGAATGGAAGCTCGAAGGTCAGGAGCTCGAAGACGGCAAACGCCGCGCAGCCAGGGAATGGATCCGGCACCAGGAAGAGGCGGGTATCGATATCCTGACCGATGGCGAGGTGTTTCGTCAGCACTTCGTCCACACATTCCTCGAGGGCATCGAGGGCATCGATCAGGACGTCAAGACGCTCATGGGCATCCGCGACAACCGCTACGACC
Organism: Gammaproteobacteria bacterium; assembly: GCA_004357495.1. Taxonomy (GTDB): domain Bacteria; phylum Pseudomonadota; class Gammaproteobacteria; order Steroidobacterales; genus SMWD01. The sequence goes on from SMWD01000141.1 coordinate 2,936, forward strand.
TCGAAGTCCCGACGGTCACAGGCAAGCTGTCGCGCCCGAAACCGGTGCACGTGGAGGAGTTCAAATACGTCCGCGCGCTGACCGATCGCCCCCTCAAGTTCACGCTGCCCGGCCCGATGACGATCTGCGACACGATCGCCGATGCGCATTATGGCAAGCGCGCAGACATGGCCATGGCCTTCGCAGAACTGCTCAACGCAGAGGCCAGGGAACTCGAGGCGGCCGGCGCCGACATCATCCAGTTCGACGAGCCGGCATTTAACGTCTTCTTCGACGATGTCAACGAGTGGGGTATCGCCACGCTCGAGCGCGCGCTCGAGGGCCTCAAGTGCACCACGGCCGTGCATATCTGCTACGGCTACGGCATCGAAGAGAATATCCGCTGGAAGGAAACGCTCGGCGACACCTGGGACCAGTACGAGAAAATCTTCCCGGCGCTGAACGCCAGCAAGGTCCAGCAGATTTCGCTCGAGTGCGCCGATTCGCATGTCCCGCACTCGGTCATGGGTATCCTGAAGGACAAAATCCTGATGGTCGGCGCCGTAGCGGTCACGCAGGACAAGGTGGAAACCCCCGAGGAAGTCGCACAAACCATCCGCTCGGCGATGAAATATGTCGATCCGGAGCGCATTCTGCCGTGCACCAACTGCGGCATGACGCCGATCTCCTACGACATCGCGCTCGGCAAGCTCCACAGCCTGGCCGCCGGCGCGGCGATCGTGCGAGCGGAACTGTAGCCCGCACCGATGCCGGAACACACTGAAATCGAACCCAACGTCGACCTGATCGAGTACCAGGGCCGCTCGTTTTACATCATCGGTACGGCGCACGTCAGCAAGGACAGCGCTGAGCTCGTCGAGAAGACGATCCGCGAACGCTCGCCGGACACCGTTGCCATCGAACTCTGCGAGGCCCGTTTCGAGAGCCTGTCGAACCCGGAGGCGTGGAAAGAGACAGACATCTATAGCGTCATCAAAAGCGGGCGCGCGTATGTGCTGATGACACAACTGGCGCTGTCGACGTTCCAGAAAAAGCTGGCGGACGAATTCGGCGTGCGGCCCGGCGAGGAAATGCACCGCGCCATCAAGGTCAGCAAGGAAACCGGCGCGGAGTTGTCGCTGGTCGACCGTGAGATTCGGATCACACTGAAGCGTGCCTGGGCCAAGGCCGGGTTCTGGACGCTGATGAAGGTGCTGTACCAGACCATCCTGTCGGTCTTCAATGCGCAGGAGATCTCGGAGGAGGACATCGAGAAGATGAAGTCCGGCGACGAACTGGCAATGGTCATGGAGGAATTTTCCGGCTCACTGCCGGGCGTCAAGGTCGCGCTGATCGACGAACGCGATCAGTACCTTGCTGCCAAGATCCTGCGCTCACCCGGCGATACCGTCGTCGCAGTCGTCGGCGCGGCGCATGTACCGGGCATCAAGCGGGCATTCGGCGCCGCCATCGACCTTGCTGTCCTCGAGAAAATCCCGCCGCCGAAGAAAATATTCAAAGTGATCGGCTGGGCCATACCCCTGCTGCTGCTCGGACTCATCACCACGGGCTTCATCCTCTCGGGCCGCGAGACCACCGAGCAGATGATTATTGCCTGGATCCTGGCGAACGGCATTGCCGCGTCGCTCGGCACCATCCTGGCGCTGGCGCATCCGCTGACGATCCTGACCGCGTTCGTCGCCGCACCGATCACCTCGCTGAACCCGACGATCGCAGCCGGCTGGGTGTGCGGGCTCGTCGAAGCGTACCTGCGCAAGCCGCGCGTCCGGGACCTCGAACAGATCGCCGATGACATGACCTCGATCCGCGGGCTCTGGAGCAACCGGGTGATCAAGGTGCTGCTGGTCGTCGTGCTCGCCAATCTCGGCAGCAGTGTCGGCACATTCATCGGTGTCGGCTGGATCGTTTCGCTGCTGGGGGGTGGTGGCAGCTAAAGCCCCGCGATGCCGGTGGCTGCGCTATCATTCGCCGGGTCCCGGGGGGAGAAAACTGACATGCACCAACACCGGATTTTCTGGATCGCGATTTTGCTCACGCTCTGTGCGGCTACCGCGGCGTCACCCGCGCTTGCGCAGAACATCGGTTTTCTGCACAAAGGCCCCATTGCGTATCTCGATGAGGTCGATAAGCAAATCCTGCGCGAGGTCCTCAACGCGGTGCTCGATGACGGACAAGACGGCGAGACGGTCGAGTGGAGCAATCCCGACACGGGCCATACCGGCAGCATCGAGGTGCTGGATACACACGAGGATTACGGCACGACGTGCCGGACGATCCGCACCCGCATGCAAGCCGGCGGCCGTGACGGCGGCGGCGCCTACCGGCTGTGCCGTGCCGACGATGACACCTGGCGGTTCGCGCCGAAACGACGCAAAAAAGCATCCTGATCAATGCAGGAAAAGCGCGCCGCAAATTTCTCTTACCTGCTGGGCGGCTTGCTGTGCGTACTTGTCGCCGGGCCGGTCGCGCACGAGTTCACCAATCAGCCGCTGACACTGATCACACAACTGGCTTTCACCGGCACCCTGATCATCGGCATCTGGAGCCTGATCGACTCGCGACGCTGGTTCATCGCCGGCATCGTGCTGGCCGGCACCGATATCGTCGTGACGGTGATCGCCATACGTACGGCGTCGCCGTTAGCAGAAAACCTGACGCTAGTCATCGGGCTCGCGTTCTGCAGCATGAGCCTGGTGTTTACGATGCGTCACGTGCTGATCGGGCGCAATGTCGATTTCAACCGCCTCGTCGGCGCTGTATGCGTGTATTTGCTCCTCGGTGTCACGCTGAGCCTGCTGAACATGCTGGTCTTTCGTTTCGTGCCGGATTCATTCCGGGGTCTTTCGGCCGCCGCGGATGCCACGCGCGGACTGGATCTCCTCTATTACACCTTTGTTACGATGTCGACGCTCGGCTACGGCGACATTACCCCGGTCGGGCCGCTGGCGCGCGTGCTCGCTTACCTCGCCGCGGTCCTCGGGCAGTTCTACATCGCGATCCTGATCGGCATGCTGGTCGGCCTGTATCTGAGCCAGGATCGCGAGCCGGCAACAAAAAGCTGAGGGCGGGAGGGTACCGGCACCTTTTCCCTGGCACTTGATCTGGAGGCACCATGCATAAATTTAAATTCATCGCCGCAACCCTGATCCTGCTCGTTCCGCTCGCAGGTTTTGCGCAAACCCGGCAAGCTCTCGTCACGCCCGAACACAATATCGAAGCCGCACGCAAGCAGATGCGCACTGAACGCAAACTGGTGCTCGCCGGTGAGCTGGTCCTGACACCGGACGAGTCGAAGGCGTTCTGGCCGCTCTATAACGACTACGCGGCAGAGATCAGGAAAATCGGCGATGAACGAGTCAGAATGATCGTCGAGTATGCAGAAATGTTCGATAACATCACGCCGGACTATGCTGACCGTATGCTCAAGGAATATTTCGATATCGAGCAACGGTTGCTGCAAACACGCAAGAATTACGTCAAGCGCTTTAAGACAATTCTGCCATCCGTCAAGGTCGCCAGGCTCTACCAGGTTGAAAACAAGCTCAACGCGATTATGAATATTGAACTCGCGGCGGCGATCCCGATTATCGGCACGGGCGCGAGTCAAGCAAACTGATCGCTGCTAACGAGGTGTCGGTGTACCGCACACCGACACCTGACACAGCAGACCGTTTGATCGGCACATCAACCGGCCGGCCCGCTATCGTTCGTGACATCGTTCGGCGGCGTTACCGTATGCAGGTTCTTCATCGCTGCCCCGAGCCCTTCGTCGCAAAGCACCTCAAGCGCACGACGACCAGCATGTATTGCATCCTCGAGCTTCAATAACTCGTCCTTGCCGGGTGGATGCAGTACGAAGCCGACGACCTGCTCCCGCCGGCCCGGGTGGCCGATGCCGAGGCGCAGCCGCATGAACTCACGGCCGCAGTGCGCGATGATGTCGCGCAAACCGTTGTGGCCGCCATGGCCGCCACCGCGTTTGAGCCGCGCAGTGCCCGCCGGCAGATCGAGGTCATCGTGTATGACCAGTACGCGCTCTGCCGGCACCTTGTAATAGTCCATCGTCTGGCGCACCGACTGGCCGCTGCGGTTCATGAAGGTTGTCGGCTTCAGCAGACGCACCGGCAGCTGCCGCAGCGTAGCCAGACAGGCCTGGCCCAGCAGCTTTTGCTGCGCCGAAAAACGGGCGCCGAGACCGGAGGCCAGATCATCGACGAACCAATAACCGATATTGTGCCGGTCGCGAGCGTGCTCGGCACCCGGATTTCCGAGCCCGACGATGAGGGACGGTGCATCTTGCATGTGCCGTAGTCTACCGGAGCGTATGGCGGCAAAACCTGAACCTTGAAAAAAAGTCCGCCCGCACGGGATTGTCGCGGGCTTTTATGGAAGCGGCTTCTCCTCGCAATCAGGGCCGCTTTCCCCGGTCAAGTACGCGAAAAAAAAGCCGTGCAAATGCACGGCTTTTCCTGGCATCCGGATTGATTCCCGGAAATTGTTACTCGTCTTCGCCGTCCTTCGAGTCGTCGGCAGCCGGCTCGGCCGGTGCTGTACCCTCTTCGGCTTCGTCCTCACCTTCCTCAAGCTCTTCCTCGACTGGAGCGGCCTTGATGATATGGATCGAGACAATCGGACGATCGTTGTCATTCGCGAGATCGGGAATCTCGACACCTTCCGGCAACGTGATATCCGACAGCATCAACGACTCGTCGAGCGCCAGCTGCTCGATATCGATCTCGAGATACTCGGGCAGGTTGGCCGGCAGGCAGGAGACCTCGATTTCCGTTACGAGGTGTGCGACCGAACCGCCACCCTGCTTGACGCCATCGGCCAGGTCCTGATTCAGGAAGTGAACCGGCACGGTCATCCTGATCAACTCGTCGGCGACAATACGCTGCAGATCGAGATGCATGGCCAGACGCTTCGCCGGGTGCATCTGCACCGCTTTCAGAATGCACTGGCGCGTGTTTTCCCCGATCTTCACGTTGAGCACACTGGAGAAGAACGATTCGCTCTCCATCTTGTGCATCAACAGCTCACGGTCAAACGTAACGGCGCGCGGTTCGCGGCCGCCACCATAAACAATCGCGGGGACTTTTCCAGCTCGACGCAGGCGGCGGCTCGCACCTTTCCCTGAGTCTTCCCGGGCCTCCGCGATCAGATCAATTTGTACAGCCATAACGGGCCTCCATATTGGTTCTAATCGGCTGCCACCCTGCGACCGGGCGGCAGTGGGTCCTGTAAGGGGGCCGGATCATATCAGGAAAAAGAAGGAAAAAGGTGTCAGACACCAATTTTCCAGCGCGAAGCGCGCGAAAATTGGTGTCTGACACCTTTTTCTCAGTCGACATACAGTGAGCTGACCGACTCATCGAGGCTGATGCGACGCACGGTCTCGGCCAGCAGCTCGGCGACGCTGAGCTGGCGAATTTTCGGGCACTCGGTGGCCGCGGCCGACAGCGGGATCGTGTCAGTGACGACGAGCTCGTCGAGTTCGGAGCTGCCGATCCGGTCCACGGCGGGCCCGGACAGCACCGGATGCGTAATATAGGCGACCACCCGCTTGGCACCCTGCTCCTTGAGCGCGCCGGCGGCCAGGCACAGCGTGCCGGCAGTATCGACCATATCATCGATCAGGACACAGGCCTTGCCCGCAACCTCGCCAATGATATTCATGACCTGCACCTCGTTCGGCTGCGGGCGGCGTTTGTCGATAATGGCAAGATCGGTGTCATCCATGCGCTTGGCAAGCGCCCGGGCACGCACGACGCCACCGACGTCCGGAGACACGACCACCATGTCGTCCATCTTCTGCTTCCACAGGTCGCCGAGCAACACCGGCGAGCCGTACACGTTATCGAGCGGGATCGAGAAGAAACCCTGGATCTGGTCGGCGTGCAGATCGACCGTCAGCACCCGGTCGATACCCGATGTCGCTATCATGCTCGCAACCAGCCGCGCTGTGATCGGCACGCGGGCGGAACGCGGGCGGCGATCCTGCCGGGCATAACCGAAATACGGAATCACAGCCGTGATCCGCGCGACCGATGCACGCCGCAGCGCGTCGGCCATGACGAGCAACTCCATGAGGTTGTCGTTGACCGGCGGCCGGGTCGACTGAATGATGTAACAGTCGCGGCCGCGCACATTCTCCATGATCTCGACACTGATCTCGCCGTCGCTGAATTGCCCGACCTGAATCTTGCTGAGCGGCAAAGTCATGTAGCGGGCGATACGATGCGCGAGATCCGGGTTGGCGTTCCCGGTAAAAATCATGATGTTCGGGATCAACAGAGAATTGTCGGTATTCACGGCGATCTGTCTGACTCAACGTTGAAATAAGCTGGCTGGGGCGGCAGGATTCGAACCTGCGGTACACGGGATCAAAACCCGTTGCCTTACCACTTGGCTACGCCCCACAGGCGCGGTTAGTTTGATTGGGCATCCGATACCTGTCAATCCGCCGTGACACCTGCAACAAGCGGCTACCGGCGCCTCAGAACGTCCAGCGATCGATAACCAGCTTGACTCGCGCGCGCGGGTTCTCCATGGCAACCTTGCGCGGCAACCACCCGTCGTCAACCGACATGAAACGCCCGTATGTCACCACCCAGCCGTGCTGATCGATACCGGCCAGCCACCCGGTCTCATCGAAGCTGCGCTCGGCAGCGTAGTCCGGATCGGCTACGCCCATGATCCAGTAACGCATGCTGCGCGCGGGGAACGACCAGCCCAGCTGGTCGTCGAGAAAGCGTTCTACCGCATCCCGCCCCGCATACGCCATGCTGAGCTCACCCGCCTTGGTGTAGACGACGACGTCCTCGTCGTCCCACTCGATCTCGTATGCACCAGCGCCAAATGGCCCACTCAACGAGATGCGCGTGCGGCTGCCCTGCTGAACCCAGACAATGTTGCCCTGGCCGCCGTCGCTGCCAGACTTGACGGCGATTCGCCCCTGCGCGCGCCACGACGGTGCATCAATGAGTTGCAGTTCACGCTGATCCCAGGCGATACCCGCTTCCGGCATCGTCGGGCGGGTTGCACAGCCGGCGGCAATCAGCACAGCCAGCAGTCCCGCAAGCGACTGCAGACAACACGCTGCGGACCACGGGCCAAAGGCCGGGGACCTCCTCACGGTATGAACCTGTGCCGGGTCCCGATCAACGGCTGGCTGTCAGGGTAATCGATCAGCCCCCGTTCCCACAGAGCCACGGCAGCATCACGCTCGCCGGTCTCCCACAGCACCTCGCCCAGGTGAGCAATCAACTCAGGATCATCCAGCTGCGCCAGCGCCAGTTCGAGATAGCTGCGCGCTTCATCCAGCCGGCCGAGGCGATACAACACCCACCCCATGCTATCGATGATCGCCGGGCTATCCGGCTGCAGTTCGACCGCCAGCCGGATCAGCCGGTAGGCTTCACGCTGCCGGTCAGTGCGATTCGCGAGCGTGTAACCGAGCGTGTTCAGCGCCTCGGCATCCATCGGGGCGACCTGCACGGCACGCCGCATCGGCACCAGCGCCTCATCCACTCGCCCCTCGAGGTCGAGCATCGTGCCATGCGCAAGCAACAGCTCGACATGATCGGGGCGATAGAGCAGCGCCTGCTCATACGTATCGAGCGCCTCATCCACCCGACCCATCCGGTACAGCAGTTGCGCGCGTGCTGCTACGACGTCGACGGCGGAACGCGGGTAACTTGCCGCGAATGAACGCAGCTGCTCGAGCGCCGCATCCGCCCGGCCCAGCCGATCGTAGGCCAGACTGATGCCGAGCTGCGCACGCACGAGGTAACCCCCGCCCCGCACGCGACTGAAAGTCTCGATCGCCTCATCATAGTTCTCCTGGATGAGATCGATGCGACCCAACATGTAGAGGCTTGCGTAAACATTGTTGCCATTTGCCAGTAACTGGGCGAAATCACGGCGCGCAGTGACCAGGTCCTGGTCGGAGAACGCGATCATGCCATGCAGGCGCACGAATTCCGCGCGGATGCCGTGCTCCTTGCCGAGCTCACGCAGGCGGCTCTCGGCCTCCTCGATACGGCCAACCGCCGACAACAACCGCACGTACTCCAGCTCGATCGGGACGATCGATCCTGCGACCAGCAGCGTATCGAGATAGGCGAACGCCGCGTACTCGTCACCCATGGACAACAGGGCCTGCGCGATCACGATGTGCGCCTGTATCCAGTCGGGTTCGCTCGCGGCCACGCGCCGGGCCGAAACCAGCGCAAGCTCCCAGGCACCGGCGCGCAGCGCAATCGTGGCCAGTGCGAGTCTCAGCCCCGCGGCATTCGGACGCTCGCTGGCCAGGCGTGCCAGGATGGTAGTTGCGCCGGACGGGTTCTGCTCTTCGGACAGGTCGACCCCCAGCATCAGGTAGGTCTCATCGGACAGCGCACCGGCTCCGAGGCTCTTGCGCCAGTGGCCGAAGGCCCGCTCGATCTGATTGCGTCGCAGGTACATGCGACCGGCATATTCATTGGCTGGCTGACTATCCGGCTCGAGTTCGAGCCAGCGCCGCGCCCCGGCAAGTGCCAGCACGTCATAACCATAGTCGTACGCGAACTCCGTCGACCGCCTGGCCAGCTCGGAATCTGTACTCTGCTGCGCCGCGTTGAGATATTCCTCGGCCGTCACGAGGTACGCCTTCCGCTGCAACGCGATCTCGGCCATCAACAGGTGATAGCCGGCGTCCGGCACGAATATGACCTCCTGAGCGGCGACATCCGGCTGCGTCGACGCACAGCCGGCCAGCCCCCACACCAACCAGACGACCATCGGCCAGACGACCGCGCAGCATCGCGCACGACGCCGGTGCGCCAGTTTCACATGACTCATAAGAAAGAATGATAGCCCAGCGGCGATGCGCGAGCACCCGATCGAAACAGGGCCAAATGAACACTGTTCGAAATTTAATCGGCCCGGTCGGCCCGTACAACATTTAAGTGGCGATCTCGACCACAAGCTCTGAAACGTCCCCCATGCTCACTGCCCGTTTCAGAATCGGTCCGGAGGGATCACCCGGCGCCAAACTGCCGGATCGAGATCGCCGTGTTACGCATCGAAATGCCCTTCGCCACGTGACATGGCGAAATTCGCTACGTGCATTTACGGTAGCATCCTGATAGTTTCCGAACATCACCCGATCGGGTGACATGTAAACACAGGCAAAGCATTAAGCAATCCTCAGTTGATGCACGGAGATCGAACATTTCGATAAACGACACAACAAGTGAAATACTCGGTCGAATTCAGGAGTTTGTCACCGACCCGGAAGCCGCGGACCGCGCTCTGGAACTGATGGCTCAGCATATCAACGCCGACAAGGCCGCCCTCGTACGCCTTGCCGGCGATCGGCGCCGGGACATCATCCTGGGATCCTGCGGCATGCAACGCGACCTGATCACCCACATGCTGCGCGAACGCCAGAACCCGGAGCTGTTCCTGGCACAAGAGGCGCGCTGGACGGCGGGCCATATCTGGACTGACACGGGCCGCAGCAAGCCAACCACCGGCCGCGATAGCGGGCTGTACACCCGACTGCTGCAGCCCAACGACATCGAGCACACACTGCTCGCTGTCATCTACACCGGCGATGATCAACACATCCTGTTCTGGCTTCATCGCGGGGCCGAGGCCGGCCCGTTCCGGCCGAACGACCGGCGCGTCATCGATTCCCTGATGCCGCACTGGCAGCGTACGATTCGCCAGAAGCTGGCTTTCGATCATCGTCACACCGCGCTGGTCGTCGCGGATACGGTCATCAGCCAGGCGCCGTTTGGCCTGTTCCTGATCAACCGCGACGGCAACATCGTGCGTTCGAACCGGGTCGCCGATGGTTTCACGGCAGCGAACGACGGCATTTCGGTAAAGAACCGCTCGCTGGTGTTCGGCACGCGCGAGGCCCGCAACCGGTTCGCCGAGTTACTCAAGGCCGCGAAACGCGGTGGCAAGGAGGTCGAAAACGGCCTGCCGCCGTTTACTGTTCACAAGACCTGCGGCAACGGCAGCTATCAGGTCGGCATCCGGCCCATGCGCCTGCCGGCCCGGCGTGGCACCCTGTCGTTTCGCAACGTCATCGCCATCTATGTGTACGACACGAGCCACCAGAGCGTGCTCAACGCCTCTAGCCTCCGATCCCTGTATGAACTGACCGATGCCGAGGCACGCATTTGCAGCCTCCTGTATCAGTCATACAACCTGCCCGACGTCGCCCGGACGCTGGGCATATCGATCAATACGGCAAAAACTCACCTGAATCGGTCGTATCGCAAGCTCGGCGTGCAGTCGCAGTCCGAACTCGTACGCAAACTGGCGGCGCAGCTATACCTGGGTTAGCTGCGCAGGTACGGCCTCCAGCCGCGATGCTCGACAGAATCGCGGCCCAATCCGCTGCCGCGAGTCGCATGGCAGGTGGCGCCGGCGAGCCCGGCAATATTCGGGTGCATCTCCCACCTGCAAACGTGGATAATATCGCCCGTGAAACAAAGCCTGATCGACAAACTGCAGCAACTGGTTGCCCGTTCGGAAGAACTGTCAGGCCTGTTGTCGGACCCGGACATCATCGGCAACCAGAACCGGTTTCGCGACCTGTCGAAGGAATACGCTCAACTCGGACCGGTCGTCGCGCTGACCCGCGACTACGAGCGGGCGCAGGCAGACCTGGCCGCCGCCAAAGAAATGATCGACGATGAAGACGACGAAATCCGCGCACTCGGCAAGGAAGAACTGGAGGCCGTCGACGCCCGACTCGCGGCACTGGAGCTGGCGGTCCGGAAAGAGTTGATCCCCAAGGACCCGCACGACGGCAGCAACATCTATCTCGAGATCCGCGCCGGCACGGGTGGCGACGAGGCCGCTCTATTCGCCGGCGACTTGTTCAAGATGTACCTGAAATACGCGGAGTCACGCGGCTGGCAGGTCGAGATCATGAACCAGAGCGACGGTGAGCATGGCGGCTACAGAGAAGTCATCAGCCGGATTATCGGCAACGGCGCTTACTCGCGGATGAAATTCGAATCTGGCGTGCACCGCGTACAGCGCGTCCCCGAGACCGAGACCCAGGGCCGGATACACACCTCGGCCTGCACGGTAGCGGTGCTGCCCGAGCCTGACGCGATTGACGAGATCGAGATCAATGCGGCCGACCTGCGAGTCGACACATACCGCGCGTCTGGTGCCGGCGGACAACACGTGAACAAGACCGACTCAGCGGTGCGGCTGACGCACCTGCCGACCGGCATCGTCGTCGAATGTCAGGACCAACGCTCGCAACACAAGAATCGCGCGCGCGCGATGGCGCTGTTGCAGGCACGCATGATGGACGAACGACAGACGGCACAGGACGAAGAACGTGCGGCTAGGCGTAAAAGCCTCGTCGGTTCCGGAGACCGTTCGGAACGTATTCGCACCTACAACTTCCCACAGGGCCGCGTGACCGACCACCGAATCAACCTGACGCTCTACAAGCTCAACGATATTCTGATGGGCAACCTGGAGCAGATCATCGAGCCTCTGAACAACGAGCACCAGGCCGATCAACTCGCATCCCTGGAAAATTAAGCCGCTGCGGTTCGAGCAGGACAAGATCTGTCACGAACAGAGAAATTATGAAATCAAAGCAGTATCCATCGACGCTTGACTACATCGGCAACACGCCATTGCTTCGCCTGAACCACGCATCCGATCAAACCGGTTGCGAGATCCTCGGCAAGGCCGAGTTCATGAACCCGGGCGGCTCGATCAAGGATCGCGCCGCGCTGGGCATCGTGCGCGATGCCGAGGCCAACGGACGGCTCAAACCCGGCGGCACGATTGTCGAAGGCACCGCCGGCAACACCGGTATCGGCCTCGCAGTCGTCGGCAACGCGCTGGGTTACGAGACGGTCATCGTCATGCCGGACAACCAGAGCCAGGACAAGATCGATACGCTGAAGTCTTACGGCGTCACGCTGCACCTCGTACCCGCCGTGCCGCTGAAAGACCCGAACCACTTCACGAAGGTTTCGGAACGTATTGCCGAGGAGCTGAACGAAAAGAATGAAAACGGTGCGGTCTGGGCGAACCAGTTCAACAACACGGCAAACCGCGACTATCATGAGCAGACGACCGGGGTTGAGATTTACGCACAGACCAACGGGGAAATCGATGCATTCATTTGTTCGGTCGGCACGGGCGGCACGTTGGCGGGCGTCGCGCGGGCGCTGAAGGCACGCAACGAGAACATCAAGATCGGCCTGGCCGACCCGGCAGGCTCGGCGCTGTACAATTTCTATGCGCACGGCGAGTTGAAGGCCGAGGGTGACTCGATTTCCGAGGGTATCGGCAACAGTCGCATCACCGACAACCTGGCCGATACGCCGATCGACATGCCGTATCAGCTCCCCGATTCCGAGTCGATTCCGCTCGTCTATGACATGATCAGGCGCGAAGGGCTGTCACTCGGCAGTTCCAGCGGCGTCAACGTGGCCGGCGCAATCCGCATGGCGAGGGACCTCGGTCCGGGCCACGTCATTGTCACGCTGTTGTGCGATTCCGCGATGCGGTATCGGGCGCGCCTGTTCAATCGCGAGTACCTGGCCGGGAAGGGGCTGACACTGCCGGAGTGGCTGAATCTGGATTAGCACTCCGTCAAGGTCATATATCTGAGTTCAGATAAAGGGGTCACACATGCATATCGACGTGAACATCGACGACCACTTGCTGCAACGCGCTGCACAGCTGTCCGACACCCATGATCACCGGCAACTGATCGAGGCAGCCCTGAGCCTGCTGATCAGCACCCGCGAACGCGAGCGGGCCCGCCCGGGCCACAGCCACATGAGTTGGGAAGACGACGAAGATCCGCCGGTCTGAAGAGATGAATCGCGGCTAAAGCCGCTCCCACAACAGCCGCGATTCCGAATATCAGTTCGCCGGCAACGCGAACGCGAACAGGTAGTCGGCCACCTTGTCGCGGTAGTACGCATGATGCCCGCCGACTGCCACGACGACATACTGACGACCATCGACTTCGTAGGTCATCGGCGTGGCCATCGCGGCCGTCGGCAGCTTGAACTGCCAGAGCTCCTCGCCGGTCTCAATATCGAGCGCCCGAAATCTTTCATCCGCCGTCGCGCCGATGAATATCAAACCGCCGGCGGTCACGATCGGGCCGCCGATGCCCGGCGCACCGAATTTCAGCCCCAGCGGGATGGGCATCAATGTATCGAGCGTGCCGAGCGGCACATCCCATTCGATCGTGCCACGGTCGAGATCGACCGCGACGAGACGCTGCCACGGCGGCTTCGTACACGGCGCACCGAACGGCGAAAACAGTGGCTGCGCACCACGCTCAATGGCATACGGCGTGCCGTCGATGATCCCCGGGGGACCGCCGGGAATGCCGGCCATGGGTGATTTCGCCTGCTCCGCATCGACATCCCGGCGCGGAATCAGCCGCACCAGGTTCGGCACGCTCTGCGGGTTCGTGATCAGCAGATTGCGCGTCTCATCGACCGCGCCCGAACCCCAGTTGCTGACCATGCCCGGCATCATCACCGTGCCCTCCAGGGACGGCGGCGTAAACATGACGCCGGTACGATGCTGCTCGAGAATCTTGCGGCAGATAGCCTGATCGTAGAACGTAAAGCCCCAGGCATCGTCCGGTGAGATGCCGGTCCCCGACAGCGGTGGCGGCGCGCTCGGAAATGGCTGAGTCGGCGACAGCACCTCGCCATCGACGCCGTCGGTCGGCACCGCGCGCTCCTCGACCGGAAACAGCGGCTCACCCGTTTCACGATGAAACACGAAGACCAGTCCGTGCTTCGTCAGTTGCACGACGACCGGAATCACCTCATCGCCGCGATGAATGTCAACCAGCAGCGGCTGTGAGGGCATGTCCCAGTCCCAGACATCATGATGGACAATCTGGAAATGCCAGACGACTTCTCCGGTCGAACCGCGCAGTGCAACCGTCGAGTTCGCGTATCGATTCTGCCCAGGTCGTGTGCCACCGTAGTAATTCGGCGACGGGCTCGATGTCGGCAGGAATACGAGGTCGCGCTCCTCGTCGGCCGACATCAGGCTCCAGACATTGCCGCCGCCGGTCTGCGCCAGCGCCGCCTCGTCCCAGTTGCGGGCTTGCGGGTCATCCGGGTTGCGCGGCACGGGGTCAAACGACCACTTGAAGGCGCCGGTGCGCACATCGAAAGCCCGGACCGCCCCGCTCGGCGCATCGGCGCGTTTGAACTTCGCGCCCACCGACGAGCCGATTACGATCGTGTCGCGCACGATAGTGGGCGGCATGTAGGTCAGAACCGTGTCGCTGTCGGCTGCCGGCTGGGTGTTTTTGATTATTGGCATCAGGCGTACGAGGCCAAGGTCGCCGAAGCCTACGCAGCCTTTACCGGTCCGCGCATCGAGGGCGTATAGCCGCTGATCGAACGTCACCAGCAAAACGCGCCAGGTGCAGGCCGCATCCGCCGCAGCCGAGTCATCATGCCATTGCGCAACGCCACGACACTTGTACTGAGTGCCGCGCTTGCCGCGCACGACATTTGGATCGAAACGCCAGCGCTCGCGACCGGTCGCCGGGTCCAACGCGATGACCTCATTGAAGGCACTGCAGATCACCAGCGATCCGCCCGCCTCTTTCGGAAGCAGAATCGGCGTACCCTGCAACCCGGAAAAACCCGCCTCGAGCGTCGTGCCTTCACCGTCACCGGTCCGGTAGATCCATGCGAGATCCAGCGCACTGACGTTGCTGCGATCGATCTGCGCGAGCGCCGAGTAACGCGATCCGCCCCGATCACCGCCGTGATCCAGCCAGTCCGACTGCGCGAACGCCAGCGCCGGCAGCAGCCAGAATAAAAGCATCCTTGCTGCCGGTCGCCTCTTCAATTTCATCAGGCTCATCTCGCAGGCCTCATTTTGTTCGAATATCCAGCGGCATCCGATCGATCGCGTCGAGCACATCGGCATAGGCCCGGGTCGCGCGCTCCAGACCGTGCGGGCTGATCGTATCGAGCCGATCACCGTCCGAATGGAACCACAGGTTCGCGTCGAGGATCTGCACGACCCGGTGGCCGGCACGAAAGAAATCAAATGCA
>SMWD01000142.1 GCA_004357495.1 Gammaproteobacteria bacterium
CCCCCGCCGAGCGGGTGGTATTCGTGGTGCGCGAAGGGTTCGACGACTCGTTCGGCGAGATCGGCGAACTCATCGGGGTCAGTGGCGCTGCGTGCCGTCAGCGTTACCGTCGGGCCCGTGCCAACCTGCGCGGCGAGAAACGTTTCGCCACCCCTCCGGCCGAGCAGCGCGACCTGTTGGACAAACTGCTCCTGGCCGTAGCCGAAGAGGATCTCGGCGCCTTGGTGCGGATGTTCTCGGAAGACGCCGTGCTGATTGCGGACGGCGGCGGCATCGTTCGCGCAGCAATACGCCCGGTGACCGGGGCGCAGCGGATCGCTCGGGTCATCGTTCATCTAGCACGCAATGCGCGTGCCGAAGCTGAGATAGCCTACGAGGTCATCGAGCTCAACGGTGGCGTCGGCATATTGCTAAGCCAGGACGGCGCACTGCACTCATGTGTTCAGCTCGAAGGTGCGGACGCTGTGGTCACGCGACTCTATATATTCCGCAATCCTCGCGAGCTGGAGCATCTGCGCGGCCAGGCGGGTTGACCTGGCTCGTGGCTTACATATAGCGTGGTCGGCAGATGCACAACCTTGATGACAAGGTAGCCCGGATCGTGGGCGGCGGCTTTGCCGAGTTGTTGGGGATCGAGCTGGTCTCCCAGCGAGTCGATCGGGTCGTCGTGCGCATGCCGTACAAGGAAGCCATTGGTAGCGATCGGGTGCACGGCGGCGCCATCAGTGCCCTGGTTGACATTGCGGCCACCGCCGCATTCTGGTCCCATCCTGACATCGGCGCGGACGCGCAGGGTGCCACTGTGGGATTCACCATCAACTTCCTCAACCTTGCTCGCAAAGTTGATCTAACGGCGAATGCGACCGTACGCCGGCGTGGCGGACAGATCTGCACGGGCGACGTTTCGGTCTGCGATGCTACTGGCCGGGAAGTGGCCGTCGCCAGGGTAACCTACAAGCTTTCGAACTGATCCAGAGCACGCAGCCAGTTCTGGCGCATGATCCCCAGAAGTTTTTCGCCTTTTTCGGGGGTGGCCAGGGTCGGGTCGCCGAACAGCCCGGGCTCGGTGTCACGGTTGAATTTGCCTGGTCGGTAGCCGATCTGGGTTACAGGTTCGCCGCGGTAGGCACTGACAGCGCGCTGCATGTCCACGAGGTCTGGCCGCAGATGCAGGATGATGGAGGTTTCACCTTCATCGGCATGGCCACCGCGCTTCTGCTCAAGCAGCGCCTGAGCCTCGGAAGTCTCCAGATCGTCCCACGACACCACCAATGTCGGCACGTCGTGGTTAACGCGGATGTCGCGCGCGACGATGCTTAGCGGCAGCCCGCTGGCACGGCTGATGCCCGTGTTCAAAAACACCAGCCGTTTGGCTCCGTGACGCATGACGGATTCGGCAACGGCCATCACATACGCTTGGAATACCGCGGAATCCGCGATCTCCGTGCCGGGGTAGTCGCGGAACGCCGGAAACCAGCCGTGCAGGATGGGTGGGGTAACGAGCACCTCGCGTTCGCGCACCGCTGCGTCGAGCAGATGCTCCATGACCAGGTGGTCGGTGCCCATGGGCAGGTGCGGTCCATGCTCTTTGGCGCCCGCTGCGAAGGGAATGATCACCACCCGCGTGGCGAGCGCGTCTTGCGCTTCGACCCAGTTCAGCGCGCCGAGGTAGGCCCCGGCGGTCGTTCCTTGTGTGGCCATGATGAGTCGTCCCGTGACCGAGCGTCTTCCCGGCAGCAATTTGCCGGCAAGTTCAGTTGCGAATCACTTCACCGGCTCTAATGCCCGTATGCTCATCGTCCTCGAGAATGATCTGACCGTTGCAGACGGTGGCCTTGTAGCCGGTGGCCCGCTGGATGAAGCGAGCGGCGCCGCCGGGAAAGTCGTGGACCATTTCCGGCATCCGCTCGTGCAGCCGTTGGAGGTCGATCACGTTCACGTCGGCGCGCATGCCCGGCGCAAGAATGCCGCGGTCTTTCATGCCAACAAGGCGCGCCGGTACCGAGGTGATTCGGCGCACGGCTTCCCCCGTGGAATACAGTCCGGCGTCACGCGCCCAGTGCGACATTACGAAGGTCGCCCATCCCGCGTCCATGATCTGGCCCACATGCGCACCCGCATCGCCCAATCCGGGCATGCACCAGTCCGTGGAGATGAGGTCGGCTAGAGCGGCGGTGTTCTGGTTGAAAAACCTTACCGTAAACAGAGCCTTACCATCGGTGTCCCGGCTGATGCGCAGGAACGTTTCGACCGGCCGCTCGGCGTTAGCGTCCGCCGTGGCCTGCAGACTTTGGCGGTTGTCAAAGTCGTAGTCAGGTGCATCACCGGCACCAAGCCAGAACATCTGGCGGGCATCGAAACGCGACGGGTTGGCCTCGGCCTCGGCCACCAGCCGCGCGGCAAACCGGGCATCGCGTACCGAGATCAGACGTTGCGCCAGATCTTGCTTCGCCAACTGCTCCCAGGCCTCACCCTGCCAGACGAGCATGCCTTGCAACCCGGTGAGGAAACCCGAACCACGAGGGATGGAGATTCCGTTGATGTCCAGACCTTGGGCCCGTAGCGCGTCGATCTTCGCTCCCAGTTTTTTGCCCCACGCGTGGGTCTTTCCCGCCGTGTTGCTGAACAGCACCCGGTTGCCGCTGGCTCTTGCCTCGGCCTCGAGCAATGCCACCTCGCCTTCGAAGTCACCGGCGAGGTTCAGCACGTTCTGCATCAGGCCACCGTGTTTACCGACGGCGGTCGCGATCTGAATGAGCTCGTCGTGGTCCGCATGAGTACCGGGCACGTGCCGGCCATCAGGGATGACATGGCCGAGAAATCGTGAAGTTGAGAAACCTACCGCTCCGGCTTTGAGCGAGTCGGCGACGACCTCGGCCATGCGCTGCTTCTCTTCGGCGGTGGATTGATCATCGATGGCGCGTTCGCCCATGACGTAGTAGCGCACGGCGCAGTGCCCGACCAGACCGGCGACGTTGATGGCAGGACTCAATGTCTGGAGCGCGTCGAGATAGCCGCCGTAACCCTCCCAGTTCCACGGCAGGCCACCCAGAATGGCATCTTTTGGGATGTCTTCCACGGTCTCCATCATGCTGGCCAGAAACTCGCGGTCTTGCTTGCGGCAGGGCGCGAAGGTTACGCCACAGTTGCCGAGCAGGGCCGTTGTTACGCCGTGCCAGCTTACTGGGGTAAGCATTGGGTCCCAGCCGATCTGTGCGTCCAGGTGTGTGTGTGTATCAACGAACCCCGGTGTTACCAGATGCCCTCGGGCGTCGATCTCCCGATGACCACTTTCCTGGACGGTTCCGACCTGCGTGATGGTGTTGCCGTCGATTGCTAGATCGCCAGTCACCGGCTCGCTGCCGGTGCCGTCGACAATCGACCCGCCGCGGATGACCAGATCATGACTCATGGTGTTCCCCTTTTAGAGTATTCAAAGAGAGTTTGGATAGAAATGAATAGGACGGATGCTACGGGAATGCAGGCAGTTGCCGCAAGTTAACGGCGCAGCGGGTCGGTTCAGCGGGGCTTTGCGAGCGAGCAACGCAATCCCACCGTGACGGAATGAACCATTTGATGCGTGTGCAACGGCCTGCCATCGGGCTGCTCCATCTTCAGCTTGGCGGTAAGCCAGAAACGGTAATCGGCCGAAAAAGTCACTCGCGGCGACACCGCTATGTCGACACCGACAATGACCTGGGCAGCCAGCGCCGAGTCATCATCGTCGATGAACTTGGAGCCGCGAACGTTGACGTCGTAGTCGGCCCAGACCAGGCCAGCGCCAAACCCCGTGTAGGGTGCAATCACCGATTGCGGATGGAACCGGTAGATCGCATTCGCCATGAGGCTGTTGGCGCGGACCGCGCCGGTTGCGCGATCTTCGCCGAATTCCGGATTGAAATCGATGATTTCTACAGCGTTTTTGCGATGGGCCGCCTCGAGCTCGAAGCGCCAGCGATCGTTCAGGCGATAACCGACCGCCAGGGTAGCCACACCCCCGAGGTCGAAGGCATCGAAGTTGGCGCGGTTGTCGCTGATTTCCGCATCCACGGCGAATCCGGCACCCAGTTGTCCGGCGATATAAAGGCCGCTGGGTGGTGCTGGTGACATGCGCTCTGTTGTCGTGGACCACCCGGCGCGCCCCTGGTCGTGGGCGCGGGCGCGGTAGCGCAGGCTCAGCCAGACCGAGTTGGCCGCGTAGTCGGTGTCGAGTTCCCTCCCGGTAGCCTCTTTGAGCTTCACTGAGGGCGCTCGCCAATAGCGGTAGTCGGCCGCCAGATCGAGCCTGCGCGATAGCGGCATGGTAAATCCGGCAATGAGCTGAAAGGCCAGCGAGGTCGCTCGGTCGTCGATGATTGGCCGTCGTGGCCTCTGGATTACGGAGCCGTCGAGGGCGGTTTCCCCAACGCGATAGTCGAGCCGAGCAACGCCGAGCCCAACCCCGACATAGGGTTGCAGCGCTGTGCCCAACTCGAAATCACGCAGCAGGTTAACCAGCAGGCTGGTGGCCTCAACCTCATCGACCGGGTCGGGGTGGAACTCGCGACCCGAGTTCGCGAAGAACAGGATCTCCGTGTCGTTGTGGCGGTAGGCGGCTTCCAGCTCCACGCGCCAGGCGTTGTTCAAGGCAAGTCCCAGCGAAGCGGACCAGACCGGAGCGCCGAAATCAAGATCGATCGTCGCGCCTGTTTCTCCAGGCGATTCATCGAGCATCTCGTTGAACTTCACGTTCGCCGCGTGGTTCCAGCCGACGCCGGCACTGGCATACCAGTGCCCTGGCAGGTCTGCTAGAACGGACATGGGTGCGGTTGTGAGCAGCGCCCACGCCAACAGGTTGCGATTCACAGTGATTTTGAACGGTTCGCTGTACGTCTCAGTCATCAAGCCGTCGCAATTCAGATGGCTGGCCGGTGCTGCCCTTGGTCACGCCGCTGAACTTTGAGTTTCTTGCAGAAGCTCGGGGAAATTTTTTCGATAGCTCAGGACCAGCAGCCGTCAGGCCCCCGTCGACAACCAGAGCCTCGCCAGTGACGAAGGTCGAATCATCGCTTGCAAAAAACACGGCGGCGCCCGCGATATGGTCACCGTGCCCATGCTCGGGCCACGGCTGCGCTGTCGCGAATCGTTCCCGGGTCGCTTCGGGATGGCCGCCGTCTGCCAGAGGGGTGGCGATGAAGCCTGGGCAGATGGCGTTGACCCGGATGCGGTCCGCGGCCAGTTCCACTGCCGCGGATTTCGTGAGGCTCACCACTGCGGCCTTGGCAGCGGAGTACACCATGGGTCCGCCGTCACCGCTCAACGCAGCGATGGATGCGGTGTTGATGATGGAGCCCCCTTCGCCCTGGGCGCGCATGATACGAGCGGCATGTTTTATGCCCAGGAAAACGCCTTTGGCGAGAACGTCCATGGTGTAGTCCCAGGCTTCCACGGTCGTTTCCGTCACCGGACCGATCGCGCCGCCGACCCCGGCGTTGTTGAACACCAGATTTAGCCGGCCGAAACTTTCAACGGCACATTCCATCATCGCCTGGACGTCCGTCTCGCTCGCGACGTCGGTTTTGATGAACCGTACAGATTCACCGAAGCCCGCGGCCGTGGCATCTTCGAGCACCTCGGCGCCGGTTTTTGCGTTGAAATCGGCGATAACCACACGGGCGCCTTCGGCAAGGAAGCGCAACACGGTCGCCTTGCCCATGCCGCTGGCGCCACCCGTGATAACAGCTACTTTATCCTTCAGCTGCATGTGCGTTTCCCATGGTAAAACTCTCAGGTTAGCATCACCCCGGCGTTTTCGGGCCGATTGGCGGAGATGACATTACTGGGCCTCGCAGGCGTTTGGATAGATTGACGCGTTGGAAAACTTTGCATACCTGATCGTCGGGCTGGCGAGCGCTGGCGCTGTTGAGTTTCTATTCCGTATAGGTACTGGTAAAGATGGTTGAAGCCTGAGCATTTGCAGGCGTTCATGAGTATCGAGAAGGCGGCAGTCATGAGTTACGATCCGGAAAACATTTTCGCAAAGATCATCCGCGCCAAGGCCCCCGCGCATCGTGTTTATGAGGATGATTGGACCGTGGCGTTCATGGATCTCATGCCTCAAGCGGATGGTCACACCCTGATCGTGCCCAAGCACGAGGCTCGGGATCTGCTCGACGCCGAACCCTATGTCCTGGGCAAAACTATCCAGACCACTCAGAAGGTTGCGCGTGCCGTCAAGGTCGCGTTTTCGGCGGATGGGGTGATGGTGGCTCAACTGAGCGGCGCGGCTGCTGGGCAGACGGTTTTTCATCTGCACTTTCACGTGCTCCCGCGCTACGACGGCGTGGATTTAAGGTTTCACGGCAAGGAAGTTGCACCCGCAGAGGTGCTCGCCGAGCACGCCGAGCGCGTCCGCGAGGCGTTGCGGGCGCAATCGGATTAACGGCCTAACCGTTGCTTCCAACCGGCATTCCTAACCAGCAGAGGCCTCCTCGGTCTTGAACGCAGCAGCCGGCTGCGCCGCTCCCTCGCGGATTTCGGCTGTCCAATGTGACTCGCACG
>SMWD01000143.1 GCA_004357495.1 Gammaproteobacteria bacterium
CGATGACCGCAACCGACTGATTTCGATAGAAAAAACCATCGCACGTGGCGCATGCCGACACGCCTTTCCCCTTGTAGGCATCTTCGCTCGCCAGGCCGAGGTAGCGTGCCGTAGCGCCCGTTGCGATGATCAGCGCATCACAGGTGTATGTGCCTTGCTCGCCCCACAGGTGCAGCGGATGCGTGCTCAGATCGACTTTCTGAATATGGTCGAAGATGATTTCGGTGTCGAAGCGCGCCGCGTGCGCACGCAACTGTTCCATCAGGGCTTGCCCCTGCAGGCCTGCGGAGCCGCCGGGCCAATTATCGACATCGGTGGTGGTCATCAGCTGGCCACCCGGTTCGAGACCGGTCAGGAGCACCGGCTCGAGGTTGGCGCGCGCGGCGTAGACCGCGGCGGAGTAGCCCGCCGGGCCGGAGCCGAGGATCAGCAGGCGGCAGTGTCTGGGTTCTGGCATCGGAGTCTTTTGCTAGGTACGCTGTGCGCGGGGGTGGAAACGCGACGCGCTAGTTTAGGGGAATCCGCCGCGGGTTGCACACGCCGTGCCTATTGCTGCTATTATTTACCGCGCTAACTGCTTGTGATTGAAGTAGTTAAATCATGTTGTTGTTGCAAAATCTTAATTTGATAACCGTGCAGGCTTGGCGTCTGCGTGGCTAGGGTCGCCAGAATGCAAGGCCGGCCGGCCGCGCAGGGCGCGACGGCGATTGCGTATTCGATCCGCGAGGCGGCCCTGTGGGTGCTCGCGGCGCTGTCCATCATCCTGCTGGTCGCCTTGCTGACGTACGACACGCGCGATCCGGGCTTCAGTTATACCGGCGACGGTGCAGCCGTGCGCAACCAGATCGGTGCGGCCGGCGCGTGGTTCGCCGATGTCACGTATAGCATCTTCGGCACGCCGGCTTACCTGTTCCCGCTCATGGTCATGCTGGCCGGTTGGTTCATTTATCGCGGCACCGACGAGGCCGGGCCGGTCGAGCGCAAGGTACTCGCGCTGCGGTTCGCGGGGTTCCTTGTCTGTCTCGGCACCAGCTGCGGGCTCGCGACCTTGCATTTCTTTCAGCCGGCGCTGCCGCAGTCGGCCGGCGGCGCGCTCGGCGAGGTCATCGGCCTGTCGCTTGGCGTCGCGCTGGGGTCGCTCGGGGCGACGCTGCTTTTGCTCTCTTTGTGGCTGGCATCGGTCTCCCTGTTCACCGGCATCTCATGGCTCGCGGTCATGGACCGCATCGGCGGCGGGGTGCTGACGGCGCTCGATCGGGTGCGCGGAGTCGCGCTGGCGCTGCGCGAGCGACAGATTGCCCGTCAGGCCCAGGAACAGCGTCAGCAGGTCGTCAAGCGGCAGCGTCAGGACACGGCACACAGAAAGGCACCGCGCATCGAGCCGGTTTTACCGGCACCGCAGCCGAGTCAGCGGGTAGAGAAAGAGCGCCAGGTGACGATGTTCGACATCGAATCGGCGCCGGCGGGCGAACTTCCGCCGCTGGCGTTGCTGGACGACGCACCTGAACACGCACCCGGGTATTCAGGCGACGCGCTCGAGGCGATGTCACGCCTGGTCGAGATGAAATTGCGTGACTTCGGCGTCGAAGTTGCGGTCGTGTCAGTTCACCCGGGCCCGGTGATCACGCGTTTCGAACTCGACCTGGCACCGGGCGTCAAGTCCAATCAGATCAGCAGCCTGGCCAAGGATCTGGCGCGCTCCCTGTCCACGATCAGCGTGCGAGTCGTCGAGGTCATCCCCGGCAAATCCACGGTCGGGCTGGAAATCCCGAATGAGGTCCGCGAGTTGGTGACGCTCGGAGAGATACTGCGTTCGCGGGCTTACGAAGAATTCAAATCACCGCTGACGCTGGCACTCGGCAAGGATATCGGCGGCAAACCGGTGGTGGCCGATCTGCAGCGCATGCCGCATCTGCTGATCGCCGGCACCACCGGCTCGGGCAAGTCGGTGGCGATTAACGCGATGGTATTGAGCTTGCTGTACAAGAGTAAGCCAGAAGACGTTCGCCTGATCATGATCGATCCGAAGATGCTCGAGCTTTCGATCTACGAGGGTATCCCGCACCTGTTGACCCCGGTCGTCACGGATATGAAGGACGCCGCCAATGCCTTGCGTTGGTGCGTCGCCGAAATGGAACGGCGCTATAAAGTCATGTCATCGCTCGGCGTGCGTAACATCGCCGGCTATAATCGTAAGGTGCGCGGTGCAATCGACGCCGGCCAGCCGCTCCCGGATCCGCTGTTCGAGGTTTCGGAGGCGGCCATGCAGGAAGGCTTCGAGCGGCCCACGCTCGATCCGTTGCCGCTGATCGTCATCGTCATCGATGAGTTGGCTGACATGATGATGATCGTCGGCAAGAAGGTCGAAGAATTGATTGCCCGGCTCGCACAGAAGGCGCGCGCGGCCGGCATTCACATGATTGTCGCGACTCAACGCCCGTCGGTCGATGTCATCACTGGCCTGATCAAGGCCAACATTCCGACCCGCATCGCGTTCCAGGTCTCCGCCAAGGTCGATTCGCGGACAATTCTCGATCAGGGCGGCGCGGAGGCGCTGCTCGGTCACGGCGACATGTTGTTCATGGGCGGCGGCGGCAGCACATTGCCGCTGCGTGTCCACGGTGCGTTCGTCGCCGACCACGAAGTCCACAAGGTCGTCGCCAGTCTGAAGCGCAGTGGCGAGCCGAATTACCTCGAGGGCGTGACCGAAGGTCCGTCCGAGCCGATTCCGGGTATCAGCGGCGAGTCGAGAGCGGTCGGCGGTGACGCCGACGGTGAAACAGATCCGCTGTACGACGAGGCCGTGCGCATCGTGACCGAGACACGTCGCGCGTCTGTCTCCGGCATTCAGCGGCGGCTGAAAATCGGCTACAACCGGGCTGCGCGCATGGTCGAGACCATGGAAGCGGTCGGTCTCGTTACCTCGCTACAGTCCAACGGTTCGCGCGAAGTGCTGGCGCCGCCGCCGCCGAAAGACTGAATTCGTGCATCGTTCAGTGACTTACAGCCAGTACGTCCCGGCGCTATTGCTGATGACGTTTGCCTGCGGTGTCCTGGCCCAGCCGGGTGCGTCCGGTGGCGACGATCCGTCCCTGCGCCTGCTGCGCACCTACCTGGATGAAATGTCGACGCTGCGCGCCGAGTTTCGACAGGAGGTGATCAGCCGGGATCTCGAGCGCCTCGAGGACACCCGGGGCCGCGTGGCATTCAAGAAGCCCGGCCGATTCCGCTGGGATTATCTCGAGCCCTTCGAGCGTGTGATCTCGTCCGACGGGGAACGGGTCTGGTTATATGAGGCCGATCTCGAACAGGTTACGATCCGGCGTTTCGATTCAGGTCTGGGGGCAACGCCGGCAGCGTTGCTGACCGGCGCGACGGATATCCTCGTGCACTTCAGGTTCGTCGGCGCCCGCAGCGAGGATTCGATCCGCTGGCTGAGTCTGGCGTCGCGCGCACCAGAATCGGATTTCGCGGGCATCGACCTCGGCTTTACCGATGGTGAGTTGTTGCAAATTTTCCTGACGGATCGTCTTGGCCAGCAGACGCGGATCACCCTCAGCGCCATCGACCGCGGCGCCGATATTGACGATGCGTTTTTCCGTTTCGAAGTGCCCCCAGGCGTCGACGTGATCGACGAGGATGACATCTGAGCCATTGATGCAGCCCTTGCGATTGCGATACTGGTGGCTGAGCGGCGGCGTCTTGTGGGTCGCGACGGTGTTATACCTGACGCTGATGCCAGCCATCGGCGGCTGGGGCTGGGCCGTGACCGTCAATGACAAGTTCGGACACTTCATCGCGTTTTTCGTGCTGATGGCATGGTTCGGCGGCGTCTACGCACGCGCCAATTGGCGATTCGTGGCCGTCGCGCTGGCCGCTTTCGGTATCGCCATCGAGCTGATCCAGGGGCAATTGAGCTATCGTTCGGCGGAGTTCGCCGACATGCTGTACGACTTCGCCGGGATCGGCGCCGCGTGGATCTGTGTCCGGCTGGGCTTCGGTCGGTGGGCGCTGCGGATCGAGTCCTGGTGGTTCGAACCGCCCGGCTGATCCGGCGGGTTTCATATTCCCCACGCTTTATTCTTATACTATGCCTTCAGGTCCTGGGCGCTGCCGGCGCCTCGCGTCGTTACCGTCAAGAACCCGCATCGATGAAAAGCGCCGACCCGCCCACGTCCGACCGGCCGCATCAACCACTGGCTGACCGGATGCGTCCGGCCAGTCTCGCCGATGTCGTCGGCCAGGCGCACCTGCTCGGCGAGAACCAGCCACTGACGCAGCTCATTCTGGCGAAGACTCTGCACTCGGCCATCCTGTGGGGGCCGCCCGGCACGGGCAAGACCACGCTGGCACGACTCATCGCCACCAACGCGGATGCCGATTTCATTGCGTTGTCGGCGGTCATGGCCGGGGTCAAGGATATCCGCGCGGCCGTGGCCGGGGCGAACCGTGCGCTCGACCGGCCGACCATTCTATTCCTCGACGAGGTGCATCGTTTCAACAAGGCCCAGCAGGATGCGTTCCTGCCCTATGTCGAGGACGGCACGCTTACCTTTATCGGGGCGACGACCGAGAACCCGTCATTTGCCCTGAACAACGCGTTGTTGTCCCGCGCGCGCGTGTATGTGCTGAAGTCCTTGATGCCGGATGAGTTGGTGCAAGTCATGCGGCGCGCGCTGAGTTGCGAGCGAACACTCGAGGGCCGGGTAGACGATGAGTTTCTGCACCAGATGGCGGAAGCTGCCGACGGCGATGCGCGGCGCGCTTTGAATCTGCTCGAACTCGCGCTCGGGCTGGCGCAATCGCGCTCGGGAGGCGCTGCCGGGCCGGGCGGTATCGATGCTGCGATCGTTGCCGAAGTCACGTCCGGCCGGATGCGGCGTTTCGATCGGCAGGGTGACATGTTTTACGAGCATATCTCGGCGCTGCACAAGGCCGTGCGTGGTTCCGATCCGGACGCGGCATTGTACTGGTTTGCGCGCATGCTGGATGGCGGCTGCGATCCGCAGTATGTGGCGCGGCGCATTTTGCGCATGGCATCGGAGGATATCGGCAACGCCGATCCGCGCACGCTGCGGATCGCGCTCGATGCCTGGGAGACTTACGAGCGGCTCGGCAGCCCGGAAGGCGAACTGGCGCTGGCCCAGGCGATCGTGTTCCTGGCCTGCGCCGCGAAGAGCAATGCCGTGTACCGGGCCTATAATGACGCCGTGGCCGATGTCGGCAAGTATGGAACGCTGGAGGTTCCGCAGCACCTGAGAAATGCACCCACGCGCCTCATGAAAGAGCTCGGCTATGGCAAAGGTTACCGCTATGCCCACAACGAAGCCGATGCATTCGCCGCGGGCGTGACCTATTTTCCGGACGCCATGGGGCAGCGGCGCTATTACGAACCGGTCGAGCGTGGGCTCGAAATCCGGATTGCTGCGAAGCTTCGGGAGCTGCGCGCCCGGAACCGCGATGCGTCCAAGGGGGATCCTTAAAAAAATATGATGAAACAATTACTTATTGGTTTTAGTTCATGTTAGATCAAAAGTTATTACGGACCGAGTTGGCCGCCGTGCAGGCCAACCTCGGGCGGCGTGGTTTCCCATTCGATGCGCCGGCGTACCGTGCCCTCGAAGAGCGGCGCAAGGCCCTGCAGGTGCGTGTCGAGGAGGCGCGCAACGCGCGCAACGTGCAATCGAAAAGCATCGGCAAGGCCAGGGCGGCGGGTGAGGACATTCAGCCGCTGCTCGATGCGGTCCGGTCGCTGGGCGATGAGTTGCAGTCCGCCGAAGACGAGTTCGAAGGCGTGCAGACTGGGCTGCGTGATGTGCAGCTGTCTCTGCCCAACCTGCTGCACGAGAGCGTGCCGGCCGGCACGACCGAGGCCGACAACGTCGAGATTCGAACGTGGGGCGAGCCTGCCGAGCTGGGATTCGAGCCGCAGGATCACGTCGCTCTGGGCGTCGGCCTGGGACAATTGGATTTCGACGCGGCGGCGCTCATCACCGGCGCGCGTTTCACGGTCATGCGCGGCCCGCTGGCGCGGCTGCACCGGGCCATCATTCAGTTCATGCTGAACCTGCATACGGAGCAGCATGGTTACACGGAGATCTACGCGCCGTATCTCGTTAATGCGCGCTCGCTGGAGGGCACCGGCCAGTTGCCGAAATTCGGCGCAGATCTGTTCGCGATTGCGGGCGATCAGGATTTCTACCTGATACCGACCGCCGAGGTGCCGGTGACGAACCTCGTGCGTGACAGCATCATCGCGGCGGATCAGTTGCCGCTAAAGTTTGTCGCGCACACTCCGTGCTTCCGCTCCGAGGCCGGCTCGCACGGCAAGGATACGCGCGGCATGATTCGTCAGCATCAGTTCGAGAAGGTTGAGCTCGTGCAAATCGTACGTCCCGAGGATTCGTACGCGACGCTGGAGGAACTGACGGGCCATGCCGAAATCGTTCTGCAAATGCTCGGCTTGCCATACCGTGTGACTGCACTGTGCGCCGGCGATACCGGTTTCGGTGCAGCAAAAACCTATGACATCGAGGTCTGGTTGCCGGGTCAGGGGCGCTATCGCGAAATTTCGTCGTGCAGTAACTGCGAATCTTTCCAGGCGCGCCGGATGAGCGCGCGCTGGCGTAATCCTGCCACGGGTAAACCCGAACTCGTGCATACGCTGAATGGTTCCGGCGTCGCCGCGGGCCGCGCGCTGATCGCCATCATGGAGAACTACCAGACCGCCGACGGCGGCATCCGCGTACCGGATGTCCTGCTGCCGTATATGCACGGCATGGAACGGATTGGTGGCTGACGGCATATGCCGGTTGAGGGGTTACGGCCGGATGGGGTTGGCGGTCGTCATCCTGACGGCATCGGCGTGTGCGCCGATCGTGCCGGGCACGCGGGGCTATCCGGCCGCGGAGCGGGGGCCGCAGATTGACAATTACCACGGTGTCGAGGTTGCCGACCCGTATCGCTGGATGGAAGACGTCGCAGCCCGGCAGACGCGTGCGTGGGGCGCCGCGGAGAACAAATTGTCACGCCCGTATCTGGCAGCATTGTCGTCCCGGGCACGCTTTGCGGAGCGGCTGACCGAACTGATCGACTACCCGCGATTCGGCGTACCCGTGCAGCGCGCCGGCCGCTATCTGTACACGCACAACACCGGTTTGCAGGATCAGGACACGATCTGGATGACCGATGATCCGGCCGAGCGTGGCAGATTGTTGCTGGATCCGAATACGCTGTCGGCGGAGGGTGTCGTCTCGATCAGCAGCTACGAGCTGAGTCCGGACGGTCGCCTGCTTGCCTATGGGGTATCTGCAGGCGGCAGCGACTGGCGCACCTGGTTCATTCTCGACATCGAGTCAGGCTCGAAGCGCACCGACGAATTGCACGGTATCAAGTTCTCCGGCGTGTCCTGGTCGAAGGATGGCGCGGGTTTTTATTACAGTCGCTACCCACGTGCCGGGGGCGGCGAGGCCGACGCGTACGACGACGGGCAGCAGTTCAGTGTGTGGTACCACGTCATCGGCACGCCGCAGGCCCGGGACCGTCAGATCTACCAGGTCACCGATCACCCGAGTCGGGCTCCGTATGCCGGCGTGACCGACGACGGTGCCTACCTCGTGTTGAATCTGTTCGACGGTTATCGCGCGAACGGTATCTATTACCGGCGCCTGGTCGACGGCGTCCCCGAGCCGGAGACGATACGCCTGCTCGACGCGTGGGACGGGCGGTATGATTTTCTGGGCAACGACGGCGTAACGTTCTACTTCAAGACCACCCGCGATGCGCCGCTCGGGCGTATCGTTGCCATCGATCTTGCGCATCCGGCGCCGGCTGACTGGCGCACGATCGTGCCGGAGTCCGATCAGTCGATTCAGGCGGCGACCCTGGTGGGGCGAACCTTTATCGTGCAATACATCATCGACGCCTATTCACAGGTACGCATGTTCGCGCTGGACGGTAGCTTGCTGCGCACGGTGGAATTGCCGGGCAAGGGGACGGTAGCCGGCTTCGCCGGGCGGATCGATGATCAAGAAACGTTTTTCTCGTATCACGACTTCACGACACCGTTGTCGGTGTATCGCTTTGACCTGGCAAGCGGCGCTGTCAGTCCGGTCAGCGAGCCGTTGGCACCGGTGGACACCCGTGACTATGTGACCAGGCAGGTCTTTTTTATCAGTAAAGACGGCACGCGTGTGCCGATGTACCTGGTGCATCGGCGGGGATTGACGCTGGACGGACGCCGGCCCACCCTGCTTTATGGCTACGGCGGTTTCAATATTTCGCTGTTGCCACGTTATTCGACGACGACGATGGCCTGGCTCGATGCCGGTGGCGTCTACGCATCGGCGAACCTGCGCGGCGGGGGCGAATACGGCGAGCGGTGGCACGAGGCCGGTACCGTGCTGAACAAGCAGAATGTATTCGACGATTTTATTGCCGCGGCCGAGTGGCTGATCGAGAACCGCTATACGAGTCCCGGGCACCTTGCCATTACCGGGTACAGCAATGGCGGCCTGCTGGTCGGGGCCGTCATGTTGCAGCGTCCGGACCTGTTCGCAGCAGCGGTGCCGGGCGTGGGGGTGCTCGACATGCTGCGCTATGACAGCGCGAGCGCGAATGCGCGGCAGTGGTCCAGCGACTACGGGTTGAGCGAAAATCCCGCGGAATTTACGGCGCAACGGGCCTATTCACCGGTTCATAATGTGCGTCCGGATATCTGTTATCCCGCGACCCTGATCATCGCGGACACGCATGACGACCGGGTTGCGCCGTGGCACAGCTATAAATTTACCGCAGCTCTGCAGCACGCGCAGTCCTGTGATCGACCCGTGCTGATTCGCATCGAGACGCGTGGTGGTCATGGGGCCGGTGCTTCGACCTCGAAACGCGTCGAGGCTTACGCCGATCAGTGGGCGTTTATTGCCGAGCACGTCGGGCTGCGTTAGGGGATCGCGGTCAGTCGTCGCCACCCATGCCGAACAGCATCAGCAGGTGGATGAAAATATTGTACAGGCTGACATACAGTGACACCGTCGCGAGAACATAGTTTGTCTCGCCACCGTGAATGATCGCGCTCGTCTGATAGAGGATCATGCCCGACATCAGCAGCACGACACCGGCGGAGATGGCCATCTGGAATGCGGACAAGTCGACGAACAGGCCGATTACGATGACACCGAGCAGGCCGATCATGCCGATCATCAGGAAGCCGCCCATGAAGCTCATGTCTTTCCGGGTTGTCAGGACATAGGCGCTGAGGCTCAGGAAAATCAGGCCGGTTGTGCCGAGTGCGGTCAGGACGAGCTGCCCGCCGTTCGGTACGGTCTCGATATAGGCGCTCAGCAACGGCCCGAGTGTCAGGCCCATGAATCCGGTCAGTGCGAATACGCAAATCAGCCCGATACTCGAGTTCTTGAACTTATAGGTCAGGAACAGCAGTCCGAAGTAGCCGCCGAGGGTCACGAGCATGCCGAGCGGGGGCATATTGGTGGCCATCGCAACCGATGCCATTACCGCGCTGAATATCAGCGTCGCGGACAGCAACATATAAGTGTTCTTCAGAACTTTATTAGTGGCCAGGGATGATTCGCGTATCGCATCCTGATACAGGGCGGTCGATCCATTCTGACCACGGTCAATCCGGCGTACTGGCTGCATTGTGTTCTCCTGAGTCTGCGCAGTGATCAATCAGGCCGCGAGTCTAGCATGTTGCCCCGGATCGTCCGCAAGCGCCGGATTCACAGCTGACTCTCCGCAGGCTCATGTCTGTCCTGATCGGCCAGCTTCCGCGTGGGTCGCGCCCATCAGTTCGCGTTCGACCGCATCTGAATAGGCGGCCTGGTTGCCGACGCGGCGAATGACTTCCCCGTACTCCGCGGGCATCTCCGTCGCCAGCACCAGTTTCCCGATGTCGTGAATGACGCCGGCGAGGAATGCATCGTCGATAGTCATCCTGTCGAGTTTCTCGTGAGTTGCGATGGATTTGGCAAGGGCCGCTGCGCGCATGCTGTGTTGCCACAAAGCCCGGGTGTCGAAGTCAGCTGCCATCTGCTGCGAATCGAATTCCGAGAAAACGCCCTCGCCAAGGACCAGCGCCGTGATCGTGCCCATGCCGAGGAAGGAGACGGCGCGTTCGATCGACGAGATCGGTTGTGTGAGCCCGAAAAAAGCGGAGTTGACCAGCTTGAGAATGTTGGTGGTCATGCCGATGTCGTTGGCGATCACGGCACCGATGTCGGCCAGCAGGTTCTTCAGCGCACTCGCACGTTCGACGGCGGTCTGCAGGGTGCTCGGATCGCACGGCTTGGTGAGGAACTGGTGGGTCGCCCCGAGCGTCTGCAGAATCATCTGGCTGTCTGAATGGCCAGATAAAATCAGCCGGATCGTGTCCGGATACAGGCGCTTGATTTCCGACAGCAGTTGAGCGCCATCCATGCCGGGCATACGCATATCCGAGACCACGACATCGAAGTCGTGCCGAGTGCATGCGTCCAGGGCGGCGACTCCGGCATCGACGAAGTGCATCTCCCATTTCTCGCGCATCGGCCGGAGGGCGCGTTCGAGTCCTTGCAGAACACTCGGTTCATCATCCACAAAGAGGATTCTTTGCATGCTGGTGGCTCCTCGCAGAACTTTGTGCTTCTGGAATATCGGCCAAACTGCCGAAATGCTGAAGGAGCTGGATAATGCCGCCAGGCTGCCGGTGCCCCATAAACTTCAGCGACTCGCCTCGGGTGTCTTCGCGGGAGGCTCTATCGGAGTTGGCACTGATATTCGGAATCGCGGCTGAAGCCGCGATTCCCTCCCACAGAACCTGCGGCCGGTATTGTGGGAGATGGCTGTTGTAGGAGCGGCTGTTGTGGGAGCGGCTTCAGCCGCGATTCGATTACGGGATCGCATCCAGGCCTTTGCGCAACTTCGTCGCCCAGCGGCGGGCCATGCGGCGCACTTCGCTCCAGGTTGTCACCGGGCTGACTCGCATGCCCCGACTGCCCGTCGTTTCAGCGGCACTGCGTTCCGCCGCCCGGAGCAGCGTCTCGTTGCTCATCGAATCGCTCAATTCGAGCACGATCGTCGCTTCACCGAAACGGGACAGATAAATGTCACCGCGTCCCATGGGTTCGGGCGGCACGCGCGAGACGATATCGAGAACCGCGCCGCGCAGGATCAGGACATCCGGCCCGGGACGGTCGGTTATCGTAAACCGTGTGCTCTTGGCCAGTTCCTCGTTGAAGACTTCGCTGACCACGTCGATGAGCTTCTGGCGGTTCGCATCACTGATCTTAAATTCGTTCTTGCTCGAGTGGGATCTTTGCGAGCTTCCCCCGCGGACTGCGCGAAACTCGAACTCGGCGGGGCCGGGCATAATCTTGGTATAGCGGTCAAGGTCTATGTCCGGGGCTGCCCAGGCTTTTTTGAACGCGGAGTTTTCGATCGGCACCAAACCGTCGAACGTCACCTCGACGTCGGGACCCGTCGCCAGCGTCGGGGCCGGTGTGGCGCAACTGGTGGCCACGAAGGCCAGCGCGAGGATGGATAATATTTTCATTTGATACGTCCTCATGGGCTCGATGTCGGGTTATGTTACCGGATCGACCGGCACACGGCGAATGACCGTGAGCAACTGTTAGACTGGCCGGAAATTACGGGGGAATCGCATGATTGATCGACGTGAACTGCTGGCGGGCCTCGGCGGCATTGCCGCGGCCGGCGCGTTCGCGCTGCCGGCACCGGGACTCGCCACACCGGCGTTCAACCTGCGCAACCGTGGGGACTTCCTGACCGCATGCATGAAGATGCGCGGTAGTATCGACGATCGATTGTGCATCGGTTGGGTCATCGGCACCCGGTATGCGGTGATCGATCACAAGGCAATCCCGATGATGGGATTGCTGGCGGCCACCTTCAGCCAGGGCCGGAAGATCAGCGACGAGGCCTATGAGGTCAGGGCGATCGAGGTTGCATATTTCACGGATTTGCAGGATCGCAAGCTGCTCGAAACCTGGCAGAACCCGGTCACGGGCAAGACGGTCGAGGTGCCGCAGACGCGCATGGGGCCGGCGCGGTTGATCGTGACGGCCGACGGGCTGGATGTCGAGACGCCGGCCGGGGAGGCGCGCGGCTTCGAACTGGAACATCGTTTCAACCCGGCGGTCACGCGCGGTGACGATGTCTGGGTGACCGAGGTTATCGGCATCGACGGCGCGCGGCCCGGTCAGATGCCATTCGTCTACAATGAGATGACGACCTACCATGCGAGGATGTCCGATCTGGCCGATCCGGATCAGGCGACCGTGGCGACGAATGTCGATTTCCATGGCCTTGTGACGTTTCGTCCGTGGATGGGCTTCGGTGATCGTCCGGGGCACACGATGGCACGCGGTTCCGGCATGCGCGCGGCGCGCATCGAAGATCTGCCTCCTTACTACCTGGAGTTGACCGGGAAGTACCATCCGGATGTACTGAACGATCCGCTGGCGGTTCTGGCGGGTGAGCCCGGCGAGGATTGATGTCTTGCGTAAGCAGATCGTAGTTACCCCTTTACATCTCCGAGCAAATAATTCAGGAGCAGAATAATGCGACAGTTGATTGTGGCAGCCGCGTTGGCGATGCTGGGTTGCGGGGCGAACGCAGAAAATCTGAGTGGTACGCTGCAGAAGGTCAAGGATACCGGCGTATTTACGATCGGCTACATCGGTGACTCTCAACCGTTTGCATTCGTCAATCCGCAGGGGACACCGGTCGGGTATTCGCTGGATCTGTGCCGGAAAATCGCCATGGCTACGAAGGAGAAACTGGGTCTTGCGGAACTCGAATTGAAGTTCGTCGAGTTGACGTTCGAGAATCGCTTCGACGCGGTGGCAGACGGGCAGGTCGACATAGAGTGCAGCACGTCAACGATTACGATGTCCCGGCAGGAACGGGTAGATTTTTCGCTCATGACGTTCGTGACCGGCGGGTCGCTGCTGTCAAAGTCGGATAAACCGATCGCGTCGGTCGATGAATTGGCCGGTAAGACGGTTGCGGTTCTCAAGGGCACGACGACCGCTGTCGCATTGAAGGCATTTCTGCAGAGCAGGCAAATTGACGCGGTGGTCGTGAGTGTTGCGGACGATCCGGAAGGTCTGGCCATGCTGAATGACGGCAGGGCGGATGCGTACGCCGGCGATCAGGTCACGCTGATCGGGCAGATCATCAAGAGTCGGGATATCCGCGGTTACACGCTGTCGCAGGATCTGTTTTCATTCGAGCCCTACGGCCTGATGGTGCGCCGGAATGATGCTGATTTCCGTCTCGTTGTGAATCGTGCGATCGCAAAGATATATCGCACCGGGCAGTTCCAGTCCCTGTTCGAGAAATGGTTCGCCGCCGTCGGCATCGAACCTTCGCCGGTGCTCATCGCGATGTACAAGCTGCAGGCGATGCCCGAGTAGAGGGCTCTGGCATGACGGGTCGGACGTCGAACCCTGTGGAACGGACAGCGGACGGGCAATCGCCGCACGCGTTCGTCCAGGAGATTGCGGGGCACATCCTGCTCGCGCGCGCGCTGGGCGTCGTGGCCGAGCTCGGCATCGCCGATCTCGTCGCGGCCGGGCCGCGCACTCTCGCGGAGCTGGCGGACGCGGCCGGCGCGCATCCGGAGTCGCTCTATCGTCTGTTGCGGATGCTGGGCGGCCACGGGGTATTCGCCGAGCTGCCGGACGGGCGCATCGGTTCGACGCCGCGGGCGGACGTCTTGCGCCGCGACCATCCCGATTCGCTGCATGATCTGTTGAGCATGACCTGGCAAAATCTTCACTGGGACACGTTTCGGGCCTTGCCCGATGCAATCCGGACGGGTGGCATCGCATTTGAGCAGGCGTTTGGTCAGGGCTTCTTCGATTACCTGGCTGCGCACCCGGAGATGAATGCCGCGTTCGACCTGCGCATGGCGCAGGTCTCGCGTGCCGAGAACCCGCCGATCGCCGCAGCGTACCCGTTTGGCGCGTTTCGGCGGGTCGTCGACCTCGGTGGCGGGCGGGGTGGTCTGCTGGTCGCCGTGCTCCAGCGCTATCCGGGCATCGAGGCGACGCTGTACGATCAACCGCAGGTCGTTGCCGAGCCGACGGATCTGGCCCGCGCCGGGCTGCTCGAGCGGGTGGCATGCGTCAGCGGTGATTTCTTCGCGGCCGTACCGGCGGGCTTCGATCTGTATTTCATGAAGCGGATTATCCATGACTGGGATGACGAGCGTGCCGTGCGGATCCTGCGTAACTGCGCTCAGGCCATGCTTCCCGGCAGTCGGGTCGCGGTTGCCGATGCGGTCATGGTTCCCGGCAATGATCCGGACCCCAACAAGACGCTCGATCTGAGCATCATGGCCCTGACGCCCGGCAAGGAGCGCACCGCAGCGGGGTTCACGGCACTGTTTGCGGCCGCAGGCCTGCGCCTGACGCGCATTATCCCGACCGCGGCGCCATCGACGGTCTCCATCATCGAGGGCGTGGTGGCTGATGATGCCTGATTCTTTTGCTGCCGGGCGGTTAACGTGGCGCGCCTGCGCCGTTAGAATACCCACGTGCGTCAGATTCGATACATAAATATAGGCGGCCAGCCGGCGAACCTGTTCGTACGGGCGCTGGCCTTCGTCGGCGGCCTGATCGTGTTCGGATTGGCGGTTTTCGTCGGCGGCATCGTGCTGGCCGGGTTGTTCGGGATGTTCCTGTTGATTGGGCTGGGGCTGTATCTGCGCGTCTTGTGGCTGCGCACCCGGTTCGGCAACCGGCGGGGGCAGCCGCGCTCGACCTCGCCGGGTGGGGGAGCTGCGCGCAGGTCGGGATCGCCCGAAGGGCAGGCCGGGGCAGCTACCGATTTCGTGGAAGCCGAGTATCGGGTCATCGATTCGAACCAACACGACAGTGATCGTTAATTCGGGCAGCCAGGGCAATCAATCAACGAATCCATGGATGACAACCGACGCAGGCGCCGACGCCGCCGCAGATTAATTGCCAGCGGGCTGTTCCTGACATTCGCGCTGACGCTCGCCTGGATTTTGGAGTCTCAATCGACGACGACCGTCGTCTTCGTCCGCTATGCCGAGCTTGCCGCGGGTGACAGCAACAACCCGGGCCTGAGTCCGGCAGGCCAGGTGCGTGCCGAGGCGTTGGCCAGACTCATCGGTGATATCGATGTGGTGGCCGGCATCGATGCAATTTTTGCCACGCAATTTCGCAGCACGCAAGAAACCGCCGAACCGGTGGCCGAACGGCTGCAGATACCCGTGCAGGTCGTCGACTCGAAGAACGTCGACGGGCTGAACCGGATGATCCTGCAAGAGTACAAGGGCAAGATTGTCCTCGTCATCACCGATCGCGAGGCGCTCCCGCTGCTGATTCGCAGCTTTCACGGCAGTAAGCGTCTGCCGCCGATGGCCGATATCGAGCACGACAATCTCTATATCGTCAGTATCCCGTGGTATGGCAAGGTCAAGACACTGCGGTTGAGATTCGGGGTACCTTCGCTCGACAGGTGATGCTGCATGGCTGAAAGCGATCTTGATCTCGACGAATTGCGGGCCAGGCTGCTCGGTCTGCGGCGGACGCTGACCGACGTTGGCAAGATCGGCGATGCCGCGGCGGAAACTGTGGAACTCGACCAGGCCCGCCAGGGCCGCCTGTCGCGGATGGATGCGATGCAGGCGCAGGCGATGTCGGTGGAGGCAAAACGGCGGCGCGAATCGCAGCTGCGGCAAGTTGCGGCCGCCTTGGCACGCATCGAAACAGATGACTTCGGCTGGTGCGTCGATTGTGGTGAGCCGATCGGCATCCCGCGGCTGGAAATCGACCCGATTGCGTTGCGCTGTATCGTCTGCGCCGAGCGCGTCGAGGGAACGTGAATAATTTACAGATTGGTGCGGTCTGTTCCATCTTCCGATATCCGCGCGCCGAATCCAATCGTCAACCATGCGAAGTCTGAGCGCGCAATTTCCGGGATTACACTCGGCGCTTCCATTCGTTCGTCTGGCCGATCTGCCCACTGAATTGCGATGCCTGGATAATCTCGGCACAGCGCTCGGCATC
Organism: Gammaproteobacteria bacterium; assembly: GCA_004357495.1. GTDB lineage: Bacteria > Pseudomonadota > Gammaproteobacteria > Steroidobacterales > SMWD01. The sequence goes on from SMWD01000143.1 coordinate 16,059, forward strand.
ACCGGGCTGCTGATCAAATCAGACGACACGTCCGCCGCCGAATACGGCGGCAACAAGGTACGCAAACTCGAGTATTTGCTTGGAGATGCGCTGGCACGCAAATGTGACGCCGTACTGACTTACGGCATGGTCGGGTCAAACCACGCGCTTGCCACGGCAATCCATGCCAAACGACTCGGCCTGCGCTGCTACGCCGTTCTGATCGGGCAACTGATGACGTCTTCCGTGCAAGCGACGTTGCGCTATCACGCTCATGTCGGCACGCACCTGATTCACGCGACGGATTTTCCGGCCAGCCGTGAGCTTGCGGCGCGGGCGAGAGCCGGGCACCCGGGTGGCGAGGAGCGTGTGTACGAGATTCCCTGGGGCGGATCGTCATGGCTCGGCACGGTTGGATTGATTGGCGCCGCATTGGAACTGTCCGTACAGCTCAGGGATGCCGGACACCCGGAACCCGATCTCATTTATATGCCTTGCGGTACACTGGGCAGTACGGTCGGGCTGGCGATGGGTCTCCGGCTCGCGGGGCTGGCGAGCCGCGTCGTGGCGGTTCGCGTGACGCCGCCGGTGGTCAGTTCGCCGGAAAGGTTCGCCGACCTGTTCAACGAAACGAACGCCGAACTGCATGCGAGAGATCCAGACTTTCCTGTGCTCGATGACCCGCTGGCAAACATAATGTTTCGCGGTGAATTTTTCGGCGCTGAACATGACTATGCCGGCGTGGAAATCCGGGCTGCGCGGGAACTCATGCGGACCCACGAGAACCTGCATCTGGATATGACCTACACCGGCAAGGCGATGGCGGCGCTGATTCACGATGCGCGGCAGGGCCAGCTCGCCGGCCGCAACGCACTGTTCTGGAATACTTATAACTCCCGGCCGTATCCGGAGAATTTGCCGGCCCGGCCCGGCCGCGCATTACCGAGCGAGTTCGATGGGTACTTTCCCGAAGCCGGCCGGTCAGGCGCGAAGCCGTGATGGAGTCGAAGGACGGAATCAATCGCTTCGGGCCGATTGCACTCACGCAGGGCGTCACGCGGTTTGACGTAGTGACCGGTTTCTATGCCGCGTTCGTGTGCATCGGCATGCTGACCGGCCCGGTGGCCGCCATGCGAGCCGCTACGACTTCGGTGGGATAGCCCGGCGCCGGCGGCTCGGGTATCGTGCGGACATGTCTGTCGCCGAAGTGTTCATACCGACTCAGCGAGTTTGCTTGGCACTGCTGATCTCGTGTGTGATGTTAGTCAGTGCCTGTACCGACCGGCCCGAAGTGCGACCGGGTGTGCCGGTCGTAATATACGTCGTTGACGGCCTGCGGGCCGATCGACTCGGGGTGTACGGCAACACGCGAGCGGGGTCACCGTCACCGAATCTCGATGCGCTGGC
>SMWD01000144.1 GCA_004357495.1 Gammaproteobacteria bacterium
ACCACGCGGACACCCGGTCGACAGCCTTCTTCGCCACGCCCGAAAACCGCGATTCGATCGCGTCGGGGCGCATCGACTTTGTGCCGCTGCAATACCGTGCCATCTATGCTTACCTCACGCACGATCTGCCGGTGGATGTGGTCCTGCTGCAGCTGCCCGCGCTGGAGAACACCGATGTCATGTCGCTCGGCGTCTGGGCCGACTTCGTGCCCGCCGTGCTCGACAAGGCGGGGCTGGTCATCGGCGAGATCAACCCGCGCCAGCCGGCCCCGGCCGATACACCCACTTGGCCGCTGGCAAGACTCGATCTTGCCGTTGCATGCGACCTTCCGGTGCCGGTCTTTCCCACCGCGCAAATTGATACGGCCGCTCACGACATCGCGCACCATGTCGCCGCATTGATTCAGGACGGTGACTGCATCCAGATCGGCATCGGCACAATCCCCAACGCGGTCCTCGGCGCGCTCACGCAGAAGAACGATCTTGGAATTCAGTCGGGCATGATCACCGACGGCGTAATGGCGCTGACTGAATCCGGAAATATCACCGGCCGGTACAAGCACGTGGACACGGGCAAGATCGTCACCGGCACCACCTTGGGCAGCGAAGCGTTGATCGCATGGGCAGGCATCCGGCCGGAACTCCGCTTCCGTCCGGTAAGCCACACCCACGACGTGAGCGTGATACGTCAGATTGACAATTTCGTGTCGATCAATTCCGCGCTGGAAGTCGATCTCTTCGGCCAGGTAAACGCCGATATGCTGGCCGGACGGCAAGTGGGCGGCACCGGCGGCTCGATCGATATGATGCGGGGCGCGGCTCTATCCCGCGGCGGACGCTCGATCATCGCGCTCCCTGCAACGACCACCAACGGCGAACAATCTCGCATCGTAACCGCACTGCCCGCGCACACGGCGGCCACCGCATTACGCACCGACATCGACTATGTCGTCACCGAATACGGGGCAAGACGCATCCGGCATCTTTCCTCAACCGCCCGGGCAAAAGCACTCATCGAAATCGCCGCACCAAAATTCCGCGCGCAGCTGGAGGCCGGACCAACACAAGCCATTGATACCTAAGTAATATTAATCGAAATAGCTCAAGCGACGTTTCTTGTCAAATCAACGGGTCATTGAGGTCCGACCCCAACCCAGCCGCTGCCGGTGTCGTGGGCCGTTCCGGCGGCTTCGAGTCGGATCAGGTGCGCGAGCAAAGAACGCGCGGCGACCGCGTGAAGATGGGGATCCAGCTCGCTGTATACCTCGCTGACCAGTTCCTCTTCCGTCTTCTCGTGGTACGCGCTGAGCGCTGCCCTGACTCTGGCTTCGCGTTCCATTCGATGCGCGACGATCCAGTCGATCTCCGCATCGGGGTCATCCAGCAGGTCGCCGTGGCCGGGTGCGAGTCTGCTCAGTTCGAGTTGCTTCAGACGCTGCAGGGAGCACAGGTAATCATTCATGTTGCCGTCGGGCGGATCGATGACCACGGTTGAGCCGTTCATGATGTGATCGCCGGTGAACAGCCAGCCGAGCCCCTCGTGCAGGTAACACAGATGATTGGACGCATGGCCGGGCGTGTGCACGGCCCGGATCACGAACTCGTCGGTGCTCAACCGGTCCCCGTCATCCATGTTGCGGTCCGGCGCAAAGCCCTGGTCCTGCCGCGCGCCCGGCGGTGGCGGGCGTCCGATGCGGAGCGCGCCGGTCAGCTCGGCCAGCGCTTGGGCGGCCGGCGAATGATCGCGATGCGTGTGCGTGACAAGAATCCAGCGAATCGGGCCCGGGGCCGCAGCCCGGATCGCGGCGACGTGCGCCTCGATGAACGGCCCCGGATCGAGGACCGCTACCTCTTTCCGACCCAGCAGATAGGTGTTCGTGCCCGGCCCCGTCATCGGGCCGGGATTCGGCGCGACCAGGCGGCGCACACCGGGCGCCAGATCCGTGACGACACCCGCGGTGAGTGGCTCGCTCAAACTTCGTCCTCCGGATAGCCGGCGTCGCCGGGCAGCAAAGTGCGCAGCTTGCCGTTTTCCGTGACCCTGACGCCGCGTATCCTCGGGATGCCGACCTTCCACCGATCCCGGGCCCAGTGTATCAACTCTGCGAGGCTGGAAAACTCCGCCAGCAACTCCACGTGTTTCAGGGTCGGAAACGGCAGCCTGAGATCGCCGTTCCGCCCCATGCGGAGGGCGCGCGCCGGAGACACCCAGCGGCTGTCGACGATTTCACACCCGTCACATTGAACCTGCTGAGCAGGCGGCGCGACAGCCACGAAGAACCGGGTGGAGAATCTCGGCCAAAAATCGACCGGAGCCTCCCAGTGACTAATGTAGTGCAGCGTGTCCACCGCAAGCACCAGACCTCGCTCGCGCAAGAACTGCGGCCAGGCAAGTTTGCCTGCCGCCAGTTCGATGCGCCGGGGCACCAGGGCCTCATCGTCGCTCGCCGCTAAGTCGACCACAAAATCTTGCGCGGGTTCGCATCGAGCCAGCAGCACCCCCACCTCCTCGAATAACTCGCGGATCGCAGCACTGTAGAAATCGAGGCCACCCGCATCAAGATTCAGGCGCCGGTTCGCATCATCAGCCTCGATGCCGTCGCAAAGCGCGTGTACCTGCCTGTCGCCCTCACTCAATCGGCCGCCGGGGAAAGCATCGGCAGAACCGAACGCCGTGTCCCGGTGACGGCGCACCATCAGAATCTCCAGGCCCTCGTCACCGTCCCGGGCCAGAATAACGCTGGCACTCGGCGTGGCCGGCACCCTCTTCTCGTGACTTACAGGGCCACTCATACGCCAAGGTTACCGCACGCCCGAAGGCAACGTACCTGCACAGCAGGTCAACAGAATCCTCGTGAAGCCGCTTCGGCTATCTGGCATTGACACCCACTACCCGCCAAAGGCTAGCCGCTGCTCGAGATACTGAACTGGCCGAGATTCGCTGGCCTGTCAGTCCTGACCCCGCTGTATTGCATGATCGGCCTGCGATTCGTGGCCGCCGCGGTCGCCCATGCGCCCGCGCAAAATATCGCTTAGGAGAGTGATTACTCCCGGGTCTGAACGGCCGTTTGCAACGGTTCGGCGGCCAGATCCGGCGGCACGATACTGATCGTAATCAAGCGATCTTCGTCATCCCATGGCGACACATCCACTACCACGCCCAGCGCCTTACCGTAGCCCTGCAGGGTCGGAATCGTGAATTGCTCGTGAATTTCCCGTTCGGTCAGGGTGAACATGCCACGTTTGGTGCCCGCTGCCAGAACCTCCTGGTACGGCGACAGGTAAGTCATCTGCAGCGCGGTTCTCTGAAACCCGTGCGCCACCACCATGTCGCGAAAGCAGGATGCATCGGTCATGGAACTCAAGGCCAGCGAGTAGTCACCGGTCTTCGCGATCCACTCGGCGCGTCGCGAAAACAACGGCGCCTTGATCGCAATGTCATGCCTGACGGCATCTTCCATCAGCCCCTTGTCCTTGAGGAACTGTAACCACTCGAGATCTCTTTTCACCAGGGCATCGTTGGCGCGGTGCTCGTAGGGCATCGACATCTGGAAGGTTCTGACGATATTCGTCACGGCCCGACCGAATTCTGCCTCACGACCGGCCACGAGGTTTTCCGAAAGGCCGGCCTTGGACGCCAGCAGCATGCCCACGGCCTCCCCGATTTCAGCCTGATTCGATAACAGCGCGTTCTCGAGGGCGACCAGCCGCATCGATGCCGCGTCCATTTTCTCCATGATAGCGATCATGCGCGCCTCGTTCGGATCAGACGCCGCCTGAGCGGCCACCGCGAGGTTCGCCAGAACCAACCCGATAATCAGCGTCAGTACCATTCTTACTTTCATTGCTCGCCTCCGGAAAGAACCAGGCGCCGGTCCGCACGGAGTGACTCACGCCTGTCGATGAACACGCGGTCAGCATACGCCTGATAGAGTGGAAATACCGGCTCGAAGCCATCGGTGTCCCACCTACGGCGGGCGGCTTGTGGCCGTGGCTTCAGGCATAATGCCGCGACTCCGAACCGCACAAACCACCCGAATAAGCTGATCTGCATGTCACAACCCAAGCTGAGTCAACCCCGAGCCTTCCTGAGTTACGCCTTTCGGCCCTTCTTCTTGTTGAACGCCCTGTTCGCCGTACTGACGCTGCTGATCTGGCTGCTGACACTGCACGGCAGCGGCCCGGTCGGCGGCATGCCGTACTGGCATGGTCATGAACTGATCGTCGGTTTCGCCATGGCCTCCATCAGCGGCTTTATGCTGACCGCCGTCGCGACCTGGACGAACCGGCCGCCGGTCCGCGGCCGACCCCTGATCCTGCTGGTGTGGGCCTGGCTGCTCGGGCGCATGGCGATGATGGCAACGACTCTGATACCACCGTGGCTGGTAGCGATACTCGACATGCTGTTCCCGGCATTGCTGGTCTGGCTGGTCGGACGCGAAGTGGTCGGCGGCGGCAGCCGGCGCAATTACCCGATCATCGGCATCACCGCGCTCCTCGCGTTACTGAATGGCATCTATCATGCCGGTATCCTGCTGCACCGGCCCGACGTAGCGCGCCTCGCCGTATACCTGCTCATCTACCTGATCCTGGTGCTGATCACGGTGATTGCCGGCCGGATCATCCCGAATTTCACCGCCAACTGGTTACGCGCCCGCGGCACCCCGCGCCTGCCGACCGATCACGTTCTGGTGGACCGGCTGACGATCATCGCGACACTGGCCGCCGGTATCGCGGCCGCCATCACGCCGCTCGGCCGGATCACTGCCTCCACGGCCGCGTTGGCGGCGTTATTGCACACCGTGCGCCTCGCTCGCTGGCGCGGCCTGGCCACGATCAGCGAGCCGTTGTTGTTCGTCCTGCATGTCGCCTATCTGTGGCTGCCCATCGGCTATGCGTTAACGGCCTGCGCCGCCATCGGCGTGCTGCTGCCCGCATCGGCCGCCCTGCATGCGCTGACGATGGGCGCGATCGCAACCATGGTACTCGCGGTCACGACCCGCGTCGCACTGGCACATACCGGCCGGCCACTGCATGCCACGCGGCTTATTGTGCTGAGCTACGGGATATTCAACGTCGCCGTGGTGGTGCGTGTGCTGAGTTCGCTCAGCGCAGACCGGTACATGAACCTGATCGACCTGTCGGCACTCGGGTGGATCACGACATTCCTTATCTTTGCCTGGGTGTACTGGCCGATACTGACGCGTCCAGGCGTCGATCAGGCGCCCTGATCGCGGCAAGCCTCTGCCGTTCCATTGCCCACTGCCCGTATTCGTGCCCGAGGCCTGCATCCAGGCCATCCAGCCGGTACAGCAGGATTTCGATTTCGCGGACTATGTCGCCCCGGTGTGCCTGTTCCAGGAACCCACGATCATCCAGAACCGCACGGTCGAGTTGGGCGAGCCCAGCGTGTTCCAGCTGTTCTCCTACGAAGACAGCTTCTCGACCGAGTGTATCTGGGACGACGTCATCACAATCGAATCGGGCGGCCTGCTCAACGCCATGCGCATGATTACAAAGAATGTGCTGGCCATCTGTGTCGAAGCACAGCAGACGATCGACTGGCACACGCAGTACCTCATCATGCCGCTGCCCGAGGCCGTGCCGGTCCGTGCCGGCGATCGCATCGCGGTCCGCTTCGGGTACGAAGCCGGCGCACCGTTAAACGCCCTGGCGGACTCGCTGGAAGTGCGAAATCTGGCTTCGCAGCCCACCAACAGCACAAACCGGCAGTCAGCAGCCTGACCTCCGCGGGGCGGGTTGCAAGGGGAGCGGCTGCTCCATCCTGCATTACTTCCAGGTCGACTTGTTGGCCAGGTAAGCCTTGGCATCCTTGAGATCGGTGGGCTGATATTCGCTGAACAGATTCGTGCCATATGCATTTCGATAGGTATTGAATACCTCGCGGTACAGCTCCATGTGCACGATCGGTTGCCGGTTGCGCGTGCGGAACTGCGCGATCGGAATGACGCCCGAGACCAGGGTTTCGAACTTCGTGTCCGCTTCAGCCATGACATTGCCGCGCGGATCGTAGATCGCGCAACCACCGGAGCCGGCATCGTCGTAAAAGCCCGGGTTGTCGGGCGAGACCGCGTTGTTACAGATCGCGACATAGACCTGGTTGTAGGCTGCCGTGGCCTTGATATCCCACGGGCTGAAGCCGCCGGACGCGGTGCGCAGCATGATCTCGGCACCCTTCATCGCGAACGCGCGGAACAACTCGGGCTCGAGCTGAATCGACGAGGTCGCGATGTTGCCGTACGGCGTGCGCGTGACCGGCAAAATCGCATCCGCACCATACCGCTCGACGTACTCGTCCATGACATCGTATATCGTCGTCGTAAAAAGTTCGAAGCCGGGAAATACGCCCTTGATGTTGCGCGCCTTCCAGTGCTTATCCACGAGTTCGCCGTCCGGTCCGATGATCGTCGTGATGCTCAACACGTGATTTGGCCAGTCATCGTCGCGCGCATACGAACCGAACACAATGTAGCAGCCATATTCCTTTGCCTTGCGCGCAACCGCCTCGGTCTCGTCGCCCGGAATCTCGATCGCAAACCGCAGAATCTCTTCACGCGTCCAACTATTCCAGCCGGTGATCGGGAATTCGTGAAAAAACAGGATGTCCGCGCCGGCGCCAAAATGAAACGCGTTGTCGATGAGTTCGAGCATATGCGCGAGGTTTGCCTTGCGGTCCTTTTTCCAGTGGTCGATGCGTACGCCGCGTACGCGCGACTGCACGACACCCAGGCGTACCGAGTTCTTGCTCAGGGGCACGACGTCATAGGTCCCGTCCTGATGCATCGATACCTTATCGGAACCCCGCCCCGTCGCGGCCCGTGCGGCCTGGCCCAACCCGGCCGCTCCCGGTCCGCCGGACAATACGCCGACCGTGCCGGCGAGTACCGTCGCCTTGATAAAATTACGCCTGTCCTGACTCATGGTTTCGCTTCCCTTGTAATATATGCGCAGGCGCCGAACGATTACTGTACAAAGCAACCACATCCGGTAGTATGCGTCGATTCGATCTTTCGCCGATTCGTAATCATGCGTTTTTCTTCGAGGTCATTATATTGAAAATAAAAAGAATTGCAGTCGCAGTCATGCTCCTCACGCTGGCGCCCTTGGCATGGTCACAGGGAGCATTTCGCTCCGGGCCCAACGAACGGGCCGGCGAATGGAATCTGTCGCTGGAAGTGATTTATCTCGGTTCTGAAAACCTGTCGGGCGGGAGCGAGCCAGGGCAGCAGGTCTCGTCACTTGGGATTAACGACGATTGGGGCTTCGGGTTTGCCTTCGGCTATAACTTCACCAATCACCTGGCGCTGAGCTTCGATATGAATTTTCTGAGACCACGCTACAACGCGACCCTCGTACCCGAAGATCCCGCGGATGGTGCGGAGACGTTTTCGCACCATATGGACATGTTTAACGGCCAGGTAAAAGGGACGTACAATTTGATCGATGGACCCATCACGCCGTTCATCGATCTGTCCGCCGGCTTTACGTATATAGACTCGAATGTCGCGGACAGACCGCCGACCACCGGGTGCTGGTGGGACCCATGGTGGGGTTATATCTGCCAGACATTTACGAGCACCTACAGCGATACACGATTCAACTACGGCGGTGGGCTCGGTGTACGCTGGGATATCAATCGCGACATGTTTCTGCGTGCCAGCTACAGCATCATGAAAGTCGATTTCGGTAAAACCAGCGATCCGGAATTTGGTATGGGGCGCCTGGAGATCGGCTGGCGCTACTGATCTGAAAAAAGGGGGGCCTGACACCGGCGACGGCGCCAGGCCCCGGATCACCGACCCCGATCAGTACTTCGGTCCGGCCTCGAGCGTCAGGCCCTTCTCCTTTGCCTGCGCCTTGACGGCGGCGTAGATTTTATAGTCCAGCGACTCTTCGACGTCACCGGCCGCGGCGACTTCGGAATTCAGGTAACCATCGCGTTTTTTACTGAGTTCGACGATCTCTTCACGAAGGCGAGCACGTTTGCCGGCGGTCTCCACAATCAGCGCCCGCTGCGCTGCGGGCGCCATCGCCCGCATTGACTCCGGCAGCGCGTCATTCTCGATGTCGTCGAGGTCGACCCGACCGCTGGTCACGGCGTCGATCAATTCGTTCTCGCCGAGCAAGTTGTTGCGGCCGGCCGCCGATACGTTGAATGCACCGCGGCGGGCCAGCGCTGCGACGGAGGAATCCGCGTGCAGTTTCTCGGTCGCTGCCACTTTACGGCTGGCTTTTTCCTTCGCTGCCTTGTCGCCGTAATAGAGCCTGGTGTCATCCAGCTGCGCCGACAACCGAGCGATGTTCTCGTCGAACGGCGTCGCAATGGCGACCGCGCTGCCAGCCTGCTCGACCTGGAAGTAACGGCCCTGTGACAGGCTCGCCATGCGCTTCCAGGCCGGCGTCGTCTGCGCCATCGTGCCAACTTGGATCGTGTTCACGACGATGCCGCGCTTGCTCGCGTGCGCGAGGATCTCCGGGTATTGCGCCTCGCCCTGGTAGTCCATGTGGGGCGGCGCATCGCCGACCAGGAATACGACCTGGTAGGCATCCGGATCCTGGCTCCAGGAGATGTTGTTCACGGCATCGTACAACGCCTTGTTCACATCTTCCGGACCGTCGCCACCGCCGTCGGCCGAAAAGTCCATCAGTGTCGCGTACATGGAGTCGAGATCAGCCGACAGGTCGACGACACGCGTAACGTAGTCGTCGCCGCGATCGCGATATGCCACGAGCCCGACCCGAATATCCGGCGTCGGCTGTGCCGCGGCCATCGTGGCGGCGATCGACCAGATCTTTTCCTTCGCGGCCTGGATCAGCTCGCCCATGCTGCCGGTCGTATCGAGGACGAAGACCACTTCGACGATCGGACGTTCCCGGACGATCGGCTGCTCGATAATCGGCAAAATGATCGGGGTGACCACCGGATCGATCGGCGGCGTCACCGCGCCGAGTGTTTTCAGGTGTGGGTAGAACAGGACCGTTGCTGCGGTCGCACTCAATAAGGTGGTGGCAATCAGTTTGGAGTTCATGATGGGTTCCTCTGCGATTTAGAATAAGTATGGAAATCAATATGTGATGCGCAATCAGCTGCGCGCGGATAAACGGCGGACAGCCGCCTCGGCATTACGATGGGCGCGTTCGAACGAGTCCTCGTCCGATTCCAGGCGCATGCCGCGCTCCGTCGATTCCTGCACGCGCCTCGTCAGCGCCGGTTTCGTCAACGACCGCGGCAGCGAACCGAACAGCGCCTGCACCAGGAAGAAAGACCACACGGCCAGCAGTACGCTGCCCGTCTGTCCCGCCGCCCAGACACCCGCCGCCAGCGCCAGCGCCGACAGGCCCAGATCCAGCAATGCGGGCAACGCGCCGTTGGAGAAATACAAAACGCGGATGATCCAGACCATGCCGACGTGGATGATCAGGGTCATGGCCAGCGAGGGGCTGAACACCCAGGTCGCCACCGTGCCGATGCACCACACCGCGACGGTCGTAACACGCCCGACGCGAGCCACCGTCTGACGCAGCAGGTATAGCGTGTAAGCCAGACCGAGCCCGGCGATCAGCCAGTGCATGACGACACCCGGCATGATCACCATCGTCAGCGTCGCAAACAGAGCCGCCGCTGCAATGCTTAACGCGAACGCCAGCGCGGCGCCGTTCAGAAACGAGGGCGTTTTCATGATTGCGCCCTCCGCTGCTGCTCGCGCAGACGTTGTTCACAAAGAAAGGCAACTTCGACCTCTTCTTCGCTAACATGAACGTCGCGATCGATAGCGGCTTCCCTGAACGACTCGTCGCCGACACCTTCGCCGAGCAAGGCGACTTTCGTCCGCATGCTTTCCAGCCGTCGGCTGTTTTCCTCGACCGCCGAACGGCGCTGCCCGAGCTCCTTCTCGTTCGTGTTGAGCCGCGCCGCGAGTTGCCTTGCCAGTCGCTCCACCTCGAGTCTGCGTCGAATCAGCGTGCGGGCAAGTTGTTCCTCGTCGGATCGGAAGCACACATCGAGTTGCTCCCCGATCTCACCCAAAGACCGCTCGGTGTCGGCCTGCCGACGGACCAGATCATCACGCTCGCGCGCGAGCCACTTGATCTGTTGCCCGACCTGGGCGAGGTCGTCTTCCATCTCCCGGACCGCCTGCCTGAGCAGGACGTCCGGCTCTTCGATGCGGTCCAGGACGGCGTGGAAGTCGGCTGTGAACAGCCTCGATACCCGGTTAATCAGTGCCATGTCTTGTCTCCCATGTCATTGTCTTCGTGAGCTCGCGTCACAACGACGCGTTCGATGCGGATCATCGTGAGCCATAGACGGGGCAACCGGTAGACACGCTCCGGTAAAAGCACTGCGGCGGAATTTACAAAGAATTTACAGAATTGCGGCGGCTAAACTGCTACCTTTTTCGCGTGAGCAAGAAGCTGCGAATTCTGGTTGTCGAGGACGAGTCCGCCATCCGTGACGGACTCGTCGACGTGTTCGTATTTCATGGCTACGACGTCGACAGTACCGGGGACGGTACGGACGGCCTGACCAAAGCATTAACCGGCCGGTATGACCTGATCGTTCTGGACATCATGCTGCCCGGCATGGATGGTTACGCGATCTGCAATGAAATACGGCAGGTCGATCGCACGCAACCCATCATCATGCTGACGGCCAGGACCAGCGACGAGGATATTATCCAGGGGTTAAAACTCGGGGCCGATGATTACGTGGCCAAACCATTCTCCGTGGCGCAGCTGGTGCTGCGGGTTGCGGCTGTCCTGCGGCGCTCGCGCACAGGGATTGCACAGGAGCAGATCATCGCGCTCGGCGGTGGCATCGAGATCGACACCGCGAACCTGGCCGGTCGCCGTGGCGATGAGACCCTGGCGTTTACCCGACGCGAGATGGATATTCTCGAGTACCTGTACGCGAACCGCGAGCGGCCCGTGTCGCGCGACGAACTCCTGAATAAGGTGTGGGGCTACGCGCGCGATTCCGGTATCGAGACGCGTACGGTGGATATTCATATCGCCAAGCTCCGCCGCAAGATCGAAGTCGAACCGGGAACACCTGCCAACCTCATCACGGTGCGCGGTGCAGGCTACCGATTGCGGTCGGACGGCTGACATGCTGCGATCCGTACTCAAAGGCCTCGACAAACGGCGGCTGCGCAGCGTGCTGATGATGTTTTTCGTCGCACTCGCGGTGCCGACCGGCGTGTTGATCTACCAGGCGTGGAGTCAGCTGAAGTGGGAGGCGTTTTACCAGCACCGGGTGCTGGCCGAAGAACTGGCCACGCGCATCGACGACCGGTTGGTCACTCTGATCGCCCGCGAAGAAGCACGGTCGTTCGGCGATTATGCATTCCTCGTGTTATCCGGCGATCCGGCGGCGAACTTCCTGCAGCTGTCGCCGTTATCGGGCTACCCCGTGGACGGCGAGATTCCGGGATTGATCGCCTGGTTCCAGGTCGATGCGCGCGGAGCACTGAGCACCCCACTGGTACCCGGCGCCGGCGTGGCCGCACGGGAATACGGTATCGCCGACGGCGAACTTGCCGAACGCGTTGCGCTGGAACGCGAAGTCAGCCGAATTCTCGCCGATAACCGGCTGGTCGAGAAGGGCCCGGCCGAGCGTGTTGCAACAGATAACGAGAATGACGGGATACTCAGACTCGAGATATCGTCCGGTGCGGGCTCACCCGCACCGGACTCGCTTGCCCCCGAAGCGACGTTCGAAGCATCGCCTGCGCGTGCCGCCGCACCCAACGTCGCGCCCTCCCCGACGTCCTCACGCATCTTGAGCGAGATCCGATCTTCCGAACCCGCCCGTGCAGATGTCGCAAGTCAGGCGGCGTTCGATAAACTCAACGCGCCATCGGACGCCGAAACAGCGGAAGTGGCGCGATCGGTGGAGTCGAAGCTTGGACGCGTTGCCGATCTGAAACTCGAAGATGCGTACGCCGGCCGGCAACGGGA
>SMWD01000145.1 GCA_004357495.1 Gammaproteobacteria bacterium
CGGCGCAAGACCCGCAGACGTCAGGCCGATGCCATGCAAGGCTGGGTCTGGGGCGTGTTCGGGCTCGGCATCGGTCTGTCGGTCGCTGCACTGATCTTTTTGAACGATCGTGAACCCGGCCCGGCAACACCGGTTACCAAGTCGCCGGCGGCCCCGCCCGCGCCGAGCCCCGCACCCCGCTCAGCCGACAGCCCGGCCTCGCCGGCGCTGCGGTTCAGGTTCTACGACATGCTGCCAAACTTTGAAGTCGTCATTCCGGAGGAAGACAAGACCGTCATCCCGGCCGCTCCGCTGCAGACGATCGACGATCCGGGCGTCTACGTGCTGCAGGCGGGCTCGTTCTCTGCCTACGCTGATGCGGATCGACGCAAGGCACAGCTTGCAATGCTCGGGGTCACGTCGAGCATTCAGAAAGTCAGCATCGACGATAAGGTTTATCATCGGGTCAGGATCGGGCCGGTCGATCGTCTCGATCAGCTCAACCGGTTGCGCCAACAACTCCGTGGCGCAAAGATCGACGCCATGGTGATTCGTGTCGGGGAATAGCTCCAAACGTCTGCAAACACCCCTCCTGATCGGCATCCTGCTGCTCGCCGGGTGTACGTCCTCGATCGAGACCGTCGACGAGCCGCCTCGGCCGGCCCCAACCCCGGCGGTGGTCGAACCGCCCCCGCCGCCCGGGCCAACGGCGGCAGAGCTTGCCGCCGAACGCCGCGCGCAACTTGCTTGCTCCAGAATCACCGTCGCTGCGGCCGGCGATATCATGCTCGGCACCGACTTCCCCGATAACCACCTGCCCGACGACGACGGGCACGGCATGCTGGCCGAGGTCACGCCGGTTTTCTCGAGCGCCGACATCGCGTTCGGTAACCTAGAAGGCATGTTGCTGGACGGCGGCGAGCCGCTCAAGAAATGCAAGGACCCGGATGCCTGTTACCTGTTCCGAACGCCTGCACGCTATGCGTTGCATCTCGCGAATGCAGGGTTCACAGTCATGAGCCTCGCCAACAATCACGCGCGCGATTTCGGTGAGGCAGGGCGCAGCGCAGCCATGGCGTCGCTGGCGGCGGCCGGCATCAAGCACTCCGGCCGGGCCGGCGATATCGCGACCTGGCCGGACGGCCGGGTGCGTGCCGCGCTGATCGCGTTCGCGCCGTTCACGGAATCGAACATGATGCTCGACCTCGAGGATGCAGCGGCACAGGTTGCCGATCTTGCGGCAGACTTCGACCTGGTCATCGTGTCGTTCCACGGCGGCGCCGAAGGTGTCGATGCGAGCCGCATTCCATTCACGACGGAGACCTATTACGGCGAAAATCGCGGCGATGTCGTGAAGTTCTCGCGACTCATGGTCGATTCGGGCGCCGACCTCGTCATCGGGCACGGGCCGCATGTACCGCGCGCCATGGAGGTCTATAACGAGAAGCTGATCGCTTACAGCCTCGGCAACTTCGCGACGTACTACGGCATCAGTGTGACCGGCCTGAAAGCTTATGCGCCGATCCTCGTCGCGACACTCGACGGCAATGGCCAGTTCGTCAGCGGCGAGATCGTATCCGCGATCCAGATCCGGCCGAACGGTCCTGCGCTCGACGGCCAGAACCGCGCGTACGAGCGTATCTGGGAACTGACCGAACAGGATTTCGACGGCGGCGGCATTCGCTTCCAGCATGGCGGCCATTTCTTCCCGGCCGAGGAGCCCTCCGGGTCGTGCGCGCAGTTCCCGAATCTCGTCAGCAGGCAGGAGATGCTGCCGCCATGAACACGCTCGCCGCCCGGTATCCGAAATTGCTGCTGGAACTGCCGTTCCTGACGCTGACCCGTCTGCCAACACCCCTCGATCGCGCGGAAGATCTCGGTGCCGATCTCGGACTCGAGGCGCTATGGATCAAGCGCGACGACCTGACCGGTGAACCATACGGCGGCAACAAGCTGCGCAAGCTCGAATACCTCCTCGGTGATGCCCGGCAGCGCGACTGCGATGCCATCGTGACGTTTGGTGCGGTCGGCTCGAATCACGTGCTGGCAACGGCAATCTACGCACAACTGCTCGGCTTCGAGTGCTACGGCATACTCACCGATCAACCGGTCACGCCGTATGTGGCGCAGACACTGCGCTACCACGCCAGCATCGGCACCAGGCTCGTGCCTGCCAGGGGCTATAGCGACTCGCTGGCTACCGCGGAACAGATCGCACGCGACCATGCAAGTGGCCCGGACAAGGTCTGCCAGATACCCTGGGGCGGGTCGTCATGGCGCGGCACGGTCGGCTTTGTCAACGCGGCGTTCGAACTGGCTGACCAACTCAAGCATGCCGAGGCACCCGACCGGATTTACGTGGCCTGCGGCACGATGGGTACGGCCGTCGGCCTGGCACTCGGGTTGCGCATCGCGCAGCTGCCAACCGAGGTCGTCGCCGTGCAGGTCGTGCCGACACCCGTCACCACCGAGGCCAACATGCGGCGCCTGTTCGAGGAGACCAATCGTGAACTGCACGCGATCGATGACGAAATCCCTCTGCTCGACGATCCGTTCGCGAATCTGACGCTGCGCCCTGAGTTTCTCGGCCCCGGCTACGCCGAGGTGACGGCCGAATGCCGCGAGGCCTGCGCGTTGATCGCAGGGACGGAGTCATTGCAGCTGGACACCACCTATACAGGCAAGGGTCTGGCCGCGCTGATTCATGATGCCCGCGCCGGTGAACTGGCGGGCCGGCACGCATTATTCTGGAACACCTATAACTCAACCCCGTTTCCGAACACACTGAACAAGGTCGACACATCGAGTCTGCCGGATTTCGTGCGGCCATACCTGTAGTTGATGATTAACGTGGCGAGAACCACACAGAGGACTTCCCGGATTTCCGCATCTCGCTCGGTGACCCGATGTCGCTCGAGAACGCCCCGGTGAAGTTCCGAAGCTCAGGGTCTGCATCGTGCGCGCCAATCCGCTGGTCTGGCCCCTGATGTGCGAGCTGACCCGATGAGTGAATTCGGCGATTTCCTGGAGGACCAGTTTCGCGAGTTTGGCGCGGTCAGCGTCCGCCGCCTGTTCGGCGGGCACGGCGTTTTCTACGCTGGCGTCATGATCGGCCTCGTCGCCAGGGAGCAACTGTACCTCACGACCGAGGCCGAGACCGTCGGGCGTTTCACGGAGCTCGACCTGCCCCAGTTCGGCTATGGAAAGGGCGACAAGCGCGTTAGTATGTCCTACTACCTGGCGCCGGAAGAGACGCTCGACGACCCGAGCGAAATGCGCGAATGGGCCGAACTCGCGTACCAGGCGGCCCTGCGATCGAAGCGATGAACCAGAAGATCCTCTGACTAACCGGACAGTGCCGCGCGGCTGTGTTTAGCTGCGGAGCGAGTTATGATCTGACCTCATTCCCCGATAGCCGGATCAACCGGCGCAGGCCATGACAGCAACAGCCCACTTTTCTATCGGCGACGTCGTCTATCACACCCGCCTGAACTATCGTGGCGTCGTATACGACATCGACCCCAAGTTCATGCTATCGGAAGAATGGTATAGAAATGTCGCCACGTCGCGGCCGCCGAAGGATAAACCCTGGTATCACGTGCTCGTGCACAACAGCACCCACGAAACCTATGTAGCGGAACGACACCTCGAAGCCGACAGCAGCCACGAGCCGATCAATCACCCGCTCACAGACGATCTGTTCGCCACCTTCCAAGGCGATCGCTACACGATCAAGGGCAAGTCGAACTAGGGCCGGCCCAGCAACATCCCGAAACTGTGACACGCAGCCGCTCCGCGGGATACGGGCCCGTATAGAATGATTTCAGGAGCAGGCATCCTCAAACATATGTTTCGCACTCTACTCATATTATTTCTGGCCGGCTTTGCAGCTTTCCGGTTCACGGATATTTCCGGCGCGAGCACATTAACGTCGGTCATCTTGCCGCTGTTCGATACGCTGATCCTGATCGGTCTGACCTTGTGGCTCGTCGCCTATTTCCAGAATCGCGGTATCGATCAGAATGTCCCGCACTCGGGTTCCGGCTCATGGTGGCTCGGCGGCGGTGATGGCGACGGCGGCGGCGGCGGAAGTTGCTAGAAAACCGTTACTTTTAGCGTTCAAATTGGCCGATTAGCCTGCGGATACAGCGTTTATTCGATCAAATTTCATAGACTGTCAATGACTTACTCTGGTCCGACCCCGGGCATGTCTTTCTCCAGAAACACTGACAAGGGGTCGGCGCGGTAGTCACCGAACGGCCCGCGCCGGAGGTACCCGTGACGCGCATAGAATGAGAGCGCACCGGGTTGATGCACCCCCGTTTCCAGACAAGCGCACGGTACGCCGGCAGACGCAATCTCCCTCTCCAGCCATTCCAGCAAAGCGGTCGCGACGCCATGACGTCGGTGCCCTGACGACACATACATGCGTTTGAGCTCGGCATAGCCGCCGATGATTTTCATCGCACCGCAGCCGACCGTCTCGCCGCCCACGATAGCTACCAGCACACAGGCATCGGCCTGTTCCAACGCCTCGACTGAATCGAGGAAGTTACTCTCCGGGGAATACAGCTGCGACTGATACGCGTCGAGTTCTGCCATCAGCTGTTGAAAGCCGGGGTCAGACGGCCGGACGCGCTCGATCAAGACCATGGCGTCACGTCAAATGAAAGTTGGATGAGTTCCATTTACACACCGCTGTTATTAACTCCCACACCGCAACCCGCGGTCAACTGCCGATATTCAGTAGAAAGCGCCCGTGGCGCGTCGGCTCGTCGATGCGCCCGAGCAGCTACCCGTCGTCCGGCTCCTGCCCCCGGCCGATTGACAGCAGGTGCGGAGTACGGACACTGCGAGCCTCCGCAGTCGTTCGCAGGGCCACGGAATTACCTGTCGGACAGCCAGCCACAGAGGCGATCGACCCCGTTCATCACGGCCTCGCAGTGCCGGCGCAGGAAGGCTTCGTCGGGGTCCGCACCCTCGGGCAGTTGCGCCACCGCCTGCATGGCGCCGGCGCCGTCGAAATCGACCAGGGCAATACGTGCGGTCAGGTCCTCGGGCGGTTGCCCAAAATCACTGCCCGGTAGCATCGCGATACCCGCCTCTTCCAGTATCTGCTCACACAAAGCGGCCGAAGTCCTCGCGGCGATCGTGCCCGCGAAGCTCGGGAACAGGTAGAAACCACCGCCGGCGTCGCTAATCTCCGCGCCGGCGGCACGCAATGTCTGCGTGCCGTACCCCAACAGGGCGCGCATGATGCGCCGGCCATC